>NZ_VFTA01000015.1:0-153246 GCF_007003935.1 Mesorhizobium sp. WSM4310
CCCAACGCACATCCTGTCGCGATGGCGATCTATCATCTTCACGTCAAGGTCATTGGCCGCAAGGCTGGGAGCAGTGCGGTGGCATCCGCCGCCTACCGCTCGGCCTCGCGGTTGCGCGACGCGCGGATTGAACGCAGCCATGATTTTTCGGCCAAACGCGGTGTCGTCCATTCCGAGGTGATGCTGCCGGAGAATGCACCCGAAGCCTGGCGCGACCGCGAGCGGCTGTGGAACGACGTCGAGGCGTTCGAGGTGCGCAAGGATGCGCAGCTGGCCCGCGAGGTCGAGTTTGCTCTGCCGCGCGAACTGAGCCAGGCACAGGGCATCGAGCTGGCGCGCGACTTTGTGCAAGCCGAGTTTGTTAGCCGGGGCATGGTCGCCGATCTCAATGTGCATTGGGACAGGGCAGAGGATGGCAGCCCCAAACCGCACGCTCATGTCATGCTGACCATGCGGTCGGTGGACCAGAATGGCTTTGGCGCCAAGGTTCGAGATTGGAATGCTACCCAGTTGGTCGAGCGCTGGCGCGAGCGATGGGCGGAACTGGCCAATGAGCGCCTGGCCGAACTCGACATCGACGCGCGCATCGATCATCGCAGTCTGGAAGCGCAGGGCATTGCGCTTGAGCCGCAAACCCAGATCGGTGCACCAGCTCAACGCATTGAGGGCAGCGGCCTTGACGCTGGTGGCACTGAAGCCGATCGCGCCGAACTGCATCGCGAGATCGCGCGCAACAATGGCGCGCGCATCATTGCCGATCCATCCGTGGCGCTGGAGGCAATCACGCATCAGCAATCGACCTTCACCCGAAAGGACATTGCGACGTTCTCGCATCGCCACAGCGACGGAATGGAGCAGTTCAACGCAGTCATGGGCGCCATCAGCAACGCGCCTGATCTGGTCGAACTCGGCAAGGACGGACGCGGCGACGATCGGTTCACCACGCGGCAGATGATCGAGACCGAACAGCGCCTTCACCGCGCGGCGGAGCGTATCGATTTGAACGAGCGACACGCGGTGAGCAACGCACACCGCGAGACAGCTTTGGCGCGTGCAGCGCGAGGCGGCCTTGTCCTTTCAGGCGAGCAGACCGATGCACTGGATCACATCACGAATAGCCGCGGTCTTGGTGTCGTCGTCGGCTTTGCCGGAACGGGAAAGAGCGCCATGCTGGGGGTTGCGCGCCAGGCTTGGGCCGCAGCCGGCTACGAGGTTCGAGGCGCCGCACTCTCCGGCATTGCGGCCGAGAATCTCGAAAGCGGATCGGGCATCACGTCGCGCACAATCGCCAGTATGGAGCACAGCTGGGGACAGGGCCGCGATCTGCTCACCGCGCGCGATGTCCTGGTGATCGATGAGGCCGGCATGGTCGGCACACGCCAGTTGGAGCGCGTGCTTTCCCATGCGGCGGACGTTGGCGCAAAGATCGTCCTCGTCGGCGATCCGCAGCAGCTACAGGCAATCGAAGCGGGCGCTGCATTCCGATCTATTCACGAGCGTCATGGCGGCGTCGAAATCGGCCAGGTGCGTCGGCAGCGCCAGGACTGGCAGCGCGATGCAACGCGCGATCTGGCAACCGGCAGGATCGGTGCCGCAATCAGCGCCTATGACGCGCAAGGCATGGTGCATCAGGCTACAACGCGCGATGAGGCGCGAGGTGAACTCGTCGAGCGCTGGGATCGCGACAGGCAGGCGCATCCAGAGGCGAGCCGGATCATTCTCACCCATACAAACGACGAGGTGCGTGCGCTCAACCAGGCAGCGCGCGAGCGCATGCGCATTGCCGGCGATCTCGGCGACGATGTTCACGTGAGTGTGGAACGCGGTGCAAGGGCCTTCGCCAGCGGCGACCGCGTCATGTTCCTGCGCAACGAGCGCGGGCTCGGCGTCAAGAACGGCACGCTTGGCATCGTGGAAGAAGTCAGCACGCAGAGCATGACGGTTCGCACCGATGACGGCAGGTCGGTCCGCTTCGACCTGAAAGACTATGCCCACATCGACCACGGCTATGCCGCGACCATTCACAAGGCGCAGGGCATGACCGTCGACCGCACGCATGTGCTCGCCACGCCGGGCATGGACGCGCATGGCAGCTACGTCGCCCTGTCGCGACATCGCGACGGGATGGACCTGCATTATGGCGGCGACGACTTCAGCACGCGAGAGCGGCTGGACCGTACGCTGTCACGCGACCGCGCCAAGGACATGGCGTCGGATTACGAGCAGGTCGACCCGGCGCAACACTATGCCGAGCGGCGCGGCATCACGTTCCGCGAGCGCGTCGTCGAGATCGTGCGTCGGATCGTTCCGGAGAAGCTGCGCGACGGGATCGGCGGGCTGCTGGACGCGTTGCGCTCGCCCGGAGATGGCGAGCCCATCCAGGAAGGTGGGCGCGGGCGGGGAAGGGACAGCGTTGGGGCGCAGATCGGAGATGTTGGCACCACGCCTGGAAGAGAAGCTTTTGCTGGCGGAGCGCCGCGCGACACGCATGTGCCGGGGAACCCAGAAGCAGAAATGCGCCGAGCCCGGACCCAGGCGCTTGTGCGTCACGCGCGCGCTATCGACCCTATCCTCAGTACTGGAAATGCCCACGGGCAGGGCAGTCCCGAGCAGATGCGCGAATTGAGGGATGCCCGTAGCGCTTTCGAGAAGGTGCGTCCGCATGGCTGGCGCGATGCCGAAGCGGCATACGTCAAGAATCCTGAGCTGGTCCGCGAGGCGGGGGCCGGCCGGGTCAGCCGCATCGTGCTTGCTCTCCAGCTTGAGACGGAAATCCGCACCGGACTAGACAACGATCCGGGCCGCCGCGCAGACCGGTTCGTCGAACGCTGGCAAAAGCTCGATCGGACGGGACGAGAGCAATATCAGGCCGGCGACATGTCCGGTTACAAGTCAACGCGCTCGGCCATGTCCGATATGGCCAAGAGCCTTGAGCGCGATCCGCAGCTGGAATCCCTACTGGCAAACCGCAAACGCGAGCTTGGCATCAACGTGGATTCGGGTCGTCGCTTGGGTGCGGAACTGGTGTTCAGCCATGGCATCGGTAAGGGGCGGGGCCTCGGGATCTAAACATGTCCGATCCGCCGCCGTTTCCACGCCGCAGCCGGCTGAGGCGACAAACCTGATTGCCTGCGGCATGGGTTCGCCCCGTCTGTCCCAGCAGAAATCAACGACCACCAGTGAGATGCAGGCAAGCTATGTCCGAGCCGGATCGTATCGTTCGCCTCAAAACCGTCCTTGCCAGGACTGGCCTGTCCCGTTCAACCATCTATCGCAAGATCGCCGAAGGCACGTTCCCGGCCCAGATCAAGATCAGTGTCAACGGCGCTGGCTGGCGGGAATCCGATGTTAATCGATGGGTAGAGAGTCCCACCGGCTGGTGTGTTCGCGAAGCGGTTAGGTGATCGGGCCATCACCACCACAAGGATACGTCGACCTATCTACGCTGTCGGAAAATCCATGAGCATCGAAATATGCTCCTGAGTAAACGGGATTCCTGCTTTCACATTGAAATGGCCGCGCAGGATGTCGTAGCGGATGCCGATTTCTGCCACCACCTGGTCAATATCTGAACTATGCGTTTCGCGCTTGGCTCGGTTCACAATCGTAGCGATTGATGAGCGGTAATATTCGGCCAGATTCAGGATTACCGATTCAAGATAGGTCGGCATTTTGCCGGAATGAACCAGCTGGTTTCGAGCCCTGTAGACCCTGTGAACCTGCCATCTAACGCGATCAAAATGGTCAGACATCGTTCTATTCGCGCTCTTGATGTCAATGTAGTCGTTGTGAAGCTTCCACACCCGATGAAGCGCTAATGGATTGTCGGCCAAAAGCTGACAGAGCTCTGTCCTCAGGGCTACGTGCTCGGGCAGGAACATCAGCTCGGCGAAAGCCTGCTGACCGTGACTTGACGGGAATGAGGGCATCGACTTCAAAAGCCGATTTAGCCGGTGTCTGTACGGTATAAGAAGTTCGTCGTAGACCGCGATGACCTGCCGCCTCGTATGCCTGAGCGCGATGCAGGGTACGATGAGCCTTGTGTAGTGAACAATGCGGACGTCATCTCTTGGTTCGCTCAGCAAAACCTCAATTGCCGACCAAAGTGATATGAGGCGATTTTCCGGGCTTTGCGAGGTCCGTGCGAGCGCAGCGGTTCTGATTGAACTCAGTAATCTCTCCGTCGAGCTGCTGTCGAAATTGGCAATAATCTCCCGTGCATAATTGCTGATCGTCCGGGCGCGATGCCCCGATCTCGGGACCGAATGGATTGCCTTGTTGGTGAGAAAATCGCCCTTGGTGATTGCGACACCGGACTTTGCCCGATGCAACGTCACGTGCATCGTGTCTCCCCACTCACAATGCATTCCATACGGGTCGAGATAAGATATTGCCCGCTGCGCGCTCAGGATCTGATAGCAATGCTCCATAGCGCCTTCAGGGTCGAACTGATCGAACGCGATCTCCAGAGCTGCCGGCAATTTCTCATAATTGTCATTAATTGCGAGCGTGTGGATCTGTGCTTCGGGCAAATCCTCGGCATCCTTTATCGTAAAACCTAAGCCTCCCAGGTAATTGCCCAAATCCTTGGACACGAACGCATGCACAATAAACTTCTTCGTCTTTCCATCGAATTCCTTGAAAAAGCGGGAGAGTGAAGCTCGACCCATCCGCTGGACAGGCGAGTCGAAGAAAAATCGGTTCACGGTTTTCAGGATGAATCGTCGCGAATATCCGATGTTCAGAATGTGGCTACAGTAAAACCCAGCCAGCTTTCGGATCGCTATTTTCTGGTTTGGTTGATCGAATATCTGGAGGATCAGCTTTTCAAGCGTCGTTTTGTAAGTCGAGCCAACCAGCTTTGTTATCAGCTTCAGATGCGACGAAAAATCATCGAGAGAGAATGTATTTTTTGCAGCCAAGATTCGGATCAGAGACTTTATTTCTGGCTCCGCCAAAGCGAGCGCCGCAGCATCCTTGTTGAAAGACCATTCAAGCTCTTCCGCGATAGGTTCAAGCACCGCTCGGGGAACTCGCTGCCTTCTGACATCATCGATTAGGTTTAGCGCTTCTGTTAGTCGAGCGATCGTGTCCAGAGAGTAGACACGAAAACTTTCAAATGTCGTTGGATTCAGCATCTCGCCCATAAGTTGAGCGAACATCAGAATACCTCTGCTGCCGTCGGTATTCGGCCATTTATGTTTCGGTGGACGCACCGATTCTCCCCAAGCCCAATAATAGCGTAATGCCGCACCGAATCTACTGCAAGGCGATTTGTTGTCAGGACCATCGGTCAACGTTCAGCGCCAAATGCTGCACGTCTTACCGCGCAGGATTTCGGCAGCCGTCGACCGTGAGCGTCAATCTGCGCGCAGCACAGCCTCGCAATCCTGCCGCGCGACTTCCTCTGGGTGCGCCGCACTAAGGCAGGGCTTGCCGAGGCGAAGCGTAAAGGCAAGCGTGGAGGGAGACCACGCCGCCTCTCGGAAAAAGACGCGGCGGCGGCGGCGGCGCTTCTAACTGACCGCACACTCTCCGCAAAGGAAGTAGCCGGGCTTCGACGTCTCAAAGGCAACGCTTTAACGCTATCTGCGTACGCCTGCCCCTCGTGACGAGGACTCAAGCCTGTCTCAAAATTCAGTTGACTAGACACGAAACACAAAATATGTTTCCTGTACCCACAGGAGACTTGGTAGTGGAAAAAAATAGTTTTATCAAAGCCCGCATATCGTCGGCTACAAAACTCGATTTTGAGAGCATCTGCCAAGAGCTGGGTGTACAGCCCACTACCAAGGCCAGAGAACTTATTGAGGCATTTGTTCAGGCAGAGTATGGCCGCCTTAGTGACCGCATAACCGTCCATATCTACAGGCCAAGCGGATATGATTTTGGTGCATGGCGGGTGAAAATGCGCCTGCGGAATCCGGCCGAACTGGAATGGGAGGGAGCACCCGTTCCGTTCGCATTTCCCGAACTTCCCAGCAGCCGTCGCCTCCACCCTGATGACGGCTTTTTGGCTATCGTCAGAAACGTTAAAACAGGCGAGCATTCTATTGGCGGTCAGTTCGTAAAAGGGAGATGGGAGGGGCATCTCTATTCGAACGGCGTCGCTGAAGGTGAAAACCAAACTTCCATTGAACAGGTCCAGGTTGCCCTTCGAGAGACGATAAACAACCTTCTGACCCGGTTCGGTAAAGCCTCCCTCGCCACTGACCCACCCTCGACGCCAATTGCATCCTAACATAATAATTGGAGAGGTCATTTTTGGGAGGGTGCTACATGTCAAATCTCGCTGGCTCAGACGTCGTCAGGCAGTCTGCGGCGCTTCGTGGTAAGGGTGAATTTCAGAAGGCCATAGACCTCGTAAAGGGCAATATCGGCAGCTTCGACGAGACCATACGACTTAGCGGCTGGCTTGAGTGTTTTTACGCCGCCAAAGAAATGGGCGACACCGTTCAGGCGCGCTCTTTCGCGCAAGAATGCGCGAAAGAGGACCCTGACATCCCCAGCATCCAAAGTTACCTTTGAGGGGCGACCGAAACGCGCCTCCGCGCGCCACGATGCATGTCATGGCAGAGCGTGGCATGAACACGGCTGACAAGCGCCTTGTAAAGTCGGTCGGCAAGCGTGTTGGCTCTTGCCTTCGGCACCATCGCGCTAGGGGTATTTCAAGTGAAGAGCTTGGCAAGCACATGTTCTGGCAGGTCAAGCGTTAGCCTTTGACCGCTAAGGCTATTTTGCCTTCCGCCTATAATCTGGGCGGGTGACTTCAACTTCCACTACACGGATTGGGCGATTGCGCTTGCCCTCTGTATGACTGACTGTCTGGTCTCCCGGGATTGGGAGTAGCAGCTCCGTCTGACCGAGAACTCGCTTCTTGCCACGCTTTGGCTGGAAAGCCGGCGAACTAGTCACCGCCTCCGGCGGATCAAGCATTCCCGGCAAGTCGATCGGGTGCCGCTCAAACATGCCCTCTATCGTTACGATCTGGATTTTTTGTACGCGGCGCGATGGAGGCCCGACTTCATTTTCCGATGCGGCTTCTTTGACCATGGCTGCGGTCGGAGGATCGAGACACACTAGAACGCCGATTTCCGCGCCCTCGCGCTGTACGACAGATTTGAGTTTGTGGATGGCATCCACGCCGACGTGCAGACCGCCCTTGACCGATACCACTGCACGGTTGGGCTGTTCGATGCCAACCCGGTGATAGCGGATAATGCCGTCGATGCCGCCGTCGGCGCCGGGGCGATCCTTGGGTAGGCCTCCAAGTGTGAAGACTGCCCACTTTTGAAATTCCAGCCAATCGCGGCCCGCCAGCGCCCTTGCGTCTGCGGCGTCCTTTGGCCGGCCATAGAGCTTGTAGGTTCCTTTGATCGAGGATCCGAACGACTTCAGCAACCGCCCCTCAATCACATGAATGGCGAGGTATGTGACATCAATCCCGATCCATCGGCGTTTCAGGTCTTGAGCGGCTTCGATGGCTGTGCCGCAGCCGCAGAATGGATCGAGGACGATATCTCCTTCGTTGGACGATGACTGGATTATCCGTTTCAACAAGGCCAGCGGCTTCTGCGTCGAGTAACCAAGACGTTCCCCTGCTTGAGAGTTGATCGGGCGGATGTTGTCCCAATCGTCGCTTATAGGAACGCCGGGCATTTCATCCAGGTATCGCTTGAATTGGGGGACCGTGCCGGGCTTTGTTTGAATGATGCGGCCTTCAGCAATTAGCTGGTCCATTTTTTCTTTCGAATAGCGCCAGTACCGCTCAATGCCCATGACCTCGTAATGGGCATTGCCTTTAGCCGCTCCTCCCGGCCCTGTGAGGTTGTCGAGCCGGTAGAGACGCCCGTCTTTGTCGAGATGGCGGTATTTGGAAGCCAAATATGCTTGATCGTATTCCGCGAATTGCTGGTTGAATATCTGTCGTTCTTTCGGGTCTTTTGCATATCTGAGAATAATATCGCGAACTCTTGGAAAATGAGTTGCGCCTTGGGCATAGTCGGCTTTTGCGGTGGTTCGCCGCCAACTAATCTCATTGATGTAACTGCTCGACCCGAAAATCGAATCGAGAAGAATTTTCAGGTAGTGGCTAGCGGTAGGGTCGCAATGCAAATAGAGCGTGCCTGCCTGCCTAAGGACACGACGCATCTCAATTAGTCGGACACCCATCATAGCGAGGTACGCCATCATGTCGCTTCCGGCGAATACCTTCTGAAAAGCGTCCAGCAATGCACCTGCCTCAAGATGCCGTTTTGCCGTTTCTTCCAACGCTCGTTGAGCGTCCTTTCCCCATTTCCAAGTATCCTCGAAAGCGTGAGACTGCGCTTTCGAGGCTCCTCCGCGTTTCGTTCCGTAAAGAACGTTGTAATTGGCATTCGAATTGAACGGCGGATCGAGATAGATCAAATCTACCGATTCAGCAGGCATAGCCCGCAGCACATCTAGGTTGTCACCGAAGTGCAGTTCGTTCATGACAATAATCCCCGGCGACAACATCGCAGGCTGTGGTTAACTATTTGAGAATTAGGTGTTTCTTAACGATTTTGGCTTCTGCGCCAGCCGTTAGCCGAGGCGTTTTCAACCCATCTACGCCATCGGTAAGTTGTAGGGCGATAATCCTAGGTGGAGCGATTCTCGCAGGAGATCGCAATGGCTAGGTAGAAACCGTCAAAGCAGTTATCGCAGGCTGAAATCGAGCGCTTTCTGGCAGCGGCGGAAGCGCTGCACCTAAGCATCGTGAAGCCGTTCATATCGCCGCATTGCGATCACTATCGCCAGACGCGCGTCCTGCATAAGGCGCTGTTGAAAGCCGTGCGGGACGTGACCGGGAAGGAAGTCGAGTTCATCCTGTGGAACACCACAGGACCGGTAAGGCCGCCCTATCTGGACTCCAAGTCTTAGGAGTAGCATTCTCCTTAGTGGGGAGGGGCTATGGGCCTTCAAGGGCAGAAGCCTATAAGGCGGCGAAGGCGTTCGCTGTTAGAGCAGCGGGCGCTAATTCCTGTCTTGCTTTGCGGCGTTGCCGGAGCGAGCTACCTCATACCGCAAACCGAACAGCATCCTCTTCCGACAGTGCATCGTCAGGGCAGCCCTAGCGCGCCGAGTGGCTGCACTATCAAGGGCAATATCAGCGTGACGGGCGAGCGTATCTACCACATGCCAGGTCAGCGCTATTATAACGAAACGGTCATCAATCCAGCCAAGGGCGAGCGCTGGTTTTGCTCCCAATGGGATGCTTGGTGGGCAGGCTGGCGGAAGGCCAAGGTCTAAAAAATGGAGGGGTGCTGAGGTGATAAAGTTTGTAGTTCCGAAAGACGCAAGGTTGAAAGAAAGACAAACGGGGCGCGAAAATCGCTGCCTTTGAAAGGCATCACCCAACTTAGCTGGATAACCGTCACCGATACCGTCATAGGACTGGTCGCCCATTAGGCTCGACAGCCGCCGTCAAAAATTTCCGCATAGCCTCCTTACGGGCGCTGTGATCGAGCGCATAACTTGATCGGTCGAACTTCACTCCATCAAGCAAGGCCTGAATATAGCTGGCGACTGTGTCACCTGCCATTACCAGCGCAGTGTCCACTGTGTGAATGTAGCGGCTTGTGATCGTTCCGCGAGCATGTCCCACCAAGGCGGCTATTGTCGACTCGGTAAAGCCGAGATCATTCGCCACGCTCGCGAAGCTGTGACGAAGCACGTGGGGTGTAACGCTCTCAAGTGGAGTGTTTTTGACCAGCTTTTCCCACAATTTTGGGAAGCCGACCAATGGCTTTCCTTCCTCTGTGCCGGGAAACACAAACCCACCCTCATCGTCGGACAATAGTGGTTGGAGCAACTCGACTACGGGCAAGCCGATGGCCCGGGTCGATGCACCTTCCTTGGAGTCTTCGAGCCTGATGCAACTGCGTTGGACATCGACCTCGCCCATTCTGAGATTAATGATCTCGCCTCGTCGACATCCCGTCATGGCGAGTGTGCGCACCATTTTGGTGGCCGTTGAAAACTGCGGGTCGAATGCAGCGTTCGCGAGAATCGTGCCTAACGCTCGATACTCACGCTCGGTCAGACGACGGTCTCGAACGCGATCTTTTGGTTTACGAAAGCCGTGAACCGGGTTCTTTTCGATGATCCCTTCCCGGATGGCGTACGTGAAGATGCCGCCAAGAAGGCCTACGCCGCGCGAGCCGGTGCCAATGCCTCCGCGAACGATCGCTCGCCCTCGCTTCTTCGTCTTGATGTCGGCCCGCGTCTTGCCATTGGCAACATCTCGCAGAAATTTGGCAATATCTGCCGATGTGATCTCAGTCACTCTCCGGCTCCCAAGGAGCGGAAGGATGTGTCGTTTTATACGGCTACGGTCGATCTCCATGGTCGATGGCTTCTTAGGGCGACCGCCTTTGCCAGGCACAAGTCCAGCTTCACAATCAGCCAAGTATCGGGTGCAAAGTTCTTTGACGGTGATCGTTTTGGAATCGAGAAGTTTCGTCTCCGCAGGATTGTCGCCCTGCGCGATTCGACCGATCAATATCCGCGCCTCCTTTCGAGCCGATTCTGGAGCCCAAACCCCATGAGGGCCGATCGTGAATCGGCGGGTTCGACCTTTAGCTCGATACTGAACGAGATAGCTGCGCTTACCGGATGAAAACACGCGCAGCCCGAAGCCAGGTAACTCGTCATCCCAAAGGAAGTAGTCCGTCTTTTCTGGTCCCGCTTGATCCACGGTTCGTTTGTTCAGCTTAGCCATCGCACACCTCGGGGCTCTGTCGAAGTGATTCCGCGGAAGCACCACGGAAGCACCCGGACGGAAACTCCGGCCTGCGATAGGATACTGGCTTCGGTCTTCGGATCGACAAAAAGTCAGTCGTCGTAGTAGCTTAGCGAACGATATCGTACAAAGACAAGCTGTTGAAAAGACTGGCTAAATCGGCCTCCGTAGGCAGAGGTCACAGGTTCGAATCCTGTCGGGTGCGCCAACTGCCTCAATTTGCCTTAACCCGCCACCGCCCGCACGCTCTCCCGCTCCACCAGCGGGCACTCCAGCTTGGTGATGGGATAGCGCCCGTGTCCGGGCGCCGTTGGTGCCTCGAGCTGTTCGATCGCCCATTGGCCCATCGCCATATGCGGCAGGATCGAGGTGGTCAGCGGCGGGAACAGATGCCGGGCGATTTCCTCGTCGTCATAGCCGACGACGGAGATGTCCTGGGGAATGTGCAGGCCGGCTTCCTTCAGCGCCTCGTAGCAGCCGATCGCGGTGCGGTCGTTCTGGCAGAAGATGGCGGTCGGGCGGTCTTTGAGCGCCAGCAGCTTCACCGTCGCGGCATAGCCCGCACTTGCCGACCAGTCGCCCTCGACCACCAGCTCCGGGTCAAAAGGGATGTCGGCGGTGGCGAGCGCGCGCCGGTAGCCTTTGAGCCGATCCTGCGCGGCCTGCATCCACGGCTCGCCAGTGATGGTGGCGATGCGGCGGTGGCCGTGGCTGATCAAATGCCGGGTCGAGCTCTGGCCGCCGGCGATCTCGGAGGGCACCACGGCGGGAAAGGCGTAGTCGGCCGTGTAGCAATTGAGCAGGATCACCGGAATGTCGAGGCTGTAGAGGAAGTCGGGCGCGGTGATCTCGCGGGTGAAGATGGTCATGTAGATCAGCGCCGAAATACCCCGCCGGGTCAGTGCCTGGATGGCGCGCGGCTCCATCACGGCGTCGCCCATGGTCTGCGCCACCAGAAGCACGTTGCCGGCATTCCACGAGGCCTGGCGCGCGCCTTCGATCGCCACCACCGCCTCAGGGCTGGTCGCCAGCTGGTCGACGGCAAAGCCGATCACTCCGTCCAGCCCGTCGAAGGCGGCAACCGGCTTGCGCAGCGCCGAGAAGGCGGGCGCGCTGTAACCCAGCGCCCGCGCGGCTTCGATCACCCGCTCGCGGGTCTGCTGCGACAGCTTGATCCCTGGCGAATTGTTGAGCACGAAGGAAACCGTCGCCTGCGAGCAGCCGGCCGCTCGGGCGATGTCTGTCATGGTGACCCGCCCCTTGGGCTTGGCCGGCGCCTTGCGGCGCTTGATCGTCTCGATGGCCGGATCCGTCGTTTCGCTCATGGCAGTCTTGTCCCCAATCCCGGCCTGTCTAGCGGCAGCCTGCCGGCCCGACAAGATGGCGCGGCGGCGCCAGCTTATAGAAACCGCCGCTTCGTTTATATCTATTAGTGGCCATGCGGTCCATCGATCATCAGGCTCCTTATGTGGGAGGAAAGCAACGACTGCGCGGCTTTGTATGCCGAGCGGCCAAGGCATGGGCTCGCCAGCGCTTCGTTCACTGTGGTGCCACGATGTGCCCGGATATTGGCTGAAAACTAATAGTGTTTACTAATACAAAAATGCGCTGTAACGTCAATCCGTCGCGTCCGGCCTTGTAGGGTTCGGGGCGGCGGGAAAGCGAACGTCGATGACCCGATGGCGAGCGGATTGCCTCCGCAAGCTCTGTCTCGGATAAGTGATATGTCAGACAAATCGGACTATTTACGAACGCAGAATGAGTCTCTAAAGTCCGTGGCCGTGGCTGGAACGAGGCCATTCTTGTGAGTGCCGGGAAACCCTGAGGAGGAGGGGTATCCAAGCCGCAAACGGCAAATTCAGGTGAGCAGGCAATTCTAGTGAGCAAGACGGTCCAGCCCGACGGCTGGACCCAAACGGGAGGTTGAACATGAAGTCCTTGATACGCAATGCATCCGTGGCCGCCGCGGCCCTGGTTGTCGGCCTGACGGCGACGGCCATCGCGCGCGCCGACGACAAGCCGACACTGGCTTTCGTCGTCAACGGCGCTTCCGATTTCTGGAAAGCGGCCGAAGCTGGCGTCAAGAAGGCGCAGGGCGAACTGCCCGACTACAATCTCGAACTCAAATATCCCGAGCAATCCTCGGTCGCCATCCAGCAGCGGCTGATGGACGATCTGGTGACGGCCGGCGTCAAGGGCATCATGGTCTCGGCCGTCGACCCGAAGACCTCGACCGATGGCCTGAACAAGATCGCGTCTGAAACCGCGCTGTTCACCACCGACAGCGACGCACCGCAGACCAAGCGCGTCGCCTATATCGGCTCGTCCAATGTCGACGCCGGCAAGCAGGCGGCCGAAATCGCCAAGAAGGCGATGCCCAATGGCGGCAAGTGCCTCGGCTTCGTCGGCCTGCTCGGCGCCGACAACGCCAAGGAGCGCATCCAGGGCATGAAAGATGGCCTGGCCGGCACCAAGATCGAGCTCGTCGACGTGCGCGGCGACGATATCGACCAGGCGCGTGCCAAGAAGAATGTCGAGGACGCGCTGGTCGCCAGCCCCGACGTCACCTGCATGGTCGGCTTCTATTCCTACAACACGCCGCGCATCTATGAAGCGCTGCGCGATGCCGGCAAGCTCGGCTCCATCACGGTCGTCGGTTTCGATGACGATCCGATCACGCTGGGCGGCGTCAAGGAAGGCACCGTTGCCGCCACCGTCGTGCAGCAGCCCTTCGAATGGGCCTATCAGGGCATGAAGCTGATGGCTGCCTATCTCAAGGGCGACAAGTCGGGCATCCCGGCCGGCAACCTCATCATCATCCCGACCAAGATCATCGGTAAGGATGATGTCGACGCCTACGCCGCCAACCTGAAGGCGATGGCAGGAAACTAAGACCACAGGCAGTTCAGCCGGCTCAACTTGCTTGAGCCGGCTGTTCGCATTGACGAACACCGCGAGGAGCGTCAGTCTGCCTTAAAAGTCGGCCCGCCAATCCCTGTCAGGCATGATGAATTATTCGGATACATCCATCGCGGCAATCACCCCGTTTCTCAGCCTCGAGAACGTGCGCAAGACCTATCCGGGCGTCGTCGCGCTCGACGGGTTTTCGATGGAGGTCAGGCCGGGCGAGGTCATCGGCCTCGTCGGCGAGAACGGCGCCGGCAAGTCGACCCTGATGAAGATCCTCGGAGGCGTCACCACGCCGGACACCGGCACGATCACGGTCGACGGCACCGCTCACAACAGCTTGACCGTCGAAGGCAGCCTGGGCTCGGGCATCGCCTTCGTCCACCAGGAACTCAACCTGTTCGAAAATCTCGATGTCGCCGCCAACATCTTCTTCGGCCGCGAGCCGCTGCGCGCCGGGCCGCTGAAACTCGTCGACCGCTCGAAGCTGCGCGAGATGGTGGCGCCGCTCTTGAAGCGCGTCGGCGCCAATTTCTCCGCCGATGCGCAGGTCGCCGACCTGTCGCTGGCGCAGCAGCAGATGGTCGAGATCGCCAAGGCGCTGTCGATCAAGGCAAGGCTGGTCATCCTCGACGAGCCGACATCGAGCCTGCCGCTCGCCGAGACCGACAAACTGCTCGACGTCATCAAGGCGCTGAAGGCCGACGGCATCAGCGTCATCTTCATTTCGCACCGCCTGCACGAGGTCGAGCGCGTCGCAGATCGCGTCGTCGTGCTGCGCGACGGCATGCTGGCCGGCACGCTGGGCAAGCGCGACATCAATCACGACCAGATGGTCAAGCTGATGATCGGCCGCATGCTGAAGGAACGCGAAAAGGCCTCCGAGGCCGCGCGGGCGCCCGGCGCCACGGCACTTGCGGCCAAGGCCATCCGCACCCCCACCTATCCCAGCCGGCCGGTCGACCTCGATGTCCGGCGTGGCGAGATCCTCGGCCTTGCCGGCCTTGTCGGCTCCGGCCGCACCGAGCTGGCCCGCGTGTTCTTCGGCATCGACGGCAGCCTTGGCGGCACGCTCGAGCTCGACGGCAAGACGCTTGTGCTGGGGTCGGCGGCCGATGCCGTCGCGCACGGCATTTTCCTGGTGCCGGAAGACCGCAAGCTGACCGGCATCCTGCTCGACCTGTCGATCGCGCAGAATATTTCGCTGCCCAATCTGCCGGCGCATGCGAGGCGCTCACTGGTGTCGGCAAGCGCCGAGACGGCAACCGCCGAGAAACAGAAGAAAAATCTCGGTATCAAGGCGCCGTCGGTGCAGACGCGGACCGGCACGCTGTCGGGCGGCAACCAGCAGAAGGTCGTGCTCGGCAAATGGCTGGCCATGAACCCGAAGGTGATGATCCTCGATGAGCCGACGCGCGGCATCGACATCGGCGCCAAGGCGGAAATCTACGGGCTGATGCGCGCGCTGGCCGATGCCGGCGTCGCCGTGCTGATGATCTCCAGCGACATGGAGGAGGTGATCGGCGTGTCCGACCGCATCGCCGTCATGCATGAGGGCCAGATATCGGGCATTCTCGACAAGGACCAGTTCAGCCAGGAAAACGTGCTGCTGCTGGCGGTGGGCAAGCAGCCGAAATAGTTTTTGCGCCGGGGTCGCGAGACCGCGCAACCTGCTCAGGCAGGCATTGGGGAGAAGACGATGAGCAAGAAAGATCTCGGCCTGCTGATCCTGATCCTGGTGGTCGGCGCAATCGTGGCCATCATCAATCCGCGCTTCCTCTTGCCGATCAACCTTGCCAACACCTCGAACCTGATCGGCCTGTTCGGGATCCTGTCGATCGGCCAGGCCTTCGTCATTATCACCGGCGGCATCGAACTGTCGGTCGGCTCGGTGGTGGCGCTGCTGGGAACGCTGTTCATCGACTTCATCGCCGTGCGCGAACTGGACTGGCCTCTGGCCTTCGTGCTGATCATCGCGCTTGGCGCCATCATCGGCCTGGTGCATGGCTGGCTGATCACCAGGCTGAAGCTGCAGCCCTTCGTCGTCACCTTGTGCGGCCTCTTGATCTATCGCGGCGTCGCCCGTTTCTACACCGCCGACGGCACCGCCGGCTTCGCCTTCGGCCAGAATTTCCCCGAGCTCGAATTCCTCACCGCGGGCCGCTCCTGGGGCGTGCCGAACAGCTTCATCGCGCTGATCGTCATCGCCATCGTCATGTGGGTGGTGCTGCACCGTTCGGTGTTCGGCCGCTATCTCTACGCCATCGGCAAGAATGAGGAGGCGGCGAAATATTCCGGCATCCGTACCGGCCGCATCGTCATGGCCGCCTATGTCATCTGCGGCGTGCTGACGGCGCTGTCGGCGATCTATTTCGCCATGTACACACGCTCGATCTCGCCGGCCAGCCACGGCCAGTTCTATGAACTCTACGCCATTGCCGCCGCCGTGCTCGGCGGCTTCTCGCTGCGCGGCGGCGAAGGCTCGCTGATCGGCGTCATCCTCGGGACCGTGCTGCTGCAGGAACTGCAGAACCTCGTCAATCTGCTCGGCATCCCGTCCTCCCTCAACTTCGCGGTCATGGGCGGCGTCATTCTCATCGGCGTCCTCGTCGACCAGCAATGGGGCGTGTTCCGCGCACGGCGGCTGATGGTCGATGCCGCCCGCAAGAACGTTGCCGGCGCGCCGGCGGAATAATCGCGCCGGCAACGCTGCCGCTTGCCCGACTCCAGTAGATATTATAATAGCATAACCCGGTATTGCTCGGGGGGTGTGCGGGACATGCGCTGCGATTTGCGAGGCAAGGTGGCGCTGGTCACGGGAGCGGGGGGCGCCATAGGCAGTTCCATTGCCAGGCGCCTGTCCGACAATGGCGCCGCGGTCGTCGTCGCCGACATCGACGGCGAGGGCGCAAGACAGGTCGCGGCCGGCTTGACCGATGCCATGGCCTGCGTCACCGACATCCGTGATGGCGCATCGGTCGACAGCGCGATCGCCGCGATCATGCGGCGTTACGGCCGCCTCGACATCCTCATCAACAATGCCGGCGTCAACACGCTGGCGCATCGTGTCACAATCGACGAATTCCCGGCCGAGGAATGGGACCGCATCACCGGCGTCGATCTCGACGGCCTCTACATTATGAGCCGCGCGGCACTCGGTCCCATGCTCGCCGCCGGCAGGGGCGGGCGCATCGTCAACATCGCCTCGGTCGTCGGCCTTGCCGCCATGCGCCTGCAGAGCCCGTTCGTCGCCGCCAAGGCCGGCATCATCCATCTGACGCGGTCGATGGCGATCGAACTCGGCGCCAAGGGCATCCTGACCAACGCGGTCGCTCCAGGTTCGGTGATGACGGCGCTGACCGCCAAGCTGTTTTACGGCGATGACGGCAAGTTCGCCGGCCGCACGCAGGAATTCCTGGCCCATGTGCCGCTCGGCCGTCCGGCCGAGCCGCGGGAGATCGCCGAGGCGGTGCTGTTCCTGGCCTCGCCGGCCGCCAGCTACGTCAACGGCCAGGTGCTGGCCGTCGATGGCGGCTGGACGGCGGGATACATGATGTGAGTGGCGCGATGGAAATCGATCTCAACGGCGCCGCGGTGGCCCTCGATGGCGAGACCAACCCGATCGTCGACGCCGTGCTTGCCGCGCTGCGTGCCAATGGCGGCACGGTCGTCGAAGCAGGGGATGCCGCCGACATCCTGCTGATGTCCAATCCGCTGCGCCCGGGAACGACGATGCAGGATCCACGCTGCCAGCATGCAGATGCGCGCAGGGCAGCCGTGGCCATGGCCGAGCGCGGCGGCGGGCGCATCGTCTTCCTGGTCTCGGCCACGGCCGGCATGCCGATGCGCCGCCATCCGCGCTTTTCCATGGAGAACGCGGCGATTCTGGCCGGCATGCGTGCGTTGGCCATGGAGTTCGGGCCGAGGGTGTTGGTCAATGCCGTCGGCTTCGGCGCGGTCGAGGACGAAACCATGGTCTCGGGCGACAGGGCGATGCTCAGCCACACGCCGGTCGGCCGCGCCGGCTGCATCGAGGAAGCGGTCGCGGCCGTGTTGTTCTTCTGCGATCCGCTCAACACCTACACCACGGGCCAGATGCTGGGCGTCGACGGTGGATGGACGGCAGGCTATGGCCGCAATTTCTGAATTGCTGAGCATCGAATCGGGAGCGCTCGAGGTTGCCCTGGTGCCGCACATCGGCGGCAGCGCGAGCGCGTTGCGCTGGCGCGGCATCGATCTCATGCGCCGGCTCTCGGATGATGATCGCAAATCCGGCAATGTGCTTGGCGTCGCCATGTTTCCGATGACGCCCTATGCCAACCGCATCGCCGGCAACGCCTTCGACTTCGGGGCAAGACGCTGGCAGGTCCTGCCCAACAATCCGCCCGAAAAATTCAACGTCCATGGCAGCGGTTGGCAACACGCCTGGACGGTCACCGGGTCAGGTCCCGCCAACGCAACCCTGTCGCTGGTCATCGCCGCCGGAGCCGAGCCCTATTCCTACCGCGCGACACAGGCTTTCGCGGTTTCGGACGAGGGACTGAGCGTGACCATGACGCTGACCAATATCGGTCCGGTCGCCCTGCCGTTCGGTTTTGGTTTGCATCCCTGGTTCGATCGCGATCCGGACGTAACAGTGCAGTTCAAGGCCGAGCGCTTCTATCTCGAAGAGCCCGATGGCATTTCGGGCGATCCCGTCACCTTGCCGCCCGAACTCGACTTTGCCGAAGGCAGACCCCTGCCGGGCGGCTGGCGCAACAACGACTATGGCGGCTGGGACGGCGAAGCGACGCTGCGCTTCCCGGCACGGGGCGCGGGACTGCGCATGAGGGCCGCCCCGATCTTCAAGCACCTGATGCTTTACGCCGATCCGACCAAGCCATATTTCTGCGTCGAGCCGCAGACCAACGCCTCCTGCGCTTTCAACCGCGGCCGATGGGATGATCCGGATGAGGGCGTCATCGTCCTCGCCCAGGGCGAAAGTGCCGCCGGCACCGTCTGTTTCACGCCCTTTGCGCTTGAGGGCGGGGCATAAGGCGGGTGCGCCTGACGAAGACGAATCGTCTAAATAAGCCCATTCCTGAGTTTGAAGCGGCGCATGCCACGCACATTGACGGCCCGCCCACGGTTCAACAACTCGCGCATGATCGGCTCCCGCCGCGGCGGCGTCAGATGTTCGAGGATACGAGCACAGTCATGTTCAAGCAAAATCCCTCGAATAAGTAGGTCGCGCTTCACCAAAGGACTATCCATCACCCGATGAAAGAGCCCGAAGCCGAAGTGTATCTGGCTGCCATTGACGATGGTCCCAATCATATGATTGACCAGCGTCTCTTGTCTAATCTGAATGGCCACGGATGCATTTTTCTCGGCTTCCTCAAGCCGGGCCTTTGTTTCGGCCGAAAACCTGCCAAACTCGGATATTGTGGGCGTTCGCGATTGCTGGTCGAGAATGGCAGAGTCTTTTCCGCGTTTTTGTCTACGCCTTTTTGATTTGGGATTGCCCGCCAGCATTTGTCCGGTTCTTTGAGCGCCTTTCAGAAGCGGGCCAAGATCGTAACCGCGAAGCGCGCCATAAGGGACGTAACGAAGTGTTGCTACCAGCTCGGAGATCGGCATCTTGTCGAGCCGAAGCGCGAGCTTGTCGGCGGAATAGACAATATCAACCCGGTAGCCACAACGCTCTAGGCATTGCGAAAAGCCGAGTTCTCCCTTCCGTATCGCGTGCGGGCGAATGTCGTAGGGCCTGTACCTTTGCCAAAACCGCCGAATCTGCACATCGGCGAATACTTTGCCGGCTACACTAAATGCGTAGCTGCCCATATGATGGGCAAACTCATGGTTCTCGTAGGTGCCAACGGCGTCATAGTCGCTGTGAACCAGGGCTTTGATCATGGAGTCCAAGCCAGGTCCGGCAATGTAAATGACACTGTCGTTCAGATAGATCATACGTTCGGGTCGGAGTTCCTCCAGCGCCAGATGCAAGGTCGCGGCACGGTAGGCTCCGAAGTCACGCCCAATGTTGTTACGGACAAGGATGCGGTGCGCAAATGTCCTTAAGGTCGCGAGTTCATCCGGACGAAGATCGCCATTGCAGACAACAATGGCGTTGACGTGCTGGCGACGAAGCGTCGCCAGGAGGTCGAGAAAGTCGCTTGTAATCCCGATGAGGTGATATTTGACGACGATCGCATAACAATTGCCAATTGCCGGCGTCACGGTCTCATCGGAAGCAAATCGCGGCTCGCGTTCGGCCAGAATGCCTGGGAACTGAATTGTCTTGGCGGCCAGAACATACGCTCCTGCGGCCGCCCAGTTCGCAATTTGCCCGATCTTTTTCATGGCCGCGCCCCCTCCCGGCCCCGACAGATAACACTTCAGTCGAAGCTGTGAAATGGTTTACTCATGACGTGCAACGCTCGGTGCTGGGGGTGCGAACTTGGACTTCCGAAAGACTATCCGGACTGCAATCGGCAAGAATGGACGCGGCATCGAGATTGGCGCTTCATACTCGCCGATATTGCCCAAGGCCGAAGGTTACAAAACGCTCGTTGTCGATCATGCCGATGCCGACGGATTGCGTTCGAAATACGCTGCGATCGGCGTCGACGTTTCACGGCTTGAAACGGTGGACGCCATCGACGATGGCGGCGAATTCAGACAACTCGACCTGACTGGCGAGGGCTTCGACTTCATAGTGGCCAGTCACGTCTTCGAGCATCTCACGGACCCTGTTCATTTCCTCCAACGCTGCGAACGGGCACTCAAACCGGGTGGGCGGGTGTATCTCTTGATTCCGGATCGTCGATACACCTTCGATTATCTGCGCCCCAGTTGTACCGCGGGCCATCTGTTGGCCGCCTATATGGCAGGGCAAAAAAGGCATGGCACGGCGGCCATGTTCGATCACCACGCATCGCATGGAACGCGCGGAGGCGTGCAGGTCTGGCTGGAAGGGTTCAAGGGAGAGTATGCTTTCGCCGGAACGCCTCAAGCAGGTTACGCGATGGCAACCAGGCAAGGAGACGACTATGTCGACTGTCACGCCTGGGTCTTCACGCCATCCAGTTTCCGCCTGGCCATGGCGGATTTGCACGCAGCAGGAGTCCTGGGACTTCGTGAAGAGCAATTTTACCCGACTGTAGGGTGCGAGTTCTTTGCGGTAATGTCCGCCAAGCCGGCGACGCATGGTCCCGACAGACTGGCCCTGGCGCTCGACGCGATCAACGAAGCCGGGCCTGAACACATCGCCGCGGCCGTCGTCGATCCTCCCGTGTACATCGGATCAGCGCCGTCAGCTCAAAATGCGATCGATGCATTCAAGGGCCAATGGGTCACCGCGTTCCCGGCAGCGCAAGGCTTGCAGGCGGGCACATCCCATTTGCACGAGGACCCACGCATACTTTGGCTCGCGGAGAAACTGGATGGCTGGCTCAACGGGAAGCAAGTCCTCGAACTGGGTCCCCTGGAGGCGGCGCATACCGCAACTCTGTTGTCGCAAGGTGCAGGGTCGGTCGTGGCCATCGAGGCCAATCGCGATGCCTTTCTTCGTTGTCTGGTCGCGAAGGAAATTCTTGGCTTGCGCGACGCGACCTTTCGGCTCGGTAATTTTGTTCCGTTCCTGGAGAGCGAAACAAAGCATTGGCCGCTGATCGTTGCCAGCGGTGTTCTCTATCATATGACGGACCCGCTGCACGTGCTGGACTTGTTGGCGGACCGAACCGATCGCCTGTTTTTATGGACTCACGTCGTCGACGACAATGCGATGCCGACCGACGACCGGCGGCGCGCGGCGCTTGGAGCGCCAGAGCAACGCGACTGGCACGGCCGAACGGTGACGCTTTATCCGCGCCCCTACGGACCGCTTGGCGCATCGACATTTTGCGGAGGCATGGACCGCGTACCGTGCTGGATACATCGCGACGATCTGCTGTGGGGCCTGGCCAAACTGGGGTTCGACGATCTGGCGATCGCACACGAGACGCCGGACAACGAGCATGGTCCGTCTCTGTCGATCCTGGCGAGGCGCAGCCCCAAGGCTACGCATGAAAAACCGCGGCCCCTGCCAACCGCAAAAAAGGGTCTAAAAAGGGTATAGATCTTCGGCAACGTCGGAAAGCGAAACCGGCCAATCCAATTTTGTTTCACCTGTCTTGCGAAACAGGACGGCCGACATCAACGCTCCGGTGTGCATCTCGCCAAAATGCGTCGATATGTTGTGCACTCGCGCCACGATGTATGCCCGCACACCATCGATGGCTTCGATGATTTCAAACCCGGTCGATCTGTTGAGCAAGGCCTTCCAGGAGTGACTCGAAAACCGAAAATAGTCGCACGGCTCTTCGTGCAGAGCCCATGTCTGTGGCGCCAGGATAATCCCCAGAGCGCCTGTCTTGAGAACCCGGTTCATTTCGATCGCGGCCTTCCAGGGCATCAGGAGGTGCTCGAACACCGCAAATGACATGACGGCGTCATAGGTCTTGCGAGGCAGAAAGCGGCTCGCCTCATGAGCGTCTCCAACGATGTCGACGTTCTCGCCGTCAAGAATATCGAAGCCGGTGTAGACCCAGTCCGGCGGCAGGCTGTTGCGCCACATTGCACCAGTCCGGTTGCGCGAACCGATCTCCAGCAAATGCCCGCCGGAACGTGACCGCAACTCGGCAAAGAATCTGTTTACCAGGGGCAGTACCGAATCGTTTGGATCTGCCGCCGCGAGCGGGCGCACTTCCTTCGACCCGTCCGCCAATCTTATTTCGAGTTTCACATCCAGCATCTGAGCGTTGTCCAGCCCTGTAAAGACCCGCTCATCAAACCGGCACGACGCCGCAAGCCGCCCATAGAGTCGACTCAAATCCGCACTGGGAAGGCCAGTTTGCGACAGGACGACTGTGCGGCCATCCGGCAGAAGCAAGGCGAGCCCAACGACAGGGGATTTTGCGGAAAAAGTGAATCCTGAAACGTGAATCGCGCCGTGGAAACACGAACTGCGATCGACGATGCAAACAAGCTCGCTACCGATGGCGGGGGCGGTCAAATGTGATGTCGGACCAGCAATGGTCGAGTCCATGTTCATGGTGGCCTGCCCCCCCCGCTAGCCATGGCTGCGGAATTCTGTGCCCGGTAGGGTAGCGCCTGTGCGCGGCAAACTGAAGAGGCAGTATAATCGGATCTTCAGTCAACCAGCCGATTGCGCCTGAACCCTAGAGAAGCCGCGCCAGCAGGCCGCCATCCACTTGCATGGCGCTGCCGGTGACGAAGGATGCGGCGTCGGAAATCAGGAAGCCGATTGCGCTGGCGATCTCCGAAGGGTTGGCGATGCGGGCGATTCTGTTGGGCTCGAAGGACAGGCCCAGCGCGTCGGCGCCGCCGGCCGCTTCCAGCCCGTCCAGCGTCATGCGGGTGGCGACCGAGCCGACCAGCACGGCGTTGACGCGGATGCGGTCGACGGCATAGTCGAGCGCCATCTGCCGCGACAGGCCGACGACCGCCGCCTTCGTCGCGGCATAGGCGGGCACGCCGGGAACCGTGGCATCGGCGTGCACGGACGCGATGTTGACGATCGAGCCGCCGCCGGCCGCGCGCAGCAGCGGCAAGGTCGCGCGGCAGACGCGGAAAATGGCTGTGAGGTTGACGGCGATGGTCTCTTCCCACTCCGCGTCGGAAACGTCTTCAAGCCGCTTGCCGGTTGGGTAGATGCCGGCGCAGTTGACGACGGCGTCGAGCCCGCCAAGCCGTTCGGTGGCTGCCGTCACCGCCGACTGAACCTCTTCTTCACGGGTGAGATCGCTCTCGCGGAAGATCAACTGGCTTTCGTCATAGCGGCCGGCAAAGGCCTTGCCCTCTTCGCCGTCCAGTCCGGCGCCGAAAACCCTGGCGCCTTCGTCGGCGAGGTACTCCGCGGTCGCCCGGCCAATGCCGGTGGCAGCCCCCGTGACGAAAACGCGTTTGCCGGCGAACATCATGCTGAGGCCTGTGAAGCGATGGCGTGGCGTTCCGCTTGCGCCGCCGTCACCGAGCGCAGCACCCGATCCTCGCCACCGTCGCCGCGGCCAAATTCGTCGACGATGCGCCCGTCGGCGACCACGACGCAGCGATCGCAAAGGCCGATCAGCTCTTCCAATTCGGAAGCCACGATCAGCAAGCCTACGCCTTTCTCGGCGAGTTCAACCACAAGCCGGTAGATTTCATGACGGGTCGCCGCGTCGACGCCCTTGGTCGGCTCGTCGAGCAGCAGCACTTTCGGTGCCCGCATCAGCACACGGGCGAACAGTAGCTTCTGCTGGTTGCCGCCCGACAGATGGGTGACCGAAGCCTGCGGCGAGGAGGCCTTGACGTTGAGCGCGCGCATGGCGGTGAGGATGGAGCTTCGCTCCAGTCCGCCGCGCACCATGCCGTGCCGCGACAGAGGCGCGAGATTGCCGATGGTTATGTTGGCGCCGACCGGCAGGTTGAACAGCAGGCCGTCGCGTTTGCGATCCTCGGTCAGCAGCGCAATGCCGGCTGCGCGGGCATCCCTGGGCGATTTGATCGACACGCTCTGGCCGGTGACCCGGACTTCGCCGTCGGCCGGAACGCGGCCATAGATGCCGTGCAGGATCTCGCTGCGGCCGGAGCCCAGCAGCCCGGCAAGTCCGACGATTTCGCCCGCCGCCACGCAGAGATTGATATCCCTGGCGCCATGGACCGCGCCGCTGTGGCCGGCGACCGTGAGATGGCGAACCTCCAGCGCCGTCGGCCGGCCGACGGGTGCCGCGTGTTCGGGAAACAGCCGCTGTAGCCTTTGACCCGACATCGAGAAGATGAAGGTCTCGGCATCGAAGTCCTCGCGCGCGATCCGTACCGCCACCTGCCCGTCGCGCAGCACCGTGGCGCGGTCGCAGATGGCCAGCACCTCGGGCAGGCGGTGGGTGATGTAGATCATCGCCACGCCTTGCGCCTTCAGGCGGCGTAGCACGGCGAACAGCGCATCCACCTCGGTGCCGGAGAGCGAGGCCGTCGGCTCGTCCAGCATCAGCACGCGTGGCTTCAGCACGATGGCACGCGCAATCATCACCAGATGACGCTGCGCCGAGGTCAGCGACGCGACATAGGCCCTGGGGTTGATGTCGATGCCGAGGTCGGCAAAGATTTCGCCGGCCCGCTGCTCGAGCTTGCGCTGGTGGACCAGCATGCCTGTGCCCAGCCCGGTGCGGCCGGCAAAGACATTCTCGGCGACCGACAGCTGTTCGAGCACCTCGATTTCCTGCGGCACGTAACCGACGCCGTTCGATCGTGCATCGGCCGGCGAAGCGAAGCTGACGGGCCGGCCGTCGAGCTGGATCGTGCCGGTGTAGGAACCGGCCGGATGCACGCCGTTGAGGATCTTGACCAGCGTCGACTTGCCGGCGCCGTTCTGGCCGAGCAAGGCGTGGATCTCGCCGGCCACGACATCGAAATCGACGCCGCGCAGCGCCTGCACGCCGCCGAAATTCTTGGCAATGGCGGTGGCCGAAAACAGCGGCGCTGGGGTGGTGATGGACAAGACGCATCCCTTCGGAAAGCGCCGGGCCTGCAAGGCGCGGGCCCGGCGGCAGGTGTTACTGGCCGGCGCTGTCCAGCATCTTGTAATAGGGATCGAGATCAGCTGCGGTGATCACCTTTGCCGGCAGCGGATTGCTGTAGGGCACGGTCTTGCCCTGGGCGAGATCACCGAGAAGTTCGGCGACCTTGGCGCTCTCTTCATAGAGCGGCTGCGCGACGATGCCGTAGGCGGCGCCGGATCTCACCAGATCGAGATTCTGCCTGATATAGTCCATGCCGACGATGACGACGTCGCGTCCGGCCTTGCGGGCGGCGCCCGACCAGGTCTGGATGCTGTTGCCGGTGGTGCCGAAGGCGGCGGTCACATCGGGATTGCCCTGCAGGATCGCCACCGCTTTTGCCTCGGCCGCCGACGGTTCAAAGCCTTCCATCTGAGTGTCGAGCACCTTGATGCCGGGATATTTCGCCGCGATGGTCTTGCGGAAGGCATCCGACATGGCGTTTTCGGTGTCGTTGGAAGCGCCCTGCGTCAACGCCACGGTGCCCTTGCCGCCGAGCTTGTCGCCGATCGCGATCGCGGCATTGGTTCCCGCTTCGGCGATGTTCTCTCCCGTTGCCGCTTTCAGGCCGTTGACGGTCCCTTCGGGCGGCAGGACGTGCCAGGTGACGATCGGGAAGCCTTCCTTGGCCAGCTTGGAGATGTAGGAATAGATGGCCGGATCGGGACCGTAGACCCCGATCGCGTCGTATTTGGTGCGGGCAAGGGCGGCCTCGGCAAGCGGCAAGGTCGCCGGAATATCCCAGTTGGTGGCGCTCGGGTCGCCGACCACCTCGCAGGTGTAGCCAAGTTCCTTGCATTTGTTGAGGAAGCCCGCCTGCATCAGCCGATGCACCGGGTGATCCTTCATCGCCTGCACCCAGAGCAGGTGAATGTCCGCCGCCCGGGCCAGGCTCGCCGAGCCGAGCGAGGTGGCGAGTGCCGCCGCCACCAATGCGGTTCGGATCAGCCGCTTTTTCAAATGGGTCTTCATGCCTTACCTCCCTTGGTTCGCCGGCATTTTTGCCGGCGCAATATAAGCGGCCTCTCAGGCGCCGGCGATGAAGTAGCGGCGGCGCACTATGTCGAGGCCGACAGCCATGACCATGATCACGCCGACCGCGATCTGCTGCCAGTTGGAGTTGACGCCAATGACGACGAGGCCGCTCTGCACCACCTTCAGCATCAGGATGCCGACGACGCCGCCGGCCACCGTGCCGGCGCCGCCGAACAGGCTGACGCCACCGACCACGACGCCGGCGATGACGGTCAGTTCCCAGCCGCTGCCGATCGAAGTGCCGCCGCTGCCGAGATCGGCCATTACGAACATGCCGGCGATCGCCGACAGCGCGCCGACGGTGATGAAGGCGCCGATCTTGTAGGCGCTGGTGTTGATACCGACGAGATGCGCCACTTCCTTGTTGCCGCCGGTGGCATACATGTTGCGCCCGAGCACGGTGCGCCGCAGCACGAAGTCGGCAAGGAGGGCGACGACGATGAAGAAGGCAAAGCTCCAGCCGAGGCCGAAGGCGAGATCGGTGCCGCCAATGGTGTTGATCGCCTCGGGCAGCGGATAGACCGGATAGCCGCCCGTCACCACCTGGATCAGGCCCTGGCCGATGAACAGCATGCCGAGCGTCTGGATGAAGGCAGGGATGCCCAGCCTGACGACGATCAGGCCGTTGAGGAGGCCGATCAGCGCGCCGACGCCTATGCCGCCGAGAATGCCGACGCTCACCGGCAGGGCGGCCGCGGTCATCAGCTTGGCGGCGACCACGGCGGAGAGACCAGCCACCGAGCCGACCGACAGGTCGAACTCGCCGGCGACCAGCAGAATGGTCTGGCCGATGGCGATGATGCCGACAAAGGAGACGACGTTGAGAATGGCGCGGATGTTGCGCTCCGACAGGAAGGCCGGCTCGAGCAGCCAGAAGAAGGCGATCAGCAAAGCCATGGCCGCCAGCACGCCGACCTCGCCGACGGCAATCAAGCCGATCAGTCGCCGCCGGAACGAACGCGCGTCCCTGGGCGACGCGCTCACCTCAGCCGCGCTGTTCATCCCGACCTCCCTGGCAGCGACCGTCGCCGGCTCTTGCGGCCGGCCCCATGCGCCCGCGCCGATCCTGGCGCGCTCCTCTCAACCATTAAGATTATAATATTATAACTTGTCAACGATGAAATTTTCTGGCGGTGCATAGCTGGGTCCATCGCTGGCAAGCACTCGCGGCAACCGCTATGAATGGACGTTTCGGCGTGATCCGCAGGACATTGCCTTGGCGGATAGCGCTTTCTTGGAGCATGGTGATGGTCGATAAGCCGCCGGCGGACGAGAAGAAGCCGCAACGCCTCGGCGTCCGCGAGATCGCCAAGCGGGTCGGCGTGGCGCCGATGACGGTGTCGCGCGCGCTGTCCAATCCCGACATGGTCTCGCCGGAGACGCGCGCCAAGGTGCTGGAGGCGATCGAACAGGCCGGCTTCGTACCCAACCGGCTTGCGTCCAGCATGCGCGGCAACGGCCGCATGATCGGCACGGTGGTGCCACCGCTGATCAATTCGGGCATTGCCGAACAGGTGCAAGGCATGTCCGACGAATGCCATGAGAGCGGCTATTCGATGCTCCTGGTGCAGGGCGAGTTCACGCAGGAGGCCGAGGAGAAGTCGATCCGCAACCTGCTCGGCTGGCGCCCGGTCGGCATGATCCTGCAGAGCTTCGTGCAAAGCGAAGCGGCGCGTGCCTTGCTGAAGAGCAGCGGCGCCCCGGTGGTCGAAATTTCCGAAATCAAGGGCCGCAAGCCGATCGACATGGTGGTCGGCGTCTCCAACTTCGAGACCGCCTATGCCATGACCATGCATCTGGCGGCCAAGGGCTACAAGCGCATCGGCTTCGTCTCGACGCCGATCCACGGCAATGACCGCCTGCGGCAGCGCCGCACCGGTTACCATGCCGCCCTGACGGAGCTCGGCATCAAGAACCATGCCGATATGGAGGTCGAAGTGCCAATCACCGCGCAGGGCGGTGCCGAGGCGCTGGTGACGCTGACCACCCGCCACCGGGATATCGATGCCATCTTCTTTTCCAGCGACACGCTCGCGGTCGGCGCCGTGCAGGAATGCCACCGCCGGCGCTGGGCCGTGCCGGGCAGGATCGCCATCGCCGGCTATGGCGACATGGATCTCGCCGCGCAGCTCTATCCGCCGCTGACCACGGTGAAGGTCAACCGCTACGAAATGGGCCGCCGTGCGGTGCGGCAATTGCTGGCAAGGCTCGGCGGCGACACCAAGGTGCCGACCATCACCAGCCTCGGCTTCGAGATCGTCGATCGCGAAAGCGCGTGACGGACTAGAGGCCACGCCACCCCGTCTCTTCCCGACGCCCGAGGCGCTTTTCCCAGCCCTCCGCGTGGACGTTGAGATAGGCGTTGGGATCGTAAGGGTGGTTCTTGATCGCCTCGATGTTGAGATCAATGCCGAGCCCTGGCGCGTCGGGCAGCGACAGATGGCCATTGGCCGGGTTGACGGTCGGGTGCCAGGTCACGAGGTCGCGCGTCCACGGGTCGTTGAAAGCGTCGAAGTGCTCCTGGATGACGAAGTTCGGCACCGCGGCCGCCAGCTGCAGGCACACCGCCGTCGCCACCGGTCCGCCGCTCTGGTGCGGGGCGATGTGGCTGCCATGCGCAAGCGCGAGGTTGGCCACCTGCATGGACGGCGCAATGCCACCGAGCGACATCGGTTCGGGCTGGAAGATGTTGACGCCCCCACCTGCGGCCAGCGTGTAGAATTGCCCGACCGTGTCGTACATTTCGCCGGTCGCCACCGGGATCGGTGAGCGATGCGCCACTTCGTGCACCGTCTCTTGCCGGTCGCGCGAGGTCGGCTCCTCCCACCAGAAGATGTCGAGATCGGCGAATTTCTGCGCGGCCTGCAGGGCGGCGATCTCGGTGAAGCGCGCATGCACGTCGATCAGGATCAGCGTATCGCGAGGCAGTTCATCACGTAATTTTCGGCAGATCGCGTAGGAAAGCTGCAATTCCTCGCGCGAGATAAAACCTTGCGCGGTGCCGAACGGGTCGAGCTTGAACGCCTTGAAACCCTTGGTCAGAACCGCCTTGGCGGCCTCGAGGAAGGCCTCCGGCGTGCGCTCGGTGCGGTACCAGCCATTGGCGTAGCCGAGCACGCTGTCGCGCACCTGGCCGCCGAGCAACTGGTGGATCGGCACGCCGAGGCTCTTGCCCAGAATGTCCCAGCAGGCAATCTCGACCGCCGCGATCACCGTGCGGTGGATGTGGCCGCCGTCGAGCGAGACGCTGTCCAGCATGCGCTTGGCCAGCGCATTGATGCGGCGCGGGTCTTGGCCGATGGCGAGATGCTTGAGCTCGTGCACGCCGGCTTCGGTGGTCTTGATGAAGCCGTTCAGCGTGCCTTCGCCAATCCCATGGATGCCGTTGTCGGTATGGACTTTGACGAACAGCCAGTTCTTCCAGCCGGCACCGACGGCGAAGGTCTCGATTTCGGTGATTTTCATGCGGTCGTCCTAAGCCAGGGCTATGATCGCGGCGATGACGGCTTCTGATGTCAGGCCGTATTTCGCTTGCAGGGTCGGCACCGCGCCGCATTCGATGTAGCGGTCGGGCAAGCCGATGCGGCTGACTTTCTTCGCAATGCCGGCGTCGAACAAGGTCTCGACAACGAGGCTGGCCAGGCCGCCGACGACAACATGGTTTTCCGTGGTGACGATGTGGCTGACGCCAGCCGCGAACGCGGCCACCGCCTCGGTGTCGAACGGTTTGATGGTCGGCACGTGCAGCACGCCGGCGGAGATGCCTTTTTTTCGCAACGCGTCCGCCGCATCCAGTGCCCGCTCGGTCATGAAGCCGGTCGAGATGATGCCGACATCGGAACCGCCACGAAGCTTGCGCGCCTTGCCGATTTCGAAACGATAGCCGGCTTCAAATACCACGGGCACCGAACCGCGCAGCAGCCGCATGTAGACCGGCCCGTGACGCTCTGCGATCGCCTTGGTCGCCGCTTCGATCTCGGTCGCGTCGCAGGGGTCGATGATGGTCAGCCCGGGGATCATGCGCATCAGCGCCAGATCCTCGATCGCCTGGTGCGTGCCGCCATAGCCGGTCGTCAATCCCGGCAGGCCGGCGACGATCTTGACGTTCAGGTTGGAGTGGGCGAGCGCGATGGCGACGAAATCATAGGCCCGCCTTGTCGCGAACACGCCATAGGTGGTGGCGAACGGCACCTTGCCGGTACGCGCCAGCCCGGCGGCGACAGCGACCAGGTTCTGCTCGGCCATGCCGACATTGATGAAGCGGTCGGGGAAAGCGTCACGGAACGGCAGGATGTCGGTGTATTTGCCGAGGTCGGCGGTCAGCCCAACAATGTCGGGACGGCTGTGGCCGAGCCGCGTCAGCGCCTTGCCAAACGGCGCTTCCACGCTTTGCCGGCCGCCGCGGACCGCTTCGTCCTGACCCATGGCCAGCGTGCGGCCGGCCTCCGTCGCCGTGCCGCTCATTGGCTTGCTCCCACGGTCTTTTCGAACTCGGCGATGATGCCGTCCCATTGCGCCACGTCGATGCGGAAGAAATGCGATTTCTCGGCGGTTTCGATACGCGGCACGCCCTTGCCAGGCAGCGTGCGCAGCACGATCGCCTTCGGCTTGCCGTTGCGCTCGCGCGCATCGGCCAGCGCGCCGACCACCGCCTTCATGTCGTTGCCGTCGATCTCCGATGTCTGCCAGCCGAAGGCGCGCCATTTGTCGGCCACCGGCTCCATGTCGAGCACGACAGGCCCGTCGGCCTGGATGCCGTTGCAGTCGACCAGTGCCACCAGCCCATCGAGCTTGAAATGGCTGGCCGACATCGCCGCTTCCCAGGTCGAGCCTTCCTGCATTTCGCCATCGGACAGTTCGACGAAGACGCGCGCCTCGGATTTGTCGATGCGCAGGCCCATCGCCTGGCCGACGCCTTGCCCCAGGCCATGGCCGAGCGAGCCGCCGATGACCTCGACACCTGGCGTCGTGTCGAGCGTCGACATCTCCAGCCGGCTGTTGTCGGCGCCATAGGTGGCAAGTTCCTCGGCCGGGATGATGCCGGCCTCGGCCAGCGCTGCCCACAGTGCGATCGAATAATGCCCGGTCGAGAGCAGGAAGCGGTCGCGGTCGGCCCACGCCAGATTGTGTGGATCGTAACGCAGTTCGTGGAAGTAGAGCGCGGCCAGCACATCGGCGATGCCGAGGCCCTGGCCGATATAACCCTGGCCCTGGCCGCGCGCCATGGTCAGCATGTGACGGCGCAATTGTATCGCCTTGCGTTCGAGCGCGCCGACATCGGCGCTGCCGGGTGGGGAGTTCCGCTGCATCTGATCAGTCCTTGTCGAGCCCGCCCGACATGTTGAGCCGCTCGGCGGTCATGTATTTGGGCGCATCGAGACAGAGCCAGACGACGGCTTCCGCGATTTCCGCAATCTCGGCCCGGCGGCCGAGCGGGATGCGGCGGGTGCGCTCGTCGAGGAAGGCCTGCAGGTCGCTGCGGCCATTGGCGCGGGCCAGGTCGACCTCGGTCGAGCGCTGCATTTCGGTGTCCATCATGCCCGGTGCCAGGCTGTTGACCAGCACACCATAGGGCGCCAGCGCTACCGCTGCGGCGCGGGTAATGGAATCGACCCCAGCCTTGCTCGCCGTGTAGGCGGTGTAGTCGGGCAGCGCCATGCGCGAACCCGGCGAGGTGATGTTGATGATGCGCCCCGAACGCTGCTCGCGCATCACTCGGCCCGCCGCTTTGCAGGCCATGGCAAGCGCGGTGACATTGAGCGCCAGCGTGCGCGTCCAGGCCTTGAAGGTGGCGTCGAGGAAGGGCTCGATCACGCCATAGCCGGCATTGTTCACGAGGATGTCGATGCCGCCCCAGCGCGCCACCACTTTCTCCACCGCCGCCTCCGGCGCGCCTTCCCCGGTGAAGTCGCTGACGATGCTTTCGCTTTCCGCGCCGGTTTCGCCGACCAGCGTGGCGGTCTCGGCCAGTCCCTCGCCATTGATGTCGGTGACCGCGACGACACAGCCGCGCCGCGCCAGCTGGATCGCCACCTCGCGACCGAGGCCGCCGGCGGCACCGGTGACAAGTGCCCTTCGTGGCGGCGTGTTGTGATTCTCGGCTGGCAAGAAAACCCTCCCGGTGGCCATCTTGACGCGATTGATACCGGTACCATAAATGGCTGTCAACGGCGATGTGCTATTGTCCCGCCGACCGCATGGTTCGCTGCAATGGGGAGAAAACAATGAAAGTCGTCGCGCTCGAGACGCTGCAGCTGGCGGAATTCCCCTTCCTGTTCTGGCTGCGCGTCCACACCGATGCCGGCCTGATCGGCACCGGCGAGACGTTCTGGGCGCCGGGGCCGGTCGCCGCCTACATCCACGACAATGTCGCGTCCTATCTCCTCGGCAAGGATCCGCGCGACATCGAACTGCACGACCGCATGCTGGGCAGCGTCTATGTCGGCGCCCGCGATTCCGGCGCCGAGCTGCGCGGCAATTCCGCCGTCAACATCGCGCTATGGGATATCTATGGCCAGGCGCTCGGCGAGCCGATCTGGCGGCTGCTTGGCGGGCGCACCCACAAGAGCGTGCCGGTCTACAACACCTGCGCCGGGTACAAGCACGTCCGGGCCACCAAGAGGAACGCCCTGTTCGAGCGCGGCGAGGACTGGTCGCTCAAGCCTGGCGATTCCAACGAAGGCCCGTACGAGGACCTGCTCGCCTGGCGCTACAATGCCGGCGATCTCGCCAGGAGCCTGAAGTCGGAAGGCATCGGCGCGATGAAGATCTGGCCGTTCGACATCGCCGCCGAGGCATCGAACGGCACGCGCATTTCGCTGACCGATCTGGACAAGGCGCTGGAGCCTATCCAGAAAATCCGCGACGCCGTCGGCCGCGACATGGAAATCATGGTCGAACTGCACGGGCTGTGGACCTTGCCGCCGGTGCTGCGCATCGCCGAGGCGCTGAAAGCCCATGACGTCGCCTGGCTGGAGGAGCCGATCCGCTACAACGAGCTTGACGCCATGGCCGAGCTTGCCCGCCATACATCAATACCGATCGCCGCCAGCGAGCGGCTCGCCTCGCGGCAGATTTTCAAGCAACTGATCGACAAGCGCGCGGCCAGCGTGATCATGATTGATCTCGCCTGGTGCGGCGGCCTCTCCGAAGCGCGCAAGATCGCCAACATGGCCGAGGCCAGCGAACTGCCTGTCACCTTGCACGATTGCACCGGGCCGATCGTCTATGCCGCCAGTTGCGCGCTGTCGGCGACCTTGCCGAACGTCAACTACCAGGAGGCGGTGCGCGCCTATTTCACCGGCTGGTACACCGAGATCGTCGCCGACATTCCGCCGGTCAAGGACGGCCACGTTGCGCCGCTCGAAGGGCCGGGGCTGGGTCTCAGCCTGCGGCCGGAGCTGTTTCAGCGGCCCGACGCGACCGTTCGGATCACCAGACTCTAGCCATCGCACGGCTCAGTCCGAAGCCAGTAGACATTATGCTATTATAATCTATGATGCACCAAAGCGAGCGGCCAACAAGCTCGCCGCCGGCGCTGCCGCCCGGCGTCGGACGCATTTCAGGGAGGCTCTGGTGGCAATGTCTGCGGCGCGCGCACGCGACGATTTCAAGGGCGCTCCAAACCTGCCCAATCCAAAAATCCTGCTCGATCTGTTCGAACGCATGGTGCTTTTGCGCCGTTTCGAAAGCATCGCCCAGATCGCCTGCCGCAAGGGCGAAACACCCGGTTTCCTGCATCTCTATATCGGCGAGGAGGCGACGGGCGCCGGCGTCTGCGCGCATCTGCGGCCAACCGACTGGGTGACATCGACCCATCGCGGCCACGGCCACGCGCTGGCCAAGGGCGCCAATCCCGGCCGGGTGATGGCCGAGCTGTTCGGCAAGGTTGACGGCCTTTGCGGCGGCCGCGGCGGCACCATGCATCTCTACGACCGCTCGGTCGGCCTGTTCGGCACCAACGGCATCGTCGCCGCCGGCATCGGCCATGCCGTCGGCATCGGCATGGGCTCCCGCCAGCAGGGCCGCGACGACATCGGCGTCGCTTTCTTCGGCGACGGCGCCGCCAACCATGGCGGCTTCCACGAGGCGCTCAACTTCGCCGCCGTGCAGCGGGCGCCGGCGGTCTTCATCTGCGAGAACAACCTCTACGCCACGGCGACGCCGCTGAAGTCGATCACGCTGAACCCAGAGATCGCCACCAAGGCCGCCTCCTACGGCATGCCTGGGGTTGCGGTCGACGGCAACGACGTCTTCGCCGTCTGGCTGGCGATGAAGGAGGCCGCCGAGCGCGCCCGTTCCGGCAAGGGCCCGACGCTGATCGAGGCCAAGACCTACCGCACCGTCGGTCACCATGAGGGCGATCCGGTCATCGGCACTTATCGCACGCAGGAGGAACTCGACGCCTGGATCAAGCGCGACCCCATCGACATGTTCCGCAAGCGGCTGATCGAGGACTATGGCATCGCCGATGTCGAGGCGCTCGCGGCAATAGAAGCGAGGATCGAGAAGGTGGTCGAGGAGGCTCTGACCTTTGCCCGCAACTCGCCCGAGCCCGATCCGGCGACGGTACTTCTGCATGTCTTTGCCGATCCGATCAATCCGCCCGCCGCCTTGGCTTGGCGAGCCGTCGGCGAGACCCGCACGCAGGGATGGCTCGAGGCCGTACGTGACGGCATCGCCGAGGAAATGCGCGCCAATCCGGCGATCCTCTATTTCGGCGAGGGCACCGGCGAGCGCGGCGGCAGTTTCGCTCACACCAAAAACCTCTGGCAGGAATTCGGCGCCGAGCGCATGGTCGACACGCCGATCTCCGAGCAGGGCTTCACCGCCGCCGCCGTCGGCGCCTCGGCCACCGGTGCGCGCACCGTCTCGGACCTGATGTTCGCCGACTTTGCCTTCGAAACCGCCGGCCAGATCTTCCTGCAGGCGGCCAAGCTGCGCTACATGACCAGCGGCCTGATGAGCGCGCCGATGGTGGTGCGCGTCGGCGCCGGCGCGCTGCGCAGCTCCGGGCCGCATCACAGCGGCATCTATCATCCGGTCTTCGCCCATATGCCGGGCCTTATCGTCTGCGTGCCGTCGACCCCTGCCGATGCCAAGGGCCTGATGAAGACCGCGCTCAGGGCCGGCGATCCGGTCATCATGCTTGAGCCCAAGGCGCTGTTCGCCTCCAAGGGCGAGGTGCCGGTCGGCGAGCATTTTGTGCCTTTCGGCGTCGCGCGCATTGCGCGGGCAGGCACCGACATCACCATCGTTGCCGCCGGCCAGATGGTGCAGCGCGCGCTGGAGGCAGCCGAGGCGCTCGCCGCCGAAGGAATCGAGGCGGAGGTGATCGATCCCCGCACCATCATGCCGCTCGACATTGACACCATCGTCGCCAGCGTCCGAAAGACCCATCGCCTGCTCATCGTCGACGAAGCCTGGGCGATGTGCGGCCTTGGCGGCGAGATCGCCCAGGCCATCAACGAGTTCGCCTTCGACGAACTCGACGCCCCACCGGGAAGGCTGCACACCGCGCCGACCTCGCATCCCTTCGCGCCGGTGCTGGAGCGCGCCATGCTGGTCGACACGGCGCGCATCGCCCAGGGCGTGCGCGACGTCATATCGGGCCAACCGCCGGTGCCGGACCATTGGTATACGGTCGGCCTGAAAAGTGCTGCGCCGGCTAAGCCAGCGCCTGCTCCGGCCAGATCTTTGCCCGCCGCTTCAGCGGCTGCCGCTCCCAGCGACGACGAGCCGATCACAATGCCGTTCGGCGATCTCACCGTCAGCGAAGGCACCGTCGTCAAATGGCTGAAGACGGTCGGTGATCAGGTCAAGGAAGGCGAACTGATCGCCGAGATCGAGACCGACAAGGCCGTGGTCGAGATCGAGGCACCGGCCAGCGGGACACTCAACGCCATCGATCAGCCGGTCGGCGCCGTGGTGCCGATGGGCGGCCGCATCGGCGGCATCAAGAAATAACCCATCACCGAACTTGAAATCCGAAGGGGCTGGCATGAAGATCCTGTGCGCCAACTGGCAAGCCGCCGACGAGGCCGAACTCGAGCGGCAGCATTATCCCGATATGGAGTTCATCCTCGCACGCTCGACCAACGACAAGGCAGCCGCACTCGATCCTGCCGTCTGCGAGGTGGTCGACGCCGTCATCAACTATTCGCCCACCCACAATGTCGCCGCCGCGCCATCGGCCTTTCCCAAGGCGCGCATAGCGGTGCGTTCCGGCGTCGGCTTCGACAACATCGATACGGCGGGCTGGGGTGCGCGGAAGATTCCGGCTTGCAACGTGCCGGACTATGGCACCACCGAGGTCGCCGATCACGCCATCGGCCTCATGCTGGCGCTGACGCGCGGCACATCGGCCTATGGCGTCGAGCTTTCCAGCTTTGGCGCCGAAGGCTGGCATTTCTCCAAGGCGCCGCTGGTCCGCCGGCACAAGGGCGCCACCTTCGGCATTGTCGGTCTCGGCCGCATCGGACTTGCGACCGCCCGTCGCGCCGCCGCCTTCGATATGAAGGTGGTGTTTTACGATCCGCACCTTCTGTCCGGTGTCGACCTGTCGACCGGCTACGAACGCGTCCATTCGCTCCGTGAATTGATGGAGCGGGCGGATGTGGTGAGCGTCCACACGCCGCTCAGCGAGGAGACCCGCAAGCTGCTTGGCGCGTCCGCCTTCGCCGCCGCCAGGCCAGGCCTTGTCCTCATCAACACCGCGCGTGGTCCGATCGTCGATCTCGACGCGCTGGAAGCGGCGATTCGCGAGGGCATCGTCGCCGGCGCCGGCCTCGACGTCTTGCCGAGCGAGCCCGGCGATCTCGATCATCCGCTGCTCGCCGCCTGGCGCGCCCGCGAGCCTTGGATCGCCAATCGGCTGATCGTCACACCGCATGCCGCCTTCTACAGCCCGGCGTCGATGCGCGACCTCCGGCTGAAATCGATCGAGGTGGTCCACGCCTATCTCACCGAGGGACGGCTGACCAACTGCGTGAATTCGGAGTATCTGAAATGAACATCGCGACGGCGCAGGTCCGGGTGGCGGTTTCGCCCTATGCCCGCCGCCTGGCGCGCGAGCGTTCCCTGCCGCTCGAAACACTTCGCGGCAGCGGTCCTGGCGGGCGCATCCTGGCCGCCGATGTGCAAGGCTTCGTTCCGGTTGCCGCACCGCTCGCCTCGCCCAATGCCGTCGCCCCGGCAGCGGCCCTATCCCCGACCGCGCACCGGATCGCCGCCTTTGCCACCGCCGTTGCCCTCGGCGCGCTGCAAGACCTGCTGGCGGCGCTTGAGAGCTCGGGCCATGTGTTCGCCATCGACGACGTGCTGCTGCGTGCCGCCGGTCGAGCATTTGTCGAGATGCCGCAGGCAGCCAGGTTCGGTGGCGCTTCCGTGGCGCTGGAACTGGCAGGCCGGCAAACCGTATTCGCCATGATCCCCGAAATGGCCCTGACATCGCTGCGCGCCTTGCGGCTTGCGGCATTGGCCGACAGCCGGGATGAGACGGAAACTCCAGCGACCCTATCCCTGCGGCTGCTGCCGGCCAGCGACATCAGGCCGATGATAACGCCGCTTCTGCCGGGCCGCACCATGCGCCTGACCGTTTCGTCCGACATGCAGGGCGATCATGCCGAATGCCTGCTGACGACAGACGCGGCGAGCGTTGACGAGGCTACCGCTGCCGCATGGCTCGCGACCCTGAAATCGGCGATCGAACAGCCGCTTCGGCTCTTTGTCTGAGACGGTTGATCGTCAACAGCCTTGCCTAGCCTCGGGCGTGGGAAGCTATTATAAAAGCTTCGACACAGGCGCGACGAGGCACATGGACCACCCGACCATAGACAGTCTTCCCAGGCGCACGCTCGGCCGCGCCAACGGGCCGCTTTACCGCCAGCTCGCCGACATTTTGCGCGAGCCGATCGGCAACGGCACCTTCCCCGTCGGCGGCGAACTGCCGAAGGAAGCGACCATCGCCGAGCATTTCGGCGTCAGCCTGATCACGGTTCGCCAGGCGCTGCGCGATCTCGAGGCCGACGGGCTGATCCGCAAGCGTTCGGCCAAGCCTGCCGTGGTCGCGGCGCGCAGCCCCTCGGTCAATCTGAGCTGGAAGTTCAAGAATTTCGCCGACATGGCGGCCTTCACCAAGGATGCCGAGCTGACGGTGAAATCCTACCGCAAGGAGGTTTCGCCCGTGCTCCAGCGCCATTTCGGCATGGGCAAGGACGAGGCCGGCTATTGCCTGCGCAGCGTGCTGTCGATCGGCGAACAGCGCAAGGCGCAGATCACCACCTATTTCCCGCCCGACATCGGCGCGCGCCTGAAGCGGGAGGATTTTTCCGACGTGCTGATCTTCCGTTCGGTGCAGAAACATCTCGGCTTGCGACTCGACGTGGCGCATGTCACGGTGCGCGCCGAGATCGCCGACGAGGCGGTTGCCGCCGACCTCGGCATAACGCTCGGCAGTCCGGTGCTGACGGTAGAGATGCTCTACCAGTCGGCGGACCAGCGCAGCATCGAATTCTCGGTCGCCCGCCACCCCGCCGATATCTTCAGCATCACTTACGACGCGCCGAACGACCTGTCCTGAAGCGCGCCGGAGGCGGGATTTTCTGCTGACATCGCATAGACAGGCTCATAAAATTATAATAGCATGATAGCTAGGCTGGAGGGTCGGCCACGGGAGACGTCGCAAGAGGGGAACTCCGGCGAATTCGGCTCGTGGACGCAGCCTTTGGCAAGTCTGGGCAAATTGACAAAGGTGATTGGTACCGGTATCAATTTACCGTCTTCATCCGACTAAGATGGCGCAGTCCATCACCGGCTGGGCAGGAAATACAGGGAGGAAGACCATGAGACTAAGGAGCTTGAGCGCCTGCTTCGTGGCGCTTGCCGGGTTCGCGGCGTCGATGGCTGCGATGCCGGGCCATACATCGACCCCGAAACCGTACACCATCTATCTCTCGAACAATTTCGTCGGCAATGACTGGCGCCAGCAGATGGAACGCGTCGCCAATGTCGCCGTCAACAAGGGGCCGCTGAAGGGCCGCGTCGACCTCAAGATCGAAAATGCCGAGAACACCGTTCAGGCTCAGATCAATTCGCTGAACAACATCATCCGTCAGAAACCGGCTGCCATCCTCATCGATGCGTCGTCGGCCGAGGCGCTCAATCCCACCATCAAGAAGGCCTGCGACGCCGGCATCATCGTCGTCAGCTTCGACCAGACCGTGTCGGCCGAATGCGCCTACAAGCTGCATTCCGACTTCGACATCATGGCCAACAACCAGGCCGAATGGATGGCTTCCATCCTTGGCGGCAAGGGCAAGGTTTTCATGGATCGCGGCCTCGCCGGCGCGCCGATCTCGGAACAGTTCGAGAAGAACTTTGGTGCCGTGCTGAAGAAATATCCCGGCATCGAGATCGTCGGCTATTTCAACGGCAATTATGCCGCCGGACCCGAGCAGGAAGGCGTGGCCAGCCTGCTTGCCGCGCATCCGGAAGTCGACGGCATCTTCTCGCAGGGCTATGGCACCGGCGCCATCAAGGCGCTGCAGAATGCCGACCGGCCGATGGTGCCGATCGTCGCCGCCGCTTTCAACGGCACCGGTGTCACCTGCGCCGAGACCAAGGGCGCCAAATGCTGGCTCGGCGCCAATCCGCCGTCGCTGTCGGCCGAAGCCATCAAGCTCGCGGTCGACATATTGGACACTGGCAAGAAGCCCGCCGACACCACCGTGCTGTTCAATTCACCCGGCCTGACCACGGATATGGTCGACGCCAAATACACGCCGAATTCCTCGGCGGTGAAGATCGAGCTCGGCAAGACCGTATTTCCGGATCTCGCGCCAGGGCTTTCCTTGCCGGTGTCGCCGAGCTGGGTGGAGATCACCCCCAAGGAGGCCTCGGGAACCTGATTTGGTGATTGCGATGCGCCACATCAGGCGCGAAACGAAAAACGGGAGGAGAAAATCATGAAATCATTGAGCCGTAACATCGGCCTAGCAGCTTTTGCCGCCACCATGATGGCTGCCGGCATGCAGACTGGCCACGCCGAGGACAAGAAGCCTTACACCATCTATCTCTCGAACAATTTCGTCGGCAATGACTGGCGCCAGCAGATGGAGCGCGTCGCCACCGTCTCGGTCAACAAGGGACCGCTGAAGGGCCGTGTCGACCTCAAGATCGAGAATGTCGAGAACACCGTCCAGGCGCAGATCAACTCGCTGAACAACATCATCCGCCAGAAGCCGGACGCCATCCTCGTCGATGCCGGTTCGGACTCGGCCTTGAACCCGACCATCAAGAAAGCCTGCGACGCTGGCATCGTCGTCATCTCCTTCGACCAGGTGGTGACCGAACCCTGCGCTTATGCCGTTGCTTCAGACTGGGACCGCATCCCCTCCGTCATGGCCGAGTGGATGGCCACGCAGCTCGGCGGCAAGGGCAACATCATCCTCGACCGCGGCCTCGCCGGCGCGCCGATCTCGGCGCAGCTGCAGGGGGGCTATGAGAAGGTGTTGGCCAAATATCCCGACATCAAGGTCGTCGGCTACTACAACGGCAACTATGCCCTCGGACCGGAACAGTCGGGTGTCGCGGCACTGCTTGCCGCCAATCCGAAGATCGACGGCATCATGACGCAAGGCTATGGCTCAGGCGCCATCCAGGCGCTGAAGGATGCCGGCCGGCCGATCGTCCCGGTCGTCGGCTTCTCCTACAATGTCGCCGCCGTCACCTGCGCGCAGACGCAAGGCGCCAAGTGCATCCTGGGATCCAACCCGGCCTATCTCTCTTCGGAAGCGATCAAGCTGGCGGTCGACATTCTCGACACCGGAAAGAAGCCGGCCGAGCGTTCCGTCTCGGTCAAGGGCGATTTCGTCACCACCGATCCCTTCGAGTCCAAGCTCTATCCGGGCACCAAGATGATCAAGATCGCCATTGGCGAAAATGCCTTCCCGGACCAGGCGCCCGGCCTGACGCTGCCGATCACGCCCGATTGGGTCGAGATCACCGCTGCGGAAGCCGCCGGCAGCAAGTAACATCCGTGACCACGACCCTGTCTCCCGGCATCGCAAGATGTCGGGAGAGCTTTTCGAAGGCGCATGCATGGACCTTGTCACTGTCAACGGCCTGTCCAAACGCTATGGCGGCATTGTCGCGCTGAGCGAGGCGACGTTCAGCGCCCGCGCCGGCGAGGTGCATGCCCTGCTTGGCGAGAACGGTGCGGGCAAGAGCACCTTCATCCAGATCCTGTCGGGCGCCGTGCGGCATGATGGCGGCTCGATCCTGGTTGATGGCCAGGATTATCGCCCGGCCAATCCGGATGCGGCGCAGGCACGCGGCATCGCCGCCGTCTTCCAGGAATTGTCGCTGATCCCTGATCTCAGCGTCGAACAGAACATCTGGTTTCGCCATGAGCCGCGCAAGTGGCTTGGCACCGTCAATCGCACGGAGATGCGCCGCAAGACGCTGGCGCTGCTGGAAGAATACAACTTTCCGGCGCTTCGCCCGGATCAGGAGTTGCGGCGGCTGACCCTGGCCGAGCGGCAGATCGTCGAGATCGCCAAGGGCCTGGCCAAGGACCCGCGCATCCTGATCCTCGACGAGGCGACCTCGGCGCTGCCGGCACGGGAAGCCGAATGGCTGCTCAACCTTACCCGGCAGCTCGCCGCCGAGGGCAGATTGGTCATCTTCATCTCGCACCGCATGGCCGAAGTGCGCGCCATCGCCGACCGGCTGACCATCTTCCGCAATGGCAGCACCGTCGCCGCGCATGCGGCCGATGCCGTGTCCGACAATGAGATCGTCACCCAGATGATCGGCCGCCATCTCGACCGGCTCTATCCCGAGCGTGTGTCCACCGCGACCGATCGCATCGCTCTTGGGGTAAAGGGGTTTTCGAGCGGCAGCCGGCTTTCCGGCGTCGACTTCGCGCTGCGCGAGGGCGAGGTACTCGGCGTTGGCGGTTTGCAAGGTCATGGCCAGCGCGAACTGTTTCAGGCGCTGTTCGGCGCCACCAAGGCGAGCGGCTCGATCGAACTGTGGGGCAAGCCGGTCTCGATCGGCAATCCGCGCCAGGCGCTGACCGGCAAGGACGGCATCGCGCTGGTGCCGGAGGACCGGCGCGGCCAGGGCCTGCTTTTGACCAAGAGCGTGCGCGATAATTTGACGCTGTCGGTCATCAAGCGCTTCACCGAAAACGGCTTGCTCAGCCGGCAAAAGGAAGCAGCGCTCGTCAAGGAAATGGTCGATTTCCTGCGTATCAAGGCCGGCACGCCGGAACAACTTGCCGGCACCCTGTCGGGCGGCAACCAGCAGAAAGTCATCTTCGGCAAGATGCTTTTGACGCAGGCGCGCGTGCTGTTGCTCTACGATCCGACGCGCGGCGTCGATGTCGGCACCAAGGGCGAGATCTTCCAGCTGATGCGCGACCTCGCCGCCAAGGGCTATGCGATCCTGTTCCATTCCAGCGACATGCCGGAACTCGTCCATGTCGCCGACCGCGTGCTGGTGATGCGCAACGGCCGCATTGCCGCGACGCTGGAGGGGGTTCACATTTCGGAGGAGGAAATCCTGCGCGCCGCCATGCTTGAAACCAGGGCGGCCTGAATCATGGTGATGTCCGTGCAGCAGACTGTGGAGATGGCGCAGAAGCCGGCCGGGACGAATCCCACCAGGCCGGCCATCGACTGGCGCGGCCGCTTGCTCGACCGGGCGCCGTTCCTGGTCGCCTGCCTGATGCTGGCCTTGATTGTCGGCATCTATGGCAGCCTGCAATCCGGCGTTTTCTCGCTGGACGAGCTCAACCTCGACACGGCGGCGGCGATGACGCTGATGCTGGCGGCGACCGGGCAGACCATCGTGCTGCTGCGCGGCGGCATCGACCTGTCGATCGGCGGCATGATCAGCCTCGGCACGGTGATCGCCGCGACGCGCTTTACCGACGATGTGTCGACCACCGCACTTTGGGCGCTGATCATCCTGGCGCTCGGTTTCCTGATCGGCGCACTCAACGGCCTGCTGATCTCGCTGCTCAAGCTGCAGCCCTTCCTGGTCACGCTCGCCACCTGGTCGATCCTCAACGGCATCGCCATGATTATCCTGCCGACCGATGGCGGCAGCATTCCCTCATGGTGGGTCGGCTTCGCTTCCGCACAGCTCCTCGGCCTGACCAGCCCTGTCTGGATGCTGCTGGCGCTGCTGTTATTCTGGTGGTGGTTCCGGGCGACGCGGGTCGGCATCGCCATCCAGGCGACCGGCTCCAACGAAAAGTCGGCCTTCCTGTCCGGCGTCTCGATCGCAAGGGTCAACCTCGTCACCTACGGCCTGTCCGGCCTGTTCGCGGCCGGTGCGGCGCTGTTCCTGGTGACGCAGACCGGCGCCGGTTCGCCCACCATCGGCAAGGACTATATCCTGCCCTCTGTGGCGGCGGCGGTCATCGGCGGCGTCAGCCTGTTCGGCGGACGCGGCCATCTCGCCGGCACGCTGATCGGCGCCTTCGTGCTCACCCTGATCGGCAATCTGGTCTTCGTCCTGCATGTGTCGAGCTATTGGCAGCCGGTCGCCTCCGGCGTCATCCTGCTGCTCTCGGTGCTGGCCAGTTCCGTCGCCGAGAAAGCTGCAAGGAACCGTGCCCAATGAGCGCTTTCCTCGCCCGCAACCGCCTCATCGTGCTCGCCTATGCCGGCATGCTGGCGCTGCTCCTGGTCACGGCGCTGTTCTCGCCGGGATTCCTGTCGGTCTCCAACATGCGCTCCACCGTCGTGCTGGCCGCCTTCGTCGGCATCGTCGCGCTCGGCCAGACCTTCGTCATCATCGGCGGCGGCATCGACCTGTCGGTGCCCTGGGTGCTGAATTCGGCCGCCATCATCATGGCGCTGCTGTGCGGCGGGCAGGATCTGCCGCTGGTCTGGGTCATGCCGCTGCTGCTTGCCGGCGGCGCCTTCATCGGCCTCATCAACGGCATCGGCGTTGCCCAGTTCGGCGTGCCGCCGATCATCATGACGCTGGCCACGAACGTGATCCTGCAAGGCCTGATCCTGGTGCTGACCGGCGGTTCGCCCACGCCATCGGCGCCGGCCCTGATCCAGTTCCTGTCGGTGGGGCGGCTCAGTGGTTTTCCGGTCATCGCGCTGATCTGGCTGGCGCTGACGCTGGTGGCGACGCTGCTGCTCTCCAAGGCGGCGTTCGGCCGCCATCTCTACGCGCTCGGCACCAGCGCCACGGTCGCCGAATTCTCCGGCGTGCCGACCGCGCGCACCACCATCCTCACCTATGTCATCTCGGGCCTCACAGCCGCTTTCGCCGGCATACTCTTGACCGGCTATTCCGGCCAGGCCTATCTCGGCATGGGCGACGCCTATCTGTTCACCTCGATCGCGGCGGTGGCCATCGGCGGCGCCTCCATCCTCGGCGGCAGCGGCCATTATCTGGGCACCGTCGCCGGCGCCATGGTGCTCACCATCCTCACTGGTCTTTTGCCGGCGCTGAACCTGTCGAGCGGCGCGCTGCTCATCGTCTACGGCGCGGTGATCCTGCTCACGGTCTCGATCGGCAGCGAGACCTTCGCCGGCCTCGGCGGCAGGCTGCGGAGAAAAGAGGGCTGACCATGGTCGAAATCACTTGCGTCGTCGATGCCAGGGCCGAACTCGGCGAAGGCACGCTCTGGGATCCCAAGGCCAGCGTGCTGTGGTGGATCGACATCTGGAAGAAGCTGATCCATCGCTACGACCCAGCGACCGGCAAGGACGAGACCTTCGAGACACCGGAATATCTCGGCTGCCTCGGCCTGCGCGAGAAGGGCGGCCTTGTGCTGACCATGGCCAATGGCTTTCACTTCTTCGACCCGGCGACCGGCACGTTCGCGGCGATCGTCGACCCGGAATCGCATATGCCGAATACCCGTTTCAACGATGGCAAGCCGGATCGCCAGGGCCGCTTCTGGTCGGGTTCGATGTTCGAGGTGCCGGGTCAGCCGATCGAATTCATCGGCGCGCTCTACCGGCTCGATCCTGATCTGTCGGTGCACAAGATGATCGACGGCATCGGCTGCTCCAACGGGCTCGCCTGGAGCCCGGATTCCAAGACCATGTATTTCTCCGACAGCCATGCCGGCGCGGTGTGGGCCTATGATTTCAATGCCGCCACCGGCGATATCGAGAATCGCCGGACGTTCATCGACATGACGATGACCGGCGGCGTCGCCGACGGCGCCACTGTCGATGCCGAGGGCTGCTACTGGGTGACCATCCCGGTGACCAGCAAGGTCTGCCGATACGATCCTGATGGCGAATTGATGCAGACCGTGGTTCTGCCGACCGACCTGCCGACGTGCTGCGAATTCGGCGGCAAGGATCTCGACATCCTCTATGTCACCTCGGCCGTGCTCAGGCGCCCGGCAAGCCACTTCGTCCGCCAGAAGAATCCGGGCGGATTGTTCGCGCTCGATGTCGGCGTCAAGGGCCTGACCCTGCCGGCGTTCAAGGGATAGCCAGTGTACCTCGAACATCGTTTCGCTATCGAAACGATGTCTGAAGTAGTGGCCATGCGTGCCGTCTTTATCGTTTGACCGCACGTGCCGCGCGGCGAACGCTTTGCAGCAGGATGGCGAGGCAGCCGACCAGCAGCAGCGCGCCGCCGAGCAGCGGCGGCAGGGCCAGCAGCTTCACCGCCGCCGCGACGGCGGCCACCAGCATCAGTGCCAGCAGCGCCAGATTGCCGTCATCGACGAACATGCCGAGGAATTCCCTGGCAACAAGGCGGATGACGCTCATCGGGCGAACCCTCCGGCTGATACAGTATAGGTGCCGCGCAGCCAGCGCACCATGGCAAAGGACGCCAGCGCGACGATGGCGAAGATGGCGAGCAGAGCGAGATCGGCGCCCGGCCAGTCGGCGCCGATGCCTTCGCCGGTCCAGAAGATGCCGAAGCTGGTCAGCATCAGCCCGACCACGAATTTCAGCGCATTCTCCGGCACGCGCGCCAGCGGCCGGTGCACCGCCAGGCCGATAAGCATCACCAGGACGAAGGCTGCCAGCGCGCCCAGGCTGGCGTAGAGCGTCTGCCCATGGGCGGCGCCGACGGCAATGACGATGAACACCACCTCGACACCCTCGAGCAGCACCGCCTTGAACGAGGCCAGGCCGGCGAGGTGGTCGGCGCGGCGGTCATTGGCCTGCTGGGTGAGGGCGGCGGTCTCCTTGGAAAAGGCCGCGTCCTCGTCATGCAGCGCGATGACGCCGACGCTGCGCAGGATCGCCTTTCGCAGCCAACGCATGCCGAACAGGATCAGCAGCACCCCGACGACGAACTGCAGCGTGGTGATCGGCACCAGCGCCAGCAGCGGTCCGAATGCCAGCACCAGCGCCGCCAGCAACGCCAGCGCCAAGGCGGCGCCCGTCAGCGCCGGGCGCCAGCTGCGCGTCACGCCGACCGCAAGCACGATGGTGAAGGCTTCGACGACCTCGACGAAGGAGGCGAGAAATGCCGCCGTGACCGTCGGGAGGATGGGCGTCAGCGTCTGCATCAAAGCTTCCTGTCCTGTCTCGTTCGCCACGGGTTCTCTGAGCGGGTGTTCCAGGACGCGTGGCCCGGAATCACTTCTATGGTCAGCACCACATAGCGCTCCGGAAGCCGCGGGAAAGCAAGTGAACGCCCATGGGCGGCGCTTGGGGCCAATCGAGCCGCGCATACTGCGGCTGCGGGACGCACGCCTAAATCAGATCATGCCCGACATGTCGGAGAAGGCCATTGCCTTGAGCAGCAGCTCGGCGAAGCGCTCGCCGGCCACTTCGCGCGGGCCGCTATTGTCGATCGTGGTCACGCCGGGGCCGGTCAGGGTCACATTGGCGCTGCGCGCCAGGCGCGCCAGCACTTCGCCGCGCGACTCGCGGCCGCGCATCGCCAGCCGCGAGGCCAGCACGTCAGGCGAAGCAGTGATCTCGACAATGGCCAGATTGGCATAGCGCTCGCGCAAGGTGGGAATGATCGCGCGCGACACGTTCGCCACCGCCACATGGCCATTGGCGACCGACCAGTCGACATCGGCAGGCAGGCCGTAGCGCAAGCCATGCGCTTCCCAGGAAATGGCGAAGGCGCCGTCGGCCTCGGCCTCGACGAAGGCGGCGTCGGCCAGCGTGTCGTGATCCTCGCTCGCCGCATCGCTCGGCCGGGTGATGACGCGGCGCACGAACTCCAGCCGGGTCTCGTCGGCGAAGAGGGCACGGGCGTAGCCGATCACCGTGTCCTTGCCGGCGCCGCTTGGCCCCACGACCGCGACAAACACGCCATGACGAACGGGGAACGTTTCAGCTGACAATTCACGCTCGATCAAGGCCGACACCATCATGCGACCCGGCGCCCTTGCCGCCAGACGGTGCGCACCACTGGAACATGGTCATCCACACGCACGCGCACCAGGTCGGCGCGGCGGCCTTGCTCGATGATGCCGCGGTCGGTCAGGCCAACGGCCTCGGCCGGGTTCTTCGACACCATGGCGACCGCCTGCGGCAGCGAAATGCCTTCGACCATGTCGCCGAGGAAGAAGGCCGACTGGATCAGGCTGAAGGGAATATAGTCTGATGACAAGATGTCGAGCAGCCCGTCGCCGGCCAGCGTGCGCGCCGAGACATTGCCCGAATGCGAGGCGCCGCGCATGACGTTCGGCGCACCCATCAGAACGCCCAGGCCCGCGGCCTTCGAAGCGCGCGCCGCTTCCTCGGTGGTCGGAAACTCGGCAACGCGCACGCCCTGCTCGATCGCCTCGTCGACATGGCCCGAAGTGGCGTCGTCATGGCTGGCGAGCACGATGCCGCGCTCATGGCAGGCAGCCGCGATCACCGCGCGGTTCGGCGCCGAATAGCGCGCCGATTCCGCCATCCGCTTCTCGCAGAACAATTGGAAGTCGCGATCGGTCAGCTTCAGCTTGCGCTGGTAGTAGTAGGCATAGGTTTCGAGATTGACGAACTGACGCTGGCCGGGCGCATGATCCATCAGCGAAGCCAGCTTGACCCGGTCGTCCCGGTCGAAATTGGCGAAGGCCTGCAGGCAATCCGGCGCCGAAACCTCGCAGCGCAGATGCAGGAAGTGATCGGCCCGCAGACGATCCTGCGCGACGCTGTCCTCGATGGCATCGGCCAGCTTGCGGATATCGGCCAAGGTGAGGTCGGCGTCCTCGTCCATGCCGACGCGCAAGGCGTCGAGCACGGTGGTGATGCCGGCCGTCGCCACCTGCGCGTCATGGGCAAGCACCGCGGCGATCGGGTTCCAGCGCACCTTCGGCCGGGGTGCGTAATGGCCTTCCAGGTGGTCGGTGTGCAGCTCGACCAGCCCGGGAATGACATAGTCGCCGCCCATGTCCTCGCCGGCCATGTTCCCGCTGGTGTGGCTGCTGCCGGCATCGATGTCGGCGATAAAGCCGTCACGCAGCACCAGCGACCCCTCGACGATCTCGTCGGCAAGCACGATGCGGGCGTTGGAAAGAACGGTCTCGGCGGTCATTTCGGGCAGTCCTTTGGTTCTTCGAGCAGGGGTGTTCAGGCGATTTTCCTTGCCGGGCGGCGTCCCAGCGCGTGCTGCGAAAGCACCATGAACGGCGCGCCCGGTTCGGGTTCGACAAACAGCGTCAGCGCGTCGACCAGCACCGGCTGCCGCAGCACATCCGCGAACAGGCTGTCGATTGCTGCGCGCAAACGAGGGCTTTCCTGTGGCCCGGCGCGGCCCGACAGCGTCATGTGGAAGCGGAAGGTCTCGAAGACATAGGGGTAGCCCCATTGGCAGAGATTGCGGAACTCGGCCGGCTTCAGCGAATCCGGGCTGCGCCGCTCGATCTCGGCCTCGGTCAGCGGCGCGCGGAACCGGTCGAAATCGCGCACCACCTCATCGGCGAAACGGTTGAGCGGCGGCAGCGGCCCCTCCGGCACCAGCGCGAAGAAGCTGTCGATCTGGCTGACGACGAGACGTGGGATCGTCACGACGGGCGTCGCTTCGGCAAATTGGTCGAGCCCCGCGCGCAGCGAAGTCTCGGTCTCGTTGGCGGCCAGGCGGAAGGGTGCCTTCAGCGTCGCGTGGAAGCCATAGCGGCGGGCCGAGGCGGTGTGGAAGGCAACTTCCGCCGCCGACAAATCGGCCACGGCCTCAACCGGCCTTGTCGCCGCGCCGAACGGGTCACAGCCCAGCCAGTTGGCGGCGATCCGCGCCAGCGGTTCGTCCTGCCGGGGGGTGAAATAGATGGCATAACGCATCAAAAATCCTCGTCAGACCGCTGCCATAAGTGATTTCCATGACGGATTGACGAAGCTTTGCAGGGTTTTCGAAGGCAAATCACCCCAATAGGTCCTTAGCCGACGATTTTTCCGAGCTGGATCAACAGGTTCAGGAGGAATCTCGGACCGGTCAGGCCTTCATCAACCATTCGTGCTCGGGCGCATTGTGGAATTTCCACGTCCGCCTCGGTCCGGCCATGACGTTGAGGTAATAGAGGTCGTAGCCATGGCAGGCGGCGCAGGGGTGATACCCCTTGGGCACCAGCACGACATCGCCATCCTCGATCGCCATGGCTTCGTCGAGCTCGCGATGGCCATCCTTGTCGGCATCGGTGTAGACGCGCTGGAAGGCAAAGCCCTGCGGCGGGTTGAGGCGGTGGTAGTAGGTCTCCTCGAGATAGGATTCGGCGGGCAGATTGTCCTGGTCATGCTTGTGCGGCGGATAGCTCGACGTGTGGCCGCCGGGCGTGATGACCTCGACCACCAGCAGCGAATCGGCCGGCTTGCCTTCCGGCAGGATGTTGGTGACGTAGCGCGTGTTGGTGCCCTTGCCGCGCACCTCCTGGCCGAGATCGTCCGGCCCGATCACCCGAACCGGCAGGCCGCCGCCGAGGCCGGGCGCCGAGCAGACGGCGAGTTCGAGATCGGTGTCAGCCGTCACCGACCAGTCCGATCCCTCCGGCACATAGACCGACCAAGGCTTGCCCTCGAAGGGCGACATGCGCTCGCCGAGCAGGCCGAGATCCTTGCCGTCGGCTTTCGCTGTGCCCTTGCCGGTGACGTAGACCAGGCAGACTTCGCGGTCTTCCGTCTTTCCCGAGGCGCTTTCGCCGGGTTGCAGCCGATGCAGGTCGAAACCGACATAAGTCCAGCCGGCGCTTTTCGGCGTCACATGGGCAACGCGGCCATGGCCCTTGTCGGCTTTGACGAGCAGCTTGGACATCGGGTTACTCCTTCGGTTCGGACTCGGCCGTCGCCTTGTTCTCGTCGGCCGGCTTGTACAGATAAAAAAACTGCCAGACGGCATAGCCGGTGAAGCCGAGCGCGATGGTGCCCCAGAATGGCGTGCCGGTGGCGAACTCGATGATCGACCAGATGACGCAGACCGCGACGACGGCGACACGCCGCCACAACGGGCGGAAGAAGGGGTGCTCGGAATCTTTCATCGGGCCAATCTACAGCAACCTGCCGCGCCGTGAACCCGTCGCGTCAGGCATTCGGAAAACCCTGGGTTTCGACCGTGTAGCCGGCCGCCGTCATTACCCGCATCAGCTCCTTGTGGCCGACCTGCGCCATCTTGAGCGGCGGGTTCTTCTTCGGGTCCTGCTCTGCCTCGACCACGAACCAGCCTTCATAGCCATGGTCGGCGAAGCGCTGCACGATGGCGCCAAAGTCGAGCGAGCCGTCGCCCGGCACGGTGAAGGCGCCGAGCGCCACGGCGTCGAGGAAGGACTGTTTCGTGCGGTCGAGCTTGTCGATCACGGCCATGCGCACATCCTTCACATGCACATGGCTGATGCGCTTGTGGTGGTTGTCGATGGCGCGCAGCACATCGCCGCCGGCGAAGGCCAGGTGGCCGGCATCGAGCAGCAGCGGAATGCCTTCGCCGGAATGGCGCATGAAGGCGTCGAGTTCCGGCTCGGTCTCGACCACAGCCGCCATGTGATGGTGGTAGGACAGCGGCATGCCTTGTTCGGCGCACCATTCGCCGAATTCGGTCAGGCGCCTTCCATAGGCCTTCATCTCGTCGCCTGAAAGTTTCGCCTTGGTGGCCAGCGGCTTCGAGCGGTCGCCCTGGATCGAGCGGCCGACCTCGCCATAGACGATGCAAGGCGCGTTGACCGCCTTGAACAGCTCGATCATCGGCTGGATGCGATCCTTGTTCTTGCTCATATCCTCATCGACCAGCGTGCCGGAAAACCAGCCGCCGCACAGCGTCACGTCGGCGGCTTTGAGGATCGGCAGCATGACGGCAGGGTCGTTGGGAAAACGCCGGCCCATCTCCATGCCGGTGAAGCCGGCCGAACGCGACTGCCGCAAGCACTCCTCAAGCGACACGTCATCGCTGAGTTCCGCAAGATCGTCGTTCCACCACGCTATGGGGGACATGCCCAGTTTGGCTTTCAAGTCGTCACTCCGGTTTAGAACAGTTCATTCTTGGGCCGCCGGCGCTGCCCCTCATCCGCCTGCCGGCACCTTCTCCCCGTATGGGGACGGGAAGAAGGGGGGTAGCTGCATCAATCGCCGACGCTCTGCATCTGGCGCTTCTCGTCATAGGCCTTGCGCGCCGCGTTGACCTGCGGCCGCGCGGAGACTTCCGGCACCGCCACATCCCACCAATGGCCGCCGGCGTCGGTGGAGACCAGCGGGTCGGTGTCGATGACCAGCACCGTGGTGCGGTCGTTCGTCCTGGCCTTCTGCAAGGCGTTTTCCAGGCCGGCGATTGACGGCACTTTCTCTGATATCGCGCCCATGCTCGCCGCATGCGCGGCGAAGTCGATGTCGGGCAGGATTTCGTGGCGCGAATCCTTCAGGAGATTGTTGAAGTTGGCGCCGCCGGTCGCCATCTGCAGCCGGTTGATGCAGCCATAGCCTCGGTTGTCGAGCAGCACGATAGTCAGCTTCAAACCCAGCATCACCGAAGTGGCGATCTCGGAATTCAGCATCAGATAGGAGCCGTCGCCGATCATGACGACGACTTCTTCGCCGGGCTTGGCCATCTTGGTGCCGAGCCCGCCGGCAATCTCGTAGCCCATCGTCGAGAAGCCGTATTCGGCATGGTAGGAACCCGGCGCGCCGGCCTGCCAAAGCTTGTGCAATTCGCCGGGCAGACCGCCGGCTGCATGCAACAAGGTCACGCCAGAGCCCATGGCCCGCTGCACGGCGCCGATCACTTGCGCGTCGGACGGGAAGGCGGCGTTGGTCGACGCCGTCACCTTGGCCGCGTCGGCCTGCCAGGCCTTCTTGCCCTTGGCCGCATTGTCGGTCCAGGCGGCAGGCGCCTTCCAGCCCTTCAGCGCGGCACCGAGTTCGGCCAGCCCCTCGGCCGCATCGGCGACCAGTGGCAGGGCGCGGTGCTTGCCGGCGTCGAAAGGTTGGACGTTGAGCCCGATGATGGTCTTGCCGGAATTCTTGAACAGCGACCATGAGCCGGTGGTGAAGTCCTGCAGGCGCGTGCCGATGGCGAGCACGACATCGGCTTCTTCAGCCAGCCGGTTGGCCGCCGAGGTGCCGGTGACGCCAACCGCCGCCATGTTGAGCGGATGATCGTCCGGCAGCGAGGATTTGCCGCCTTGTGTCTCGCAGACCGGAATACCGGCGCCCTCGGCGAATTTGGCCAGCGCATCGGAGGCCTGCGAATAGAGAACGCCGCCGCCGGCGATCACCAGCGGCTTCTTGGCGCCCTTGAGTGCCGCCACAGCGGCGGCAAGCTCGTGGCGGTCCGGGCGTGGCCGGCGCTGGTGCCAGACCCGTTCGGCGAAGAAGCTCTCGGGATAGTCATAGGCTTCGGCCTGCACATCCTGGCAGAGCGACAGCGTCACCGGACCGCAATCGGCCGGATCGGTCAGCACCTGCATGGCGCGGTTCAGCGCCGGGATGATCTGCTCGGGCCGGGTGATGCGATCGAAATAGCGCGAGACCGGACGGAAGCAGTCATTGACCGTCGCCGTGCCGTCGGAAAAATCCTCGGCCTGCTGCAGAACCGGATCGGGAATGCGGTTGGCGAAGACGTCGCCGGGCAAAAACAGGACAGGCAACCTGTTTACATGCGCAAGTGCGGCAGCCGTCACCATGTTGAGCGCGCCGGGACCGATCGAAGAGGTCGCCGCCATGAAGCGGCTGCGGAAATTGGCCTTGGCATAGGCGATCGCCGCATGCGCCATCGCCTGTTCATTATGGGCGCGGAAGGTCGGCAATTCGTCGCGAACCTGATAGAGCGCCTCGCCTATGCCAGCGACATTGCCGTGGCCGAAGATCGCCCAGACGCCACCGAAGATCGGCGTTTTCTTGCCGTCGATCTCGGTCATCTGGCGGGACAGGAAGCGGGTCAGCGCCTGCGCCATCGTCAGGCGGATTGTCTTGCTCATGGTGTTTTCCTCCGCAGTCCCAATGCCGCGCCTCCTTATGCCGCCTTGCGGCCGCGCGCGGCAAGCCACGCCTCGGTCAACTGTTCGAAGCGCGAGGCCATGTCGGCGACAGCCTCGTCATCCGACATCCTGCCGGCCAGCCACTCCTCAGCCGCATGGACGAAGATGGTGCGGCCGACGGCGAAACCCTTGACGATCGGCGCCTTGGCGGTGGCGGCGAAAGCTGCCTCCAACTCGTCCTGCGGCGCTTCCAGGCCAAGCAGCACGATGCCACGGCACCACGGATCATGCTTCAGGATCACCGCTTCGATCCTCGCCCAGGCGCCGCTCGACGCCTGCGGCTCGAGCTTCCACCAGTCCGGCTTGATGCCGAGCGCATAGAGCTCTTCCAGCGCGCGCGGAATGGTCGTGTCGTCGAGCTTGCCGTGCTTGCCGGCGATGATCTCGATGAGAAGTTCCCGGCCGACTTTCCGCGCCGCCTCGAACAGCGCGCGCAATTTCTGCTGCTGTTCTTCCTTCAAGGCCGCCGGATCGTCGGGATGGTAGAAGCACAGGCACTTGATGCAGTGATCGACCGGCCATTCCACCAACTGCGAGCCGATATCCTGCGAGAATTCGAAGCGCAGCGGCCGCGAGCCCGGCAATTCGACAGGACGGCCGAGCCAGGCGAAGGGATGCCCGGCGAATTCGAACATCGCCTCGCGGCCATGTTTCTCGTCGATCAGCATGCCGTAGCCGTCACGGCCGGCAGCGACCTTCGCCGCTGCCTTGACCGCCAGCACCTTGAAATCGCGGATGCGCGCCGGATCGGCACCGGCCTTCGCCGCCACGTCCTCGAGCTGCACGCGGTGGTCGCAGGCGAGCGCCATCAGCGACGGGATGTCGCGCCGCCGGGTGGTTGCCCAATGGATATGGTTGATCGCCTCGTCCTTGCGCAGCGCCCTGTATTTGCTGCCGTTCTTGAGGAAGAACTGCAGCTCCTCGAAGGTCGGATATTCCGGCGCGCACAGCAGCCGCGACACGGCGAATGCGCCGCAGGCATTGGCCCAGGTCGCTGCCGTCGCATGGTCTTCGCCACCCAGCCAGCCGCGCAGGAAGCCGGACATGAAGGCGTCGCCGGCGCCCAGCACATTGTAGATCTCGATCGGAAAACCCTTGCCGACGACACCGTCTTCCAGATCGTCGCTGATCGGTCCGTCATAGACGATGCAGCCCATGGCGCCGCGTTTCAGCACGATGGTGGCCGACGACAGCGCGCGGATCGTCTTCAGCGCGCTCAGGCAGTCGTCGGCGCCCGAGGCGATCATGATCTCTTCCTCGGTGCCGACGATGAGATCGCAATCGGGCAGAACCGTCTTCAGCTGGGCCGAGACCCGGTCCGATTTGACGTAGCGCTCGAAGCCTTCGGCATGGCCGGCGAGGCCCCACAGATTGGGCCGATAGTCGATGTCGAAGACAACCTTGCCGCCCTTGGCTTTCATGATGCGGATCGCCTTGCGCTGGGCGGCGTCGCTGTTGGGGCGCGAAAAATGCGTGCCGGTGACGACGATCGAACGCGCCGAAGCGATGAAGGCCTCGTCAATGTCTTCCGGCGCCAGCGCCATGTCGGCGCAGTCCGAACGGTAGAAGATCATCGGCGAAACGCCTTCGCTCTCGACCGAAAGCAGCACTAGGGCGGTCAGCCGCTCCTTGTCGGTCTTCAGCCCGTCGGTGTTGACGCCTTCACGCTTCAGCTGTTCGCGGATGAAGCGGCCCATCTGCTCGTCGCCGACACGCGTCAGCAGCGCCGAACGCAAGCCGAGCCGCGCCGTGCCGACCGAAATGTTGGCCGGGCAGCCACCGACCGACTTGGCGAAGGAGGTGATGTCCTCCAGCCGCGAGCCGATCTGCTGGCCATAGAGGTCGACGGAAGCGCGACCGATGGTGATGACGTCGAGCGGCACCTGTTTGGCGTCCACGGCTTCGCTCATTGGATCCTCCCGTCAGTCTTGTTGTCAGGAACAACATTGTTTGGGTAACACGCGCGAGCGGCAGCGTGGTGCCGGGAATATGAAATAATAATTCCAATCCATAGTCAATATGGAATGAGCGTTCCTTCGCCTAAAATTGCCTGCCCATGATCCCGAACCAAGGGACCGCGTAAGCGAAAAGTGGCTGCCGGTTTTCGGAAAAGATCATGGTCAAACAAGAAGGGGTGCCCATCAGCCTTTGCGCTTGCGGCCCATATCGCGCCGCTTCTCGCCGACGCCGACGGTCAGCGCCATGGCCAGCGCCATCGTCGCCGACAGCGAACGGAAGCCGGCGAAATCCGCCTCGGCAACCTCGAACCAGACCCTGGCGAACTGGGCGAGCGGCGAAAACGAGCTGTCGGTGATGGCGACGATCGGCACGCCCTGTTCGGAAATGGTGCGTGCTTCCTCGATGGTGGCCGGCGCATAGGGCGAGAAGGAGATGGCGATGACGGCGTCCGCCGGCGTGGCGAAGGCGATCATCTCGGCGTTCAGGCCGGCGGCCGATTCGATCAACTGGTTGCGGATTTTCAGCTTGCCCAGCGCATAGGCGATATAGGTCGCCACCGGATAGGAGCGCCGCTTGGCCAAGACATAGATGGTCTGCGCCTTCGCCAGCAGCGAAATCGCGTCTTCCAGATGCGCGTCATCCAGCGTGCGCGAAATGTCGTCGAGCGAGGTGCTGGCGGCGGCGACGAATCCGTCGAAGATCGCCCGGTGGCCGGCGCCACCCTCGGCCTTGGCGCGCAGCGCCTGCAGCCGCTCGTCATAGGATGAGTTGCGCTCGCGAAGCCGCTCGCGGAACACCTGCTGCAGGCTGGTGAAGCCGTCGAAACCGAGCTGCTGGGCAAAGCGGATCAGGGTTGAGGGCTGCACGCCGGCCGAGGCGGCGATGCTGGCGGCGGTGCCAAAGGCGATGTCGTCGGGATTGTCGAGCGCGTAGGCGGCGATCTGGGCGATGCGCTTCGGCAGGCTTTCGCGCCGATCGAGGATGGTGGCGCGCAGCGTCTCGAAGTCGCGAGGTATCCGTTCGTCCATCGTCGGCCCGTCCAAGCTCATCCGTGAAGCGTCCTCTCTGCCCCATCATAGCGAGCCTGCGCAAGAACGCCATAAAAAATGAGGCAGACATTCCATTCTTGGAGAAAATGGACTAATTCATCCACGCAGTGCTTCAGGCAGCGGAGGAAACGGAAAATGGTCGGCGTCGGTCTTATCGGCACGGGTTTCATGGGCAAATGTCACGCCATCGCGTGGAGTGCCGTCGGCGCCGTCTTTCCGGATGTGGCCAAGCCCAGGCTCGTCCATCTCGGCGAGGTCAATGAGGAGCTTGCCCGGCGTAAGGCCGGCGAATTCGGCTTTGCCAAGGCCTCAGGCAACTGGCGCGCCGTCGTCAACGATCCCGAGGTCGACATCGTCTCCCTGACCACGCCCAACCAGTTCCATCCGGAAATGGCCATCGCCATCCTCCAGGCCGGCAAGCATCTGTGGTGCGAAAAGCCGATGGCGCCGAGCTTTGCCGAAGCCGAGGCGATGGCGGCAGCGGCCAAGACATCAGGCAAGGTCGCCGCGCTGGGCTACAACTATATCCAGAGCCCGGCCATCCGTCACATCGGCGCGCTGCTCCACGAGAACATCATCGGCGAGGTCAACCATCTGCGCATCGAGATGGATGAGGATTTCATGGCCGATCCCGAGGCACTGTTCTTCTGGAAGCACGAGGCCGCTTCCGGCTATGGCGCGCTCGACGATTTCGCCGTGCATCCGCTGTCGCTGGTCTCGGTGCTGTTCGGCCGCGTCGCCAGCGTCATCTGCGACATGGCCAAGCCCTATGCCGACCGCAAGCTCGCCGGCGGCGGACGCCGCACGGTCGAGACCTATGATATAGCGAGCGTCCTGATGCATCTGGAAAACGGCATTGCCGGCACGCTCCAGGTCAACCGCTCGGCCTGGGGCCGCAAGGGCCGCATCGCCATCCAGATATTCGGCTCCAAGGGCTCGATCCTGTTCGACCAGGAGCGGATGAACGAATTGCAGCTCTATCTCAGCGCGGACCGCCCAACCGAACAGGGCTACCGCACCATCCTGGTGGCACCGCACCACAAGCCCTACGACGCCTTCCTGCCGGCGCCCGGCCATGGCCTGGGCTTCAACGACCTCAAGATCATCGAGTGCCACGAATTGCTGACGCGGCTTGCCGGCAGGCCGGCGCGCCTCATCGAATTCGCCGAGGGACTGGAGATCGAGCGCACCGTGCATGCCATGGCACGCTCGTTCGAGGACAAGCGCTGGGTGGATGTGCGGTAGCTCCCTCTCGCCTTACCCGCCGACAGCCGGGGTCTCCCAGCCGTCGACCCAGATCTGTCGCAACCGATCGCCTTCGCCCTTGAACCGCAACCCGGTCGGCTGGCAATCCTCGATGCGGTCGCTGCGGAAATTGCGGATCGCCTGACGCAACTCGCACCAGGCGACGATGTTGGCGGTTTCGGCGTAGTAGATTAGCGCGATCGGGCGGATCAGGCGCTCGGAGGCGCGGCCAAGTTCGTCGCGGTAGGAGAGATCGAGCTTCTCCTCGTCGCGGATGGCGCGCCGCACCAGCGCCAGGTTGATCGTGCCAGCCGAGGGTGCGGAAAAACCCCAGGCATGCAGCGCATTGGCGTCGAATGTCTGGCGCAGCGGCGGCGGCACCGCGCCGGCGATCTTGCTGCTGACGCGCTTGGCCGCCTGCTTGAGCTCGTCGTCGCCCGTGCGCTCCAGCAGCGCCAGCGACAGCACGATCGCCTCCATCTCCTCGATCGAGAACATCAGCGGCGGCAGGTCGAAACCGGGGCGCAGTATGTAGCCGATGCCGCGCCCGCCCTCGATCGGCACGCGCATCGCCTGCAGTGCGGCGATGTCGCGATAGATCGATCGGATCGTCACTTCCAAACGCTCGGCGATCATGGCGGCCGTCACCGGCTGCCGCGCCAGCCGCAGGATCTGGATGATCTCGAACAGGCGTGACGCCTTGCGCATTTTCCTCACCACGTTCCGGCCGCAACTGACACACCATTGTCAGTTGGGTCGACCTATAGGACTGCCTATCGAATTGAAAATCAACAGGTTCCGCTGCGGCTTGGTGGGACAAGGCGACAGGCAACTGACATGGGTTACGAGGAAAATCTCTGGCTTTTCTTTATCCTGCTGTTCGGCATCATCGCCGTTCCGGGCATGGACATGCTGTTCGTCTTGGCCAATGCACTGACCGGCGGCCGCGACAGGGGCTTGGCCGCGACCGGCGGCATCATGGTCGGCGGTATGGTGCACACGCTGAACGGGGCGATTGGCGTTGGCCTTCTCATGCATTTCGTGCCGATCCTGTTCAAGCCGCTGCTGATCGCCGGCGCCGCCTACATGGCCTTCATCGGCATCACGCTGATGCGCAGCTCCATAACCGTCGGTCATGACGGGCCTGTCGGCAGCCGCTCGGCGTGGAAGGCGTTTCGCCAGGGGCTGGTGACTTGCCTGATCAACCCGAAGGCCTATCTGTTCGTGCTTGCCGTCTATCCGCAGTTCCTCAAGCCGGACTACGGCCCGATCTGGGTGCAGGCGACCGTGATGGGGTTGATGACGGTGCTGACGCAGGCCGCGATCTATGGTGGGCTTGCCATCACCGCCGGGCGCAGCCGCAAGCTTCTGATCGCCAATCCGCGGGCGACCATTCTTGCCGGCCGCGCGGCCGGGCTGTTGCTCTTTGCGGTCTCGGTGTTCACCGCCTGGGAAGGGCTGAGGGCGGCGTAATCTGCCCTTTGTTGGAGCATGATCTCTGGACAAACGGAAACCGTTTGTCCGAGAAAACCGGTTTCCACTTTTCGGGATCATGCTCCAGCGCCGCCCCTCCCACATCGTCATCGGATCAGGCGGCGCCCTGCCGGCTTTCCAGCATGGCGCGGCGTGCCGACCGGCGCCACTCGACGGCACCGGCAAGGCCGTGCAGCACGGTCTCGGTGGTCGCCCAGTCGATGCAGCCATCGGTGATGCTCTGGCCATAGACCAGCGGCTTGCCGGGCACCACGTCCTGCCGGCCGGCGACGAGATTGCTCTCGATCATCAGGCCGATAATGCGCTCGTCGCCCGCCGCCACCTGGCCGGCCACATCGGCCGCCACCTTCGGCTGGTTCTCCGGCTTCTTGGCCGAGTTGGCGTGGCTGACGTCGATCATCAGCCGCGGCGCGACACCGATGCGGGCGAGTTCGACCGAGGCCGCCTCGACGCTCGCCGCGTCATAGTTGGGCTGGACGCCGCCGCGCAGGATGACGTGGCAGTCCTCATTGCCTGTGGTCGTGGCGATGCCGCTGCGTCCGCCCTTGGTCACCGCCATGAAATGATGTGGCTGGGCGGCCGATTTCACCGCCTCCCCGGCGATCCTGAGATTGCCGTCGGTGCCGTTCTTGAAGCCGACCGGGCAAGACAGGCCCGAGGCCAGCTCGCGGTGGATCTGGCTCTCGGTCGTGCGCGCGCCGATGGCGCCCCAGGCGACGAGGTCGGCAATGTATTGCGGCGTGGTCATGTCGAGGAATTCGGTCGCCGCCGGCAGGCCGAGATTGTTGACGGCCGACAGCACATTGCGCGCCATCCGCAGCCCTTTGTCGATGTTGAAGCTGCCGTCGAGGTCGGGATCGTTGATCAGGCCCTTCCAGCCGACCGTTGTGCGCGGCTTCTCGAAATACACCCGCATGACGATCTCGAGCCGGTCGGACAGGGTCTCGCGCAGCGCCGCCAGACGGCTGGCATAGTCAACGGCCGCGACCGGATCGTGGATCGAACAAGGTCCGACGACGACAAGCAACCGGTCGTCGGTGCCGTTCAGAATAGCATGGATGGCGTTGCGTGAGGCGCTCACGGTGCGCGTCGCCGTCAGCGTGCGCGGGATCTCCCGCATCACCTGGTCCGGCGTGCTCAGTTCTCGGATTTCCTTGACCCGGAGGTCGTCTGTGGTGGTCAACACGGCTTTCTGCTCCTGTTAGGAGACCTGCCGGCTGAAACAAAAAAGCCGCCAGGTCTGGCGGCTGTTCGGATCTTGTTGCTGCAATCTTCAGATCGAGCGCAATCCTCCCGCCGCCAGCGAGCTGCTAAAGTACCAATAGGTGGCGGACAGGTGGATCATGCGGCTCATATAGTCGAAGCCGGGGCGTTTGTCACGTGCTTGATGCGAGGAGATCGGCACCGCGCAGCGGCGAGTCCAGCAGGAACTCCGCAAGTGTGCCTTTTCGCGTGGTTTTCTGACGCCATTCTTCAGCCGAGACGATAACCACGACTGGTTTGCCGTTTCTGGTGACCGTCTGCGGCGACGACTGCGCTCGCTCAATAACTTCCGAAAACCGGGCTTTTGCTGCGGTGACAGTCCAGTTGGCATCTTTGGATCCAGATAGCATCCCATCCCCATGAGCGTTCTGACTACATGAATATGCGGGAATGGCGATGCCGCCGCAACGGGGACCTTTTGAAGCCGCGTTCGTTGCTTGGGTGCGGAGTCGGTTACGTCCGCACCAATATTTTGGTCGTCTCGCCGACGTATGGCCGAGCTGTTTCCGGACGTGCGGCTGCCGGTCGACACTATTCCGGCGACGACCCCGCAACACTCTGGTCGTAGTCGACCAACGACCCGGTCATGACGCCCGATTGCGGGCTGACCATGTAGCTGATCAGCCGCGCGAGCTGGTCCGGCTTGACCAACTGGCCCATCGGCTGCGCGGCCTCGGCCTTCGCCAGCCAGTCGTCCGGAGCGTCGTGCCATTTCTTCTGTACGATGTCCTCGCCCTCGGTATCCATCCAGCCCGGCAGCACGGCGTTGCAGCGGATGCGGTTGAAGCGATAGGCATTGGCGACGTTCTTGGTCAGCGTCATCAGCGCGCCCTTGCTGGTCGAATAGGGCGTCAGGAAGGACTGGCCGGCATGCGCCGACATCGACAGCACGTTGACGATCGAGCCCGGGGCCTTGCGCTCCAAGAGATGCGCGACCAGCCCCTGCATCAGGAAGAAGGGTCCGCGCACATTGGTTTCGACGATCTGGTCGAAAAGCTCTTCCGTGGTTTCGACCAGTGAGCCGCGCGCCGAGGTGGCGGCGGCGTTGACCAGCGCGTTCAGCGTGCCGAAATGCGCGAGCGCGGTCGCCACCGCGCGCTTGCAGTCCGCCACCTTCGAAACGTCGGCGCTGATGAAGATCGCGTCGACGCCGGCCTTTTTGAAGTGGGCGACGGCCTTGTCCCCCTTCTCCTGCGACCGGCCGATGAGCGCCAATGCCCGGCAGCCTTCGTCGGCCAGCGCTTCGGCGACGGCGAAGCCGATGCCTTGCGCCCCGCCGGTAACGATGGCGCGTGTCTGTGAATTGCGATCGGCGGATGCGCTCATCGCTTTGCTCCTGTGGCTTGGGTCCGATTTCCGGTTCTTACTTGTCGAGACGAACGGTCTTGCCTGTCGTTGCCGATTTCAGCGCCGCATCCGCCAGCTTCAGCGCGACGAGGCCGTCGGCGCCGCTCGGCGCCGCCTTCTTGCCGGACGTCGCGGCGGCGATGAACGAGGCGATCTCGATGGCATAGGCGTCGAGATAGCGGGTCATGAAGAAATCGTGCAGCGGTGGGCGCGTATAGCCCTTCTCATTGGCCAGTTCGATCGACACCGGCCGCTGGTTTTCCGCCGCGATCATGCCTTTCGAACCATGCACCTCGATGCGCTGGTCGTAGCCATAGGTGGCGCGGCGCGAATTGGAGATGACGGCCTGCTTGCCGGAAGCCGTCTCCAGGATGACGCTGACGCTATCGAAATCCCCGGCCTCGCCAATCTTCTTGTCGACCAGCACCGAAGCGTGCGCGGAGACCGCCACCGGCTCCTCGCCGAGCAGGAAGCGCGCCATGTCGAAATCATGGATGGTCATGTCGCGGAAAATGCCGCCCGAGCGCTTGATGTAGTCGATCGGCGGCGCACCCGGATCGCGCGAGGTGATGGTGACCATCTCGACCGTGCCGATGGCGCCGTCGTCGATTGCCTTGCGCACGGCGGCGAAGTGGGGATCGAAGCGGCGGTTGAAGCCGACCATCAGCGTCGCCTTGGCCCTCTCGACCACGGCCAGGCATTTCTCGACGCGCTTGACGTTCAGGTCGATCGGCTTCTCGCAGAAGATCGCCTTGCCGGCCTTGGCGAAACGCTCGATCAGATCGGCATGGGTGTCGGTCGGCGTGCAGATGACGACGGCGTCGATATCCTTGGATTTCTCGATGGCGTCGATGGTGCGCACCTCGGCGCCATAGGCACTCGCCAGCTCTTTTGCCGCCTTCTCGAAGGCATCGGCCACCGCCACCAGTTTTGCATTGGGGTTGGAGCCGACAGCGCGGGCGTGGACCTTGCCGATGCGGCCGGCACCGAGGAGGGCGAAACGAACAGTCATGGATATTTCCTCTGAGGGATGGGTTCGAGAGAGTTGTGTCCGCACCTTCCCGTCAGGGAAAGGTGGCTGGGGTATTTTCCTGGCGCGGCAGATCGTCCCGGAAGCGGGTGACCCCTCCCGCCTAGGCCGCGAGTTCCGCCTCCCCGGTCTTGGCGCCGGTGATGTAGGACACGATGTCCTGGCCGTCCGTGTTTTCCTTGCGCAGATTGGCGACGATGCGGCCGCGCCGGAACACCACGATGCGGTCGCACAGGTCGAACACCTGGCGCATATTGTGGCTGATCAGGATCAGCGGCTCGCCATTGTCCTTCAGCGTGCGGATGATGTTTTCGACCTGCGCCGTCTCCTGCACGCCGAGTGCGGCGGTCGGCTCGTCCATGATGATCAGCTTGGAGGCGAAGGTCGCGGTCCGGGCGATCGCCACGCACTGGCGCTGGCCGCCGGACATGTGGCGGATGGTGTTGGAAAGGTTGGGGATCTTCACCGCGGTGCGCACCAGCGCCGCTTCGGTCGCCTTGCGCATGTATTTGCGGTCGAGGATCGAGAAAGGTCCGAGATTGAACAGCACCTTTTCGCGACCGAGGAAAAGGTTCGACGGCACGTCGAGATCGTCGGCCAGCGCCAGGTTCTGGAACACCGTCTCGATGCCGGCCTCGCGCGCCGCGATCGGGCCGGTGAAATTCACCTCCTTGCCGTCGAACCAGATCTGGCCGCTGGTACGTTGCTCGACAGCGGTGATCTGGCGCACGAAGGTCGATTTGCCTGCGCCATTGTCGCCCATGATGGCGACATGCTCGCCCTTGCGCAGCTCGAAGTTGGCGCCTTCCAGCGCATGCACGCCGCCATAGCGCTTGGTCAGGTTTTCGGTTTTCAACACGATGTCTGACATGGTCAAGCCCTCAATGCCCGCAGGCGTTGGCGCCACTGGTCGAGAACGACCGCACCGACGATGATCACGCCCTTGACCATCTCTTGGTAGTAGGCGTCGAGGCGCAGGAAGGTGAAGCCGGAGATGATGACGCCGAAGATCAGCGAGCCGATCACCGTGCCGATGATCGAGCCGCGGCCGCCCGACAGCGAGACGCCGCCTATGACCGCCATGGCGATGGCGTCGAGTTCGTACATCACGCCCATGCCGGCCTGGGCGGTGAGGTTCTTGGAGCAGAGCACCACGGCAGCGAGCGAGGCGAGAATGCCGGCGATGACATAGACCAGGATCTTGTGGTTGGCGATCTTGATGCCGGACATGCGTGCGGCATCCTCATTGGACCCAATTGCGTAACAATGCTTGCCGTAGCGCGTGTAGGTCATGATGAGCTGGAACAGCACGGCCAGCGACAGGAAGATGATGACGGGCATCAGGCCCTTGCCGATCGCCGCGAAACTGTCGGTGGGAAACGAGATCGGCTGGCCCTTCGACCACCATTTGGCGATGCCGCGCGCGGTCACCATCATGCCGAGCGTGGCGATGAACGGTGGGATGCGCGTGTAGGCGATCAAGGCACCGTTGACCAGACCGGCGAGCAGGCCGCAGCCGATCGCCACCAGCAGCGGCACGATGACGGGCAGGTCGGTCCAGCCTTGCGCCAGAAACATCGCCTTGGGGTTGGGATTGCCGTTGACCGTCGCCACCTGGGCGAAACTCATGGCGATCATCGCGGTCGCGCCGACGATCGAACCGGAAGACAGGTCGATGCCGCCGCAAATGATCACCTGCGTCACGCCGATGGCGATGATGCCGACGATCGACACCTGCAGGATGATGATCTGCAGGCGTGCCTCGTTGAAGATCCCCGAGACGTCGCTGCGGGTGTTGAACAGGAAACTGTCGCCGAGAAAGATGCGGCCGATCAGTTCGAAGATGACGACGAGAATGACGAGCGCCAGGAAGACATTGAATTCGGCCGGCCATGTGCGCTTCTTCGCATCGTAGGTGAGCCCTCCGACGCCATGAGATGTCTGTGCCAATCTTCTATCCTCCGTCAGCCACGGTCGCGCCTCGAGCGCCTTCAGGCGCCGAGGGAAGGGGGAGCGGCGCTGCCTGTGCAGCGCCGCTCTCGATATCCGCGGCTCAGTTCTTCTTCAGGAACTTGTCGATGTTCGCCGGGGTCACAAGCTGGAACGGCACATAGACCTTGTGCTCGACCTTCTCACCCTTGGACAGTTTCAGCGCCGCATCCAGCGCGCCCGCGCCCTGGCCGGCCGCGTCCTGGAACACGGTTGCGTCGAGGTCGCCGGCCTGCATGGCGGCAAGGGCATCCTGCGTGGCGTCGACGCCGCCGACGACAACCGCCTTCATGTCGATGTTGGCGGCCTTCATCGCCTGGATGGCGCCGATGGCGCTTTCGTCATTGTTGGCGATGACGCCGTCGAACTTCTTGCCGGTCGACAGCCAGTTGGTCATCAGGTTCTGCGCTTGGTCGCGATCCCAGTTCGAGGTCTGCTTGTCGATGATCTTGATGAAGCTGCAGTCCGGCGTCGCGATCACCTCTTCAATGTCCTTGGTGCGCTGCACGGCAGCCTGGTTGGAAAGCTCGCCCATGATCACATAGACATTGGCTTCCTTCTTGCCGGCTTCCTTGAACAGACGGCAGACTTCCTTGGTCTCGAGCGTGCCGGAATCGGCTTCGTTCGAGGCGACGAAGGCCTGGTTGTCGGGCAGCGAGTTCACATTGACCGGCTCGCGGTTGACATAGACCAGCGGAATCTTGGCGGCGGCGGCAGCATCCGACATCGCCTGTGTGGCCGAGGTGTCGACCGGGTTGACGATGATCGCGTCGACGCCCGACGCGGCGAAGTTCTTGATCTGGTCGAGCTGCTTGGCAACGTCGTTCTGTGCGTCTTCGACCTGCAACTCGACGCCGCTCATGCCCTTGGCCTGGGCGATCATCCCGTTGCGCAGCACGGTGAGGAAGTTGTCGTCGAACTTGGCCATCGATACGCCGATCTTGGCGGCAAAAGCCGATGAACTCATCAGCGCCGCGAAAGCGACGCCCAAAAGCAGTTTCTTCATTGTATCTCTCCTCCACTTTTGGTGTCCGGTTGCACCGATTTATCCGGAATCCCCGATCTCCCCGGGGAATCTCTCCCTGATATCGCTTCGCTCCGTGGGCATTCTCTGCTTGGGCTGGAACCCAACCCTCTGTCTGAAACAGACGTTCCGGAACGAAAGAACCAAAATGTACAGTGGGTGAAATATTTATTCCATTCCAGCGGAACGTCAAGGGCGATTCCGCGGCCTGCCGCCGGATTTTCGGATCGCTCTGATGGATTCTATCATTCTGGCGGTTGCTCCCGCCCGGGAAAGCTCAGATATTTTCCGGCAGATAGATGTCGAAGGGCAGGAAGGTCTGGCCAGGCGCGTTGGCCGCGCCGGTTTCGATGGCATGCACCATCCGATCGACCAACTCGCGGCACAGAGCGGCCAGCGGCGTCGAGATCACCATGGTGAGGATGTTGTCGGCGAGTGCCGCGCGCGACTCGGCGTTGATCTCGTTGCAGACCACCACCGGCATATTTACGGGCCTTGCTGCCCGCAGCGCCGAGACCGCGCCTTCCATGCCGCCGCCCGCGACGTAGCAGCCGGCAAGATCCGGATAGCGCGCCAGAAGATCGATCATCGCATCATGGGTTACCTGGTTCGCTTCCAGGTTGACCAGCGTTTCCAGCACGCTGAAGTCGGGTGCATGCTCGCGAAAGAAAGAGCGGAAGCCGATCTCGCGCAATTCGTGGCCATGGAAGCGATGGCTGCCGACGAAGAGGGCGACTTTGCCGGGCTGCCGCGCTGCTTTGGCGATCATCCAGGCCGCGGTACGACCGACCTTGCGGTTGTCGAGGCCGACATAGCCCTCGCGGATACCGGCGGCAAAGTCGGACAGCAGCGAGAAGACCGGTTGTCCCCGCGCCTTCAACGCCTCGACGGCCGCCGTCAGGGTCGGGTGGTCCGGGCCGACAACGGCGATGGCCCTCGATTTCGCCGCCAGCTTGCGCATCTGGGCGGCGATCTCGTCGGGGACCAGGGAACTGGCGAAGTCGATGGTTGCGGCGCCGCGGAACCTCTGCGACTGCGACACCGCCAGTTCGAGCTCCGCTGCGAAATCGCCGTAGAAGACATCGTTGCCTCGCAAAAGCAGGAAGCCGAGCCGGTACTCCGGCAGTTCATGGCGCATCCGCTGCTTGATCAGGCCGGCCGCATGGTAGCCGATCTCGGTCGCGGTCTCATAGACGCGCCGCGCGGTCTCCTCGCGCACCGGCAGGCGATTGTTGAGTACGCGGTCCACCGTGGCGACGCTGACGCCGGAGATGCGCGCCAGATCGGATATAGTCGGCCGTTTCGCCATGATCGTCCTCGTTTGACTGCCGAGCATTGATACATCATTCTGATAGGAAATGATAGAAACTATCTTTGTGAGATTGAGTCTATCACGAGCAAACGGTATTTTCAGGCTGGAAGGTATATGGGCAACCGACATTCGCTTGGACGAGTGCCTTGCCGAGGAGGCAATCATGACCACTGCGCCGTCCCGGCGGGACTACAGCCTGATCGGCCGCGACGCCAAACTCGCCGTGGAAAACGGACTGTCGGCGGCCGAGTGGTATCACACCGACGTGCCCCGCAAGCAGATGAAGGAACTGATGCAGCGCTCCGACGGGCCGGCGATCCGCGACACTGCGATCTGGCTCGCCGCGCTCATCGCCAGCGGCGCCGGCGGCGCCTGGTTCTGGGGCAGTTGGTGGTGCGTGCCGTTCTTCTTCGTCTATGGCGTCCTCTACGGTTCATCGACGGATTCCCGCTGGCACGAATGCGGGCACGGCACGGCGTTCCGGACGCAGTGGATGAATGATGCGATCTATCAGATCGCCTGCTTCATGATCATGCGCAATCCGGTGACCTGGCGCTGGAGCCACACGCGCCACCACACCGACACCATCATCGTCGGCCGCGACCCCGAAATCTCGGTCATGCGGCCGCCGGACCTGGTGCGCGCGCTCCTCGGCTTTGTCGGTGTCCTCGACGCCTGGCATGCGATGTCGGACATGCTGCGCAACGCCGCCGGCAACATCAGCGCCGCCGAAAAGACCTTCATTCCCGAGCAGGAACAGGGCAAGGCGATCCGCATCGCCCGCATCTGGACGGCGATCTATGCCGCAACCATCGGCTTGGCGGTCTATTCCGGCTCGTTCCTGCCTTTGATGCTGGTCGGCCTGCCCAGGCTCTATGGCGCCTGGCATCACGTCATGGTCGGTCTGCTGCAGCATGGCGGCCTGGCCGACAATGTCATCGATCACCGGCTGAACAGCCGTACCGTCTACATGAACCCGATCAGCCGCTTCATCTACTGGAACATGAACTATCATGTCGAGCATCACATGTTCCCGATGGTGCCCTACCATGCGCTGCCGAAGCTGCACGAACTGATCAAGCACGATCTGCCGGCGCCGACACCGTCGATCCTGGCCGGCTACCGCGAGATGATCCCGGCCTTCCTGCGCCAGTTGCGCAACGAGGACTATTTCCTCAAGCGCGAACTGCCGCCGACCGCCCGGCCGTACCGCGAGGAATTCCACGGCGACGCCGTCGCCGCCGCTGCGGAATGATCGCGGCGAATCCATTTTTACGGGGAGGACCGAATGAGCGACTGGGTCGAGGCCTGTGCTGCCGACGACATCGATGAAGAGGATGTGATGCGCTTCGATCATGGCGGGCGCACCTTCGCCATCTATCGCAGCCCAGACGACGAATATTTCGCCACGGACGGGCTTTGCACGCATGAGAAGGTACACCTCGCCGACGGTCTGGTGATGGACGACATCATCGAATGCCCCAAGCACAATGGCCGCTTCAACTACAAGACCGGCGCGGCCAGGGGCGCCCCGGTCTGCGTCAACCTGAAAACCTATCCGGTCAAGGTCGACGCCGGCAAAGTCCTCGTTCAGGTCGGATGATGGGGATGGCGCGGGGAATGGTCATCATCGGCGCCGGCGAATGCGGCGGGCGGGCAGCGCTCACGCTGCGCGATCTCGGTTATGAGGGGCCGGTGACGCTGGTCGGCGACGAACCGCATCTGCCCTACGAGCGCCCGCCTCTGTCCAAGGAGGCGATGGCCAGCGATGCGCCCGAAATCAAGGCGATCGCCAGCGACGCGGTGCTGGCCGAGAAGTCGATCCGGCATACCCATTCCGTCCAGGCCGTGGCGATCGATCGTGCGGCGCATAGGGTGCGCCTGTCCAACGGTTCGGTACTGCCATACGACAAGCTCCTGCTGGCCACCGGCTCGGCCCCGCGCAAACTGCCGATGCCGGGCCTTGGCGCGCGCTGCGTGTATCTCAGAACCTTCGCCGATGCGCTGGCCATTCGCGCCCATCTCAGCGCCGGCAACCGTATCACCATTGTCGGCGGCGGCTTCATTGGCCTCGAACTCGCCGCGGCGGCCCGCAAGCTCGGCGCTGCGGTCACCGTCATCGAGGCGCAGCCGCGCATCCTGATGCGCGGCGTGCCGGCCGAGATCGCCGAAATCATCCATCAGGCGCACATCGCCGAAGGCGTCGACATACTGTGCGGCGATGGCATCGCCTCCATCGCCGACGACGGCAAGGAGGTGCGCGTGACGCTCGCCGGCGGGCGCGAAATATCAGCCGACCTCGTCATTATCGGCATCGGCGCGGTGCCGGTGACCGGGCTCGCAGCCGAAGCCGGCCTGACCATCGACAACGGCATTGCGGTCGATGCCGAACTGCGCAGCAGTGATCCCGACATCTTCGCTGCCGGCGACTGCTGTTCGTTCCCGCTTGCAGTCTACGGCGGCCGCCGTGTGCGGCTCGAAGCCTGGCGCAATGCGCAGGAGCAAGGTGCGCTGGCGGCAAGGAATATGCTCGGCGCCGGCGAGGCGCATGCGGCTGTGCCTTGGTTCTGGTCGGATCAGTATGGTCTCACCTTGCAGATCGCAGGGCTTTCGGACGAAGGCAGCGGCACAGTGCGACGCGATCTCGGTGAAGGCGCCTTCATCCTGTTCCATCTGGATGAGGACGGCAGGCTCGTGGCGGCCAGCGGCATCGGCCCAGGCAATGCGGTCGCCCGCGACATCCGGCTGGCCGAAATGCTGATCGGCAAGCGCGCCAGCCCGGCACCGGAAGCACTGGGATCACAGGCCGTCAAGCTGAAGTCGCTGCTGGCGGCGTGAAACGATCTAGAACAGCGCCTTCAGTTCCGGCAGCTTGTCGTTGACCAGCCAGCCGTAATAATTCTCCTCAGGCAGTTTTTCCGGCTCGCCTGCGGCGCGACGCCTGCCGTTTTCCGCTTTCAGCGCTTCGGCGCGCTGCTCCGGATTGCCGACATTGTAGAGTGTCGCGGTCAGACCCGGATTGCCCGAAATGTCGAAGCCGGCAATGCTCTTATAGGCATCGATCGATTTCCTGATCGTCGCGGCGACATAAGGCAGCGTCAGGTCCGGATCCATGATGGTCTTGTAGACCGAATTGGGATCGCCGACATCGAGCTTCGGCAGGCCCGACACCTTGTGCACGAGATCGCTCATCTGCAGTGCGGTCAGCGGGTTGAGCTGGCCGAGCCCAAAAGTCTGGCCGGCATAATAGGGCTGGAAGAAGGTGGCGCCGAATCGGTCGTCGGGAAAGTCCTCGCCGCCGACGTTCTTGCCGCGAAACGCATGGTTCCACACCTGCTCGCGGCATTCCCAGAGGTCGTAGCTGTCGGACATCCCTGCGCATTTCTTGAATTCCGGCCGCTGCACGAAATCGGTGATGTCCTCGCCGTCATAGGCGAAGGACAGCTTGCTGGAGAGATAGGAGATCGCCTTGACGTAATAGGTCTGCAGCCGGTCGTAGGCGTCAACATTGTAGGTGTGTTCGCCGACGATGGCGCCGACGATATGCATCGGATCGATGCCATAAGCGGCGGCAGCCTTCTTGATCTTGCCGCGCAGATCGGGGTCGTTCTGCAGCAAGGCATAGACCTTGCGGTATTTCGCCTGGAAGGTGGTGTTGGTCGCCTGCGTGCGCCGGCTCGAGGCGCCGGGAATGTCGGGCTGCTCGGCATTGCGGTTTCCCGGCGGCACGAGTGTCGCTGCTTCAGCCGCCAACAGCGTCGCCGCCAGCATCAAGCCGAGAATGATTGGGATGAATTTTTTCATGCGCCGCCGCCTAAAGGTATTGCCGCGCAAACTAGGGTAGTGCTCTGGGTCGAGTCGAGAGCCCCTTCACCCGGCAAGTCGAAAGGTGGCCAGATGGTACCATCTGGCCACACATGATTGTTCTGCCGGCTGCCTGAACCGGCGCCGGATCAACCGGTGCCGTGCTTTAAAGGATGAATCGCGACAAATCTGTGTTTCGCGACAGGTCGCCGACATGCTTTTCCACATAGGCGGCGTCGATCGTGACCGACGTGCCGTTGCGGTCTGGCGCGTCATACGAAATTTCGTCCAGCACCCGCTCCATCACCGTCTGCAGCCGCCGGGCGCCGATGTTCTCGACGCTGTCATTGAGGTCGACGGCAATGCCGGCCAGCGAATCGATGGCGTCGTCGGTGAAGGTCAGGTCGACACCCTCGGTCTTCATCAGCGCGATATATTGCTTGATCAGGCTCGCTTCCGTCTCGGTCAGGATGCGGACGAAATCTTGCTTCTCCAAGGCCCGCAGTTCTACGCGAATCGGCAGGCGGCCTTGCAATTCCGGCAACAGGTCGGATGGCTTCGAGACGTGGAACGCGCCCGAGGCGATGAACAGGATGTGATCCGTCTTCAACGGCCCGTATTTGGTCGCCACCGTGGTGCCCTCGACCAGCGGCAGCAGGTCGCGCTGCACGCCTTCGCGCGAAGGGCCGCCGGAAATGTCGGACCTGGCGGCGATCTTGTCGATTTCGTCGAGGAAGACGATCCCGTCGTTTTCCGCGGCATCGAGCGCCCGGCGCACCACCTCGTCCTGGTCGAGCAGCTTGTCGGACTCGTCGCTGACCAGGAGATCGTAGGATTCCTTTACCGTCGTCTTGCGCAGCTTGGTCTTCTTGCCGCCCATCGCCTTCGACAGCATGTCGTTGATGTTCAGTACGCCGATATTGGCGCCCGGCATGCCGGGAATCTCGAAGCCGGGCATGCCGCCATTGCCGGTGTCGGCCACTTCGATCTCGATTTCCTTGTCGTCAAGCTCGCCGTCGCGCAGCTTCTTGCGGAAAGAGTCGCGCGTCGCCGGGCTGGCGGTCTTGCCGACCAGCGCTTCCAGAACGCGTTCCTCTGCATTGATGTGGGCGCGCGCCTTGACGTCCTCGCGCATCTTTTCGCGGACGAGCCCGATGGCGATCTCGACGAGGTCACGGATGATCTGCTCGACGTCACGGCCGACATAGCCGACCTCGGTGAACTTGGTCGCTTCGACCTTGACGAAGGGCGCGCCGGCAAGGCGCGCCAGGCGGCGCGAGATCTCGGTCTTGCCGACGCCGGTCGGGCCGATCATCAGGATGTTCTTCGGCATCACCTCTTCGCGCATCTGGCCTTCCAGCTGCTGGCGGCGCCAGCGGTTGCGCAAGGCGATGGCCACGGCGCGTTTGGCGTCCTTCTGGCCGATGATGAAGCGGTCGAGTTCCGAAACGATTTCGCGGGGGGAGAATGTGCTCATATCACTAAATTCCACTTTGCCACTGCTTGATGGCCTCGAACGGATGCAGCAGCATGATCACGTTGAGTGTCAGATTGTCCCGGATAAGATAGCCGGTACCCAGTTCGAAGAGGATGGCGAGGCTGACGATCACCCATATAGGTAGCCTTCGCGCCATCACAAATCCCAGCACCATGGCCAGTGTGTCGGACACCGAATTGATGATGCTGTCGCCATAATAGTGGAGCGAGATGGTGCCGGCGCGGTAGCGGTCGATGATGAACGGGCTGTTCTCCAGCAATTCCCAGCCGCCCTCGATGAGGACGGCGAAGGCCAGCCGCAAGCCGATCGGCGAACGCGGAAAGAGGAACCTCGCCAGGGCATAGAACAGGAAGCCGTGGATGATGTGCGAGAAAGTGTACCAGTCGGAAATGTGCTGGGAATTCTCGGAGCTGTTCACCACGCCGTGCCACAGTTTGACATAGCCGCAGGTGCAGATCGGCGGGTGGCCCATCAAATAGAGCGTCACGGCCTGGACGATGATCAGGCCGGCAACGATCAGCAACCCCATCCGCCAGCTGTTTTCGTAGGCCGAGAGCTCTTTGTCCCCGACGGATGCGATCATGCCCTATTGCCCCTCTTCCGCGTGGCCGTCTCGACCATCACAAAGCCCGTCACGCCTTCAGCGGCGGTAGCCGGCGGATCACGGCCGCCGGCAAAGTGGGTTTGACGACAATCCGCCGAATACGCTGCCAGCCAGCCCCGAAAAGAATAATCAGCGCGCCGACAACGACCAGGATCAAGGCAAAAGGCGGGATACCCGTCGAATCGGAGGCTGAATTCACCAGATAATAGATACCCAGCGAGCCGAAGTAAGCCAATGTAGGAACCAGAAGCGAACGGCGGTCTATGGCGAGCGCGACATAGAGGAAGCCGAGGATCAGGACCGCCAGCATGATGGTTGCATTGGCGTCCGGCGCGATATGTCCGAATACGACGTTCTGCCCGGTTGCCATGATAAAGAGCGGATGCACCAGCATAGGCGCCGAGACGACATGCAGCCAGAAGGCGCAATCGGACCAGATCTTGCGTCGATCCCTGTCGTAAATGTCAAAAGCCACACCCGTCGCGAACACGATCAGGCCGCAGACCAGCGGCATGTAGAGGGCCGCGCGGAGCAGTTCGGGAACATCCTCAAGGCGTGGCGGCGCAATCGCGCCCGTTGTCACGCTATCATACAGGATTATCGCCGTTTGCAGAAAGGCAAGCAGTGTGAAGGCGATGGCGATAGCCCCGGCAATGATGGGGACGCGAAAGCGCCAGAAATAGATCGCCGCCGCAATTATTCCTCCGCCCAGGAACAGATATCCGGCCCGGGACGCCGTCTGGCGCAACGCCAATAGCTGCCAGATCGTCTCCGGCTTGCGTATGCCGAAGCTGGCCTCCACCCGTAGCGCCAGAGCGACCAGAATGGCGGCCATGAAAATCAGGGCAAGCACGGACGACGATAATTTCATCCGGTGCTGACGCGTGACAATTTCGGCGAGCCCCCAGGCGAAAACCGCGAGGATGCCAGCGATCCAGAATGTCTGGCCTGGAAGCAAGGTGGTGAGGACAAAGAAGAAGCCGGCGCTAAGCAGAACGGTTCCCACGGTGACGAACAGATCGTTGCCGCCGCCGACCAGCCGCAGGTTTTCCTCGTCACCCTCGTCATCGGCGCGCCCGGCCTCGGGGGCGAGAGCGCCCGCGCGTTCCATGGCCTCCAACTGATCGCGCAGGGTCTGCGAGATCAAACCTCTCGCGACTGCTTTGTCGAGTGTTTCGGCGCTGATCAATCGGGCTCCTGCGGCGCGTCGCGCACCATCATCAACGCCGGGCCGAACTCCGATGTTCTGGTGTCAAAGGCAACAAAGCCAGCCTTTTCATAGGCCCGGATGGCCCGAGCATTGCCCGGGTCGGGGTCGATGATGACGCGCGGCACGCCTTCCTCGAACAGCTGCTCGACGAATTGCCGCACGATCGCCGAGCCGTGACCGAGGCCGACCAGTTCCGGCGGGCCGATCGACAGGTCGATGCCGAGCGTGCCGAACGGCTGGTCGGCATAGGGGTGGTCGTCTTCCAGATGCGGGTCGTAGCTCTGCAGATAGGCGATCGGTTTGCCGTCGAGTTCGACGATCAGCGGCTCGACCGAAATCGAGTCGATATGATCGCGAATCTCGGCGATTTCCGTCTCGGGGTCGTTCCACCATTCCGCGACATGCGGTTCGGCAAGCCAGCCGGCGATCATCGGCAGGTCTTTTTCCGTCACCGGCCGAAAATCGTAGAGCACGGCCTGCTCAAGCGGCATCGAGCGTTTCGACGACGAAGTTGTTGTTGGTGTAGACGCAGATGTCGGAGGCGATCTGCATCGCCTTGCGGGCGATCTCCTCGGCATCCTTGTCGGAGTCCATCAGCGCCCGCGCCGCGGCCAGCGCGTAATTGCCGCCCGAACCGATGGCCATGACGCCATGTTCGGGTTCGAGCACGTCGCCGGTGCCGGTCAGCGCCAGCGAGACCGACTTGTCGGCCACCAGCATCATCGCCTCCAGCCGGCGCAGATAGCGGTCGGTGCGCCAGTCCTTGGCGAGCTCGACGCAGGCGCGCGTCAGCTGGTCGGGATATTGTTCGAGCTTGGCTTCCAGCCGTTCCAGCAGCGTGAAGGCATCGGCGGTAGCGCCGGCGAAACCGGCGATCACATTGCCCCCCTTGCCGATGCGGCGGACCTTGCGGGCATTGCCCTTCATGATGGTCTGGCCAAGGCTGACCTGGCCGTCGCCGGCGATCACCACCTTGTTGCCCTTGCGCACCGTCACGATGGTCGTGGCGTGCATGGTCAGATTATCAGACATTTATTGGCTCCGATTCGCGCGATCCCAAAAGGCGATTGGCGCGGTACGAGTGATTTTATCGGCCATATGTATGCATGGGACCAATGATTGCAAATCGCCCCTCCGGCAAGGCCGATACCTCTGTCCGAGGCAACTGGCAATCGCCGGATCATGCTGATAGAAGGCTTTCGTTTTCAAGCCGGTGAATGTTCGAAGCTCGCCCGCGGAGCTTTGAAACCCTGAGACAAGGACAAGGTCATGGCGCCCCGTTCCGCCGAAGCCAGCCGCAAGACCAAGGAAACCGACATCTCGGTGTCGGTCCATGTCGACGGTTCGGGCAAATCCGATATCGCCACGGGCGTCGGCTTCTTCGACCATATGCTCGACCAGCTTTCGCGCCATTCGCTGATCGACATGACGGTGACGGCCAAGGGCGACCTGCACATAGACGACCACCACACGGTCGAGGACACCGGCATCGCGCTCGGCCAGGCCTTGACCAAGGCACTGGGCGAGCGGCGCGGCATCATGCGCTATGCCTCGATCGACCTTGCCATGGACGAGACGCTGACGCGCGCGGCGATCGACGTGTCCGGCCGGCCGTTCCTGGTCTGGAACGTATCTTTCTCGTCGCCCAAGATCGGCACCTTCGACACCGAGCTGGTGCGGGAATTCTTCCAGGCTCTGGCCCAGAATGCCGGCATCACGCTGCACGTCACCAATCATTACGGCGCCAACAACCACCACATCGCGGAGACCTGCTTCAAGGCGGTGGCGCGCGCGCTGCGTGCCGCACTCGAGCCCGACCCGCGCCAGCCGGACGCGGTTCCCTCCACCAAGGGATCGTTGAAGGGATAGGCCATGGCCACCTATGTTGTGATGCAACCGCCCGGCCGCAGCGAGAAGGTCGATGCAACGGCCTTGATCCGCGACGGCTTCACCTGGCTCGGCCTGCTGGTACCGCCGCTATGGCTCGCCTGGCACCGGCTGTGGATCGAGGCCGGACTTGCCTTCGTCGTCATGGGCCTGCTTTTGATGGCAGGGGAAAACCTTGGCCTTGGATTGGCAAGTTCGCTGCTGTCGCTCCTGGTTTCGTTCTATGTGGGCCTGGAAGGGCAGGGGTTGCGCGTCGCGGCCCTTCGCCGGCGCGGCTGGCATGAATGGGGCGTGGTTCAGGCCGGCCGGCTCGACGATGCCGACATCCGCTATGCGCTGGAGGTCGAGGGGCACGCGGAGGAAATCACGCCGCCGCCGCGTATCGTTCCCGATGCCGCCCTGGCGCGCCCGGCGCAGCCGGGCATGGCGCTGGGCCTGACCCACATACCGGGACGGCACTGACATGCGGGTAGCAATCATCGACTACGGCTCGGGCAATCTGCGCTCGGCCACCAAGGCCTTCGAGCGTGCCGCGCGCGAAGCCGGCATATCGGCCGAGATCGACCTGACGGCCGATGCCGCCCGGGTGCGCAGCGCCGACCGCATCGTCCTGCCCGGCGTCGGCGCCTATGCCGACTGCGCGGCCGGCCTGCGTGCCGTCGACGGCATGTGGGAGGCGGTCGAGGACGTCGCGATCGCCAAGGGCCGGCCCTTCCTCGGCATCTGCGTCGGCATGCAGCTGATGTCTGAGCGCGGCCTGGAAAAGACCGTCACCCATGGCTTCGGCTGGATATCAGGCGACGTCAAGGAGATCACACCCACTGATCCCGCGCTGAAGATCCCGCAGATCGGCTGGAACACGATCGAGCTCAGGCGCCAGCACCCGCTGTTTACCGGCATCCCGACCGGACCAGACGGGCTGCACGCCTATTTCGTCCATTCCTACCATCTCGACGCGAAAAAGCCGGACGAGGTTGTGGCCGTCGCCGACTATGGTGGTCCGGTGACGGCGGCCGTCGCCCGCGACAATCTCGTTGGCACGCAGTTCCATCCCGAGAAGAGCCAGGCGCTCGGCCTGGCGCTGATCACCAATTTCCTGCGCTGGAGGCCCTAGAGCATGAGCGAGAAGGCGCCTCAATCGTGATCCTGTTTCCTGCCATCGACCTCAAGGACGGCCAATGCGTGCGCCTGAAGCACGGCGATATGGCGACCGCCACCATCTACAACAATGATCCCGCCGCCCAGGCAAAAGCCTTCGAGGACCAGGGTTTCCAATGGCTGCACGTCGTCGACCTCAACGGCGCCTTCAAGGGCCAGAGCGTCAACAGCGCGGCGGTCGGCGCCATCCTCAAGGCGACGAAGAACCCGGTGCAGCTCGGCGGCGGCATCCGCACGCTGGCCCAGATCGAGGACTGGCTCGACCGGGGGCTGGCCCGCGTCATCCTCGGCACGGTGGCGGTGCGCGATCCCGACCTGGTCAGGCAGGCCTGCAAGGCTTTCCCGGGCAAGGTCGCCGTCGGCATCGACGCCAAGGGCGGCAAGGTGGCCGTCGAGGGCTGGGCCGAGGCGTCGAGCCTCGGCGTCGTCGAACTGGCGAGGAAATTCGAGGGTGCCGGCGTGGCCGCCATCATCTACACCGACATCGATCGCGACGGCGTGCTGACCGGCATCAACTGGGACGCCACCATCGACCTCGCCGAGGCCGTGTCGATCCCGGTCATCGCTTCGGGCGGCCTCGCCTCGATCGCCGACATCGTGCGCATGACGATGCCCGATGCACGGAAGCTCGAAGGCGCAATTTCCGGCCGCGCGCTCTATGACGGCCGCATCGATCCGGCCGAGGCGCTGGCGATCCTGCAGGGCCGGCCCGCGGCGGAGGCGAAATCGTGAAAATCACCCTCATCCTGGCCTCCTATGACAGCGGCCACTATCATGGCGGCATGGGCCAGGGCCCGGACGCGCTGATCGCAGGCGGCCTGGTCGACGCCCTGACCATTGCCGGCCACGAGGTCGCGGTCGCGGATATCGGCAGGGTCGGTGACGACCAGGAACGCGAGATCGCCACCGGTTTCGCCGTCTGCAATGCCGTCTCGGGCGAGGTGCGCATTGCCATCGACAGGGGACGGTTCCCCATCGTGCTCGCCGGAAATTGCCTGACATCGGCCGGTGCGATCGCCGGCGCGGGCGCCGATGCGATCATCTGGGCCGACCAGCATGGCGACCTCAACACGCCCGAGACCTCCGTCTACGGCTTTCTCGACGGCATGGCGCTGGCGACCGTGCTTGGCCTGTGCTGGCGCCCGATGGCAGCGGCCATTCCAGGCTTCAAGCCGATCGATCCCTCGCGCTGCGTGCTTCTCAACGCCCGCGATCTCGATCCGGCCGAGGAAGAGCTCCTCAAGACCTTGCCGGTGGTCCGCACCGAATGTCCCGGCGTGGGGCCGGCAACCGCGAAGCTGAAGGCCGCAGGCGCCAAAAGCGTGCACATGCATCTCGACCTCGACGTGCACGACCCCAAGGAGCTGCAGGCCAACCGCTACGCAATTTCAGGCGGGCCAAGCCCGGAACAATTGCGCAACGCGGCCTGCGCCATGGCCCTTGCCGTTCCGGTCGTCGGCATCACTATTTCCGCCTACGATCCGGCCTTCGACGCGCAGGGCGACGTCCCGCCGCTGGTCGGCGAGCTGCTCAACGATCTCATCGCCACTATAGAGGGCCGCTGATGCTGAAAGCCCGTGTCATCCCATGTCTCGACGTCAAGGACGGCCGCGTTGTCAAGGGCGTCAACTTCGTCGACCTCATCGATGCCGGCGATCCGGTCGAGGCGGCCAAGGCCTATGACGCCGCCGGTGCCGACGAGCTATGCTTTCTCGACATCACCGCCTCGTCCGACAACCGTGAAACCATCTTCGATGTCATCGCCCGCACCGCCGAGCAGTGCTTCATGCCGCTGACCGTCGGCGGCGGCGTGCGCCAGGTCGCCGACATCAGGAAGCTGCTTCTGGCCGGCGCCGACAAGGTGTCGATCAATACGGCGGCGGTGAAGAACCCGGATTTCGTCGCCGAAGCCGCCGACAAGTTCGGCAACCAGTGCATCGTTGTCGCCATCGACGCCAAGAAAGTGTCCGGTATCGGCGAGGCCGACCGCTGGGAGATCTTCACCCATGGCGGGCGCGAGAAGACCGGCATCGACGCGGTCGAATTCGCGCGTCAAATGGTCGATCGAGGCGCCGGCGAGATCCTGTTGACCTCGATGGACCGCGACGGCACCAAGGCCGGCTACGACATCGCGCTGACACGTGCGATCGCTGATGCGGTGCGCGCGCCGGTCATCGCTTCGGGCGGCGTTGGCACGCTGGATCACCTGGTCGAAGGCATTCGCGACGGCCATGCCGGCGCGGTGCTGGCGGCCTCGATCTTCCATTTCGGCACCTACACGATCGCCCAGGCCAAGGCGCATATGGCCGCCGCGGGGCTGCCGATGCGGCTGGACTCCTCGGGCGATCGGCCCTAGAGGCTGTTCCGGCTAAGAAAAGGGCCCCAGGCGCCATGGCTGAATTTTCGTTCTCCGATCTGGAGACAACCATCAGGGACCGCGCCCATTCCGGCGACCCGGATTCCTGGACAGCGAAACTGTTCGCGCGCGGTATCGACAAGGCCGCCCAGAAACTCGGCGAGGAGGCGGTCGAGACGGTGATTGCCGCCGTCAAGGGCGACAGACAGGGGCTCGTTTCCGAAAGTGCCGATCTTATATATCATTGGCTCGTCGTCCTCGGCCTCTCGGGTGTTCCGCTGAGCGACGTGCTCAAGGAGCTCGAAAGCCGCACCGGGCGTTCGGGCATCGCCGAGAAGGGGTCACGGCCCAAGGGCTGACCGCGAGGGAGGGCAGGAATCTCGATGGATCAGCTCGCGCCAACCGAGAAATATTCCCCCTTTCGCTTCTTCTCGGCCGAGCAATGGTCGCAATTCCGCGCCGACACGCCACTGACGCTGAGCGAGGACGAGTTCCGCCGCCTGCGTTCGCTCAACGATCCGGTCGACCTTGAGGAGGTCAAGCGCATCTATCTGTCGTTGTCGCGGCTTCTGTCCGCCCATGTCGAGGCGAGCCAGCTCTTGTTCCGGCAGCGCCAGGCCTTCTTCAACGCCGTCGACATCGTCAAGACGCCGTTCATCATCGGCATCGCGGGCTCCGTCGCCGTCGGCAAATCGACCACCGCACGCGTGCTGAAGGAGCTTCTGGCGCGCTGGCCGTCGAGCCCCAAGGTCGATCTCATCACCACCGACGGTTTCCTGCTGCCCAATGAGGTGCTGCGCCGCGAGAACCTGATGGAACGCAAGGGCTTTCCCGACAGTTACGACGTCGGCGCGCTGCTGCGTTTCCTCTCGGGCATCAAGTCGGCGCTGCCGGATGTCCGCGCGCCGGTCTATTCCCACCTCACCTATGACGTCATTCCCGGCGAGTTCGTCACCATCGACCGGCCCGACATTCTGATCTTCGAAGGCATCAATGTCCTGCAGCCGGGCAAGTTGCCGCAGGACGGCAAGATCGTGCCCTTCCTGTCCGACTTTTTCGACTTCGCCATCTATATCGATGCCGACGAGAAGCTGATCCACGAATGGTACATCTCGCGCTTCATGCGGCTGCGCGAGACCGCCTTCCGCAATCCGGACTCCTTCTTCCACCGCTACTCGCAGCTTTCGGAGGAAGCGGCGCGCGCCATCGCCGAAGGCCTGTGGTCCAACATCAATCTGAAGAATTTGCGCGAGAACATCCTGCCGACCCGCGCCCGCGCCGACCTCATCCTGCGCAAGGGCGCCGACCATCTGGTCGAGGAAGTGGCGCTGCGCAAACTTTAAAGCAGTTCCAGGAAATGTGGCGGGCCTGTCACCGACAACCCCGCCACACGGCATTCATTTCATCCGCATCGCGGCTCAGCCATTGGCGAACGGCACCGCGACATAGATCTGGCTGCCGTCGCGTTCGACCAAAAGCAGCACCGACTTGCGGCCCGATTTGCTCGCCTGCGCGATCGCCTGCGTGACCTGCCTGGCACTCTTCACCGGAGCCTGGTTGACGGCGACGATGATATCGCCGGGTTGGACGCCGGCGGCGGCCGCCGCCTTGTCGGGATTGACGCTGGCGACCACCGCGCCGCGCTCGTCGTCGGCGAGGTTCAGCTGCTGGCGAATGTCGGGCGTGATGTCCAGCAGGCCGAGGCCGATCGCGGGTGCGTGCGCGCCCTGCTCGGCGCTCGGCGCGCCGGAATCGTCCGTCGATGCCGTCTTCACATCGTCGCTGTTTTGCCCGACGTTGACGGAAATCTGCATGGCCTTGCCCTTGCGCCAGACTTCAAGCGTTTCCTTGGCGCCCGGCGAGACGTCCGCGACGGCCCGCGACAGGTCCTTGGGGTCTTTCACGTCCTGGCCGGCGAAGCCGGTGATGACGTCGCCGGTTTCGATGCCGGCCTTGGCCGCCGGCGAGCCGTCATTGACCTGCGAGACCAGTGCGCCGCCTGCATGATCGAGCCCTACGGCGGCAGCCACGTCCGGGGTCACCGGCTGGATCTCGACGCCGAGATAGCCGTATTCGATGTTGCCGCCCTTCATCAGCTTGGCGACCACCTTCTGGGCCTGGTCGGACGGAATGGCGAAGCCGACGCCGACGCTGCCGCCATTGGGCGAATAGATCGCCGTGTTGATGCCGACGACGTTGCCGTTCACATCCACAAGCGGGCCACCGGAATTGCCATGGTTGATCGGCGCGTCGATCTGGATGAAATCGTCGAACGGCCCGCTGTGCAGGTCACGGCCGCGTGCCGAAACGATGCCGGCGGTCACCGTGGTGCCGATGCCGAACGGGTTGCCGATCGCCAGCACCTGGTCGCCGGTCATCAGCTTGTCGGAATCGCCCCATTTGACGGTCGGCAGCGGCTTGTCGGCCTTGATCTTGAGCACCGCAAGGTCGTTCTTGGCGTCGCGGCCGACAAGCTTGGCGGGAAGTTCGGTGCCGTCGTCGAGCGTCACCTTGATCGAAGAGGCGCCGTCGACGACGTGATTGTTGGTGACGATGGTGCCGTCTGTGCCGACGATGAAGCCGGAACCGAGGGCTTCCTGGCGCGGTGCCTGCTGCGGCGGCGTCTTGGGCATTGGGGCGCCCTGATTGCCGAAGAACTGGCGGAAATAGTCGTCGAAAGGCGAACCGCCGTCGAAAGGCGAGGTTTCGCCCATGGTTTCAGCCTGTGCCTTCATGACCGTTGTGACCGTCACTACGGCCGGCTTGGTGGTGGCCACGACCGGCGCGAACGAGCCGTTCGGCGCCTTGATCCCCACGATTGGGGTCTGGGTCGTCGCAACGGCGTTGCTCAGGCCGGCGTTGCCGCCGCTTTGGGCAAACGAGACGACGACAGGGGAGATAATCAGCGCAGCGCCCAGCAGGGCGGCGACGCGATGTCTGCGAAGAATACCAAGAGGTGACATGGTCGTTCTGTCCGGGCGAGGGTTGATCCGGCGCCGCGGGTGGCTCTTGGGAGAAGCGCCCGTCGGCGTGTCGACGGCCGGGCTTGCCTGTCTCGCCGTACATGGCGGTCGGCCGGATCGACACCGAGGTATTTAGGGTGCCGATCGGCCCGAATTAGGGTTTTTGGCCGACCTTACGAAGATTTAATTCAGGGAGCGCTTACGGATTGTCATGCCGATGCAGATAGTCGGTCGCAATCTCGCGCATACGCTTGCCGTCGAAGCTCGGTCCGTGGCCGCCATGGCCGATGCGGATCGGCAGGTCGAGCAGGCGCTGCATGGTGCTGGCATAGGCGGCCCGATCGGAATCCGGCAGCGAGTCGATCAGCGTGTCGTCGTAGATGGCATCGCCGCTGAAGAACAGTCCGTCGGCCTCGTCGAAAAGCGCGATCGAATCCGGCGAATGCCCGGGCAGGTGCAGCACGCGGAATTGCCGGTCGCCGAGATCGACCACGTCGCCCTCGTCAAGCGTCCGCGTCAGCGGTGCCGAGGGGATCTTGTAGTCGGCGGCCTTCCAGCCTGGCGCCGGCAATTTCGACACGGCGCCTTCGAGATCATGGAACATGTAGGCATAGGTCGCCGCCTCATCCATGCTCTCGAACTGCGCGGCGCTCATCCTCGGCCCGGCCCGCCACGGAAATTCATGCAGCGAGCCGACATGGTCGAGATGGATGTGGGTGGCGACGACCAGCAGCGGCTTGCCCTGCGGCGTCTCGATCTGCGGCGCCAGCGGGCAGATACCCATGCCGGTGTCGACCAGGAGGTCGGCGTCGCGGCCTCGCAGATGCCAGATGTTGGCGCGCACATAGGCATGCACGAACGGCTCGGTCAGCATCGTCGTCCTGTCGTCGACAATGCTCTTGCTGAACCACTCCATTAAACGAAAGGCTTCCCGACCTTGTACTTTTCCGGCACCAGCCGCTTGAGATAGGCCATGCCGGCCTCGGACAACTGGTTGACGTCGGGCTTCATGAAATCGTCAGGCATGTGACGGGTCTTGCCGGCGACGTTCTTCAGCGGCACCTTCTTCAGAACGGTCTTTGCGCCGTCATATTGCAGCGCCACGGAGCCGCCGCCCTGTTCGGCGACGGACACGGCGAAGGCGCCGGCATCGAACGCCTCTTGTGCGTCGACGGCGCTGATGGCGCCGACGTAGCCGCGCGGCATATAGCCGAGCGCGTCGACGCGGGCCCGCTTGCCCGGCAGGCCTTCGGCCAATGCGCGCTCGAGGGCTGCCGGCAGGTCGCTGCCCGACAATTTGACGTTGCCATGCGCGTCGCGCTCCAGCTTGTCCGGCGGTACCAGGCTTTCGACCAGCGCCTTGCCGTCGGCGGTGCTCACCCCTTCCGACACGGCGACGATGCAGCGCTTGTGGCGGTCGAGCGTGGCGCGCACATCATCGATGAAGCCCGCGGCCGAGAATGGCCGCTCCGGCACGTACACCAGATGCGGGCCGCTGTCGGGATCGAGCTGCCAGGCGGCCGCCGCTGCGGTGAGAAAACCGGCATGCCGGCCCATCACGATGCCGACATAGATGCCGGGCAACGCGCGGAAATCGAGATCGACGGAGAGGAAGGCGCCGGCAACGAACTCGGCCGCCGAGATGAATCCCGGCGTATGGTCGTTCTCCTCCAGATCATTGTCGATGGTCTTCGGCGCATGGACGAAAGCGATCGAGCCGCCGGCGGCGTCGGTCAGGATCTGCTGTGTGCCCGACGTGTCGTTGCCGCCGATATAGATGAAGGCGTCGGCGCCGGCCTTCTTCAGGCCGTTGAGGATGACGTCGCAATAGGCCGCATCCGGCTTGTCGCGCGTCGAGCCGAGTGCCGCGCTTGGCGTTCCGGCGATCAGCCGCAGCCGATCCTCGGGGATGGCCGAAAGGTCGACATAATTGCCGTCGCGAATGCCGCGCACGCCATGGATGGAGCCCAGGACCTTGGCGCCCGGATGCCGCCTGCGGATCTCCAGCGTGGCGCCGACCACCGTCTGGTTGATGACGGCGGTCGGGCCGCCGCCTTGCGCGATGACAAAAGTTCCGGCCATTCCTGACGTCTCCCGAGCGATGGTTTTCAAGGCACCTTGGCCTGTCTTGCCGCATCACGCAACGGGAGAGTCGCGAGCATGATCCCGAAAAGTGGAAACGGGTTTTCGGCAAAAGTTCATGCTCGAACAGGAAGATGGAAGCGGCAGCGTAGGCCGCCCAAACAATCAGCTGACGACGACCGGGTTTTTCTTCGAAACGCGGCTGTAGAGGTCGATGATGTCCTGGTTGATCAGGCGCACGCAGCCCGACGACATTGCCTGGCCGATGCTCCACCATTCGGGCGAGCCGTGGATGCGGTAGCCGGTGTCCCTGCCGTCCTGGTAGATGTAGAGCGCGCGCGCGCCGAGCGGATTGGTGAGGCCGCCGGGCTGGCCGCCCTGCCACTTCACCAGTTCGGGCTTGCGCTGGATCATCTCCGGCGGCGGCGTCCACGTCGGCCATTCCCGGCCATACTGGATGTTGGCGCGGCCGGACCAGCGGAAGCCGTCCTTGCCGATGCCGACGCCGTAGCGGATGGCGTCGCCGCCCGGCTGGACGAGATAGAGCATGCGCTCCTTGAGATGGACGACGATGGTTCCGGGCGCCTCGCCGGTCGTGTCGACGACGATCTGGCGGCGGAATTCCGGCTTGACCTTGAGATAAGGCACTTCAGGCACGTTGAAACCATTGTCCGTCAAAGCGGCGTACATCAGGTCGGGGCTGGTGATGTTCCTGTCGACGCTGATTGCCGGCCGCATCGGCGGTACGGAACCGGTGACCGTATTGTCGAGTTCGAGCGCCGGCATGCCACCGCCGGAAGTCGAGCATCCGGCCGCACCGAGCAGCGCCAGGGCGCCTGCCCCGGACAGGACGGCGCGGCGGGAAAGATGACGATCGGTTTCGATTGCGTCGCCGTTTCGTGGCGGCGTCGGACCTTGCGGCAACTCACGCATATACCCAAACCCTACGCTGTCGGCGGGAAGCACGGTCCGGCCGGATAGCGGGCATTTTCATCATTCATGGTTGATAAAGCGTGAATGCCTTGCTCTGCCTGCATTTGCGCCTGGCATGGCGGCATCGGGCCGTCCCGAATGAACTGGCAACCGGACGTTGCTACATAAAAAGACCCAGGTCGGGTCATAATCCCGGCGCCGGCCTTTCCTACGCATCAGGCGGTCAGCGAGGGGCCTGCATGTGCAAGACGCTAAAAACCGACATCACGCTTGTTGCCGCTGCCATTGTCGCGGCGGCCTTGGTTCTCGGCGCCGATGTCAGCCTGGCCGATATCGTGAGCACGCTGGGCGGCGCGAACTGACGCCGACCTGCCTTTGGCGCAATTGATAGCACGGCAATTCCAGGGAAAGTGCGTGGCGGTCTTCCGCCCGAATGTTCGTAAAAACAAAAATCAGGCCTCTTTACATTGCCCCTAGGCTGAGGATTTATCCTTCTCCTTAACCCAAGGGAGACAGACATGTCCTTCGAGAACTGGGCCGCTTTCGCCGCCGCGTCGACCATCCTGCTCATCATTCCGGGTCCGACCATCCTGCTGGTCGTGTCCTATGCGCTGGGCCAGGGCTGGCGCACCGCTTTGCCGATGGCGGTTGGCGTGGCGCTCGGCGATTTCACCGCCATGACCTTGTCGATGCTCGGCATCGGCGCGCTGCTCGCCGCTTCGGCAACCGTCTTCACCATGCTGAAGCTGATCGGGGCCGGCTATCTGATCTATCTCGGCGTGAAACTGTTCCGCGCCGGCGGCGCGCTGAAAGCCGAGCCGCGCACCGACGCGGTGTCTTCGGCCAAGATGATGGCGCATGCCTGGCTGGTCACCGCGCTCAACCCGAAAAGCATCACTTTCTTCGTCGCCTTCCTGCCGCAGTTCCTCGACCGGCACGCCGATTTCTGGACGCAGATGCTGATCTTCGAGACGACTTTCCTGGCGCTCGCCTTCGCCAATGCCTTCGGCTATGCGCTGATTGCGGCCCGCGCCCGAAACGTCGTGCGCAATCCCAAGGCGATCCGCATCTTCAACCGCACCGGCGGCACGCTGCTGGTCGGCGCCGGCATCGCCACGGTGGCGATGCGTTCGGGTAATTGATGTCCCGACGGGGACGCAGGTGAGGCCCCGAGGGCCTCACCATTTGACGCTGATACCCACATTGCCCTCGAGGATGCGGCGCTTGTCGCCGCCCAGATTGGTCGTGTAGTCGCCGGTGGCAAAGAGGCTGACCTTGTCGGTCACCTCAGCGACCACGCCGCCGCCGAACTCGAAGGAGGTCGACCGGCCCTCGGTCGAGATGTCGGTGGTGTCGAAATTGACATGGCTGGTGCCGCCGAAATCGTGCCAGATGTTGGCTTTGAGGTAGGGCTGCAGCGCCACGCCGTTGATGGTGGTCTCGCCCTGCAGCCGCGCACCCAGCCGGCCGCTGACGCTGTCGTCGGTATCGAAGGAAACCGACGAGAAGCGGTCGTTGGTGTCGTCGAGCGACAGATGCTGCCAGACCAGTTGCGCCTGCGGCTCAAGCGTCCAGCCCTGCGCCAGCGCGATTGGGTAGCCGCCTTCCAGGGAAGCGGTGACGCCTGTTCCGCCGACATCGATGCCGATGTCGCGCGACGATGTCGCGTCGCCGCCGAAGAAGGTGGCCATGAGGACGCCGTCAAGGTACCAGCCGCTTTGGCCGATCCGGGTCCAGTAACCGCCGATGCTGGTGCCGGTGACGTCGAGGCTGCCGACGGACAGATCGTTCCATCCCAGCGCCTGGCCGCGCAAATCGCCCTTCATGCTGGCATAGGCGACGAACAGGCCGGCGCGATCGATTCCGCCCGAGGCGGTGTCGCGGCCGAACACGTCGAAGCCCGCCTGGAGGCCGTACAGCGTGCCGTCGAAGGAGGGCGACACCGTTCCCGACCAGCCCATCTTGGCGTCCTGGCCATAGATGCGGCCCCAGACCGGCGATAGCTCGGGGTTCGACAGCAGTCTTTGCTCACCCCGCCGCTCGTGGAAGGTGCCGAGCGTCGTCATCGCCAGGTGTTCGGCCACCGGCGGCAAGGCCGAATAGACCGGCACCTCGATGCGGTAGAGCGGGATCACGGCTGCCTGCACCGCCGTCGCTCCGGGTGTCGGCGGCGCCGGCTGGACAGGCGGCGGGCCAGGCAGTGTCGGCACTGGAAGCGCCGGCGCTTCGGTCGGCACCACCGGCGGTGGTGGTGGCGGATCCGCCGGAGGCGCCGGTGGTGGTGGCGGCGGTGGTTCGGGTTGCGGGTCGCTGGCCTGCACGGGCGGTGTCGGGTCGACCGGCGGATTGTTGATGTCGCCCTCGCTCGGCGGCGGGGTCGGCGGCAGTTCGGAGGGCGGCGGCGGTGGCGGCTCGGCCGCCGGCGGCACCGGTTCCACCGGCGGAGGGGGCTCGACCGTCGGTGGCGCCGCGGCCGGCGTCGTCGGTGTTATCAGCGTCGAGCGCAGATACCAGTTCTCCTCGCTGCCGGCGCTGACGCCCCCTTTGAAAAGATAGTATTCGAAGGCGCCGGCGGCGACCGGCCCGTCAAGCGCGAAGGTCGAGGCGCCCGAAGTGGCGCCGTTGACCGCCTGGACGAGCATGATGCCGTCCTGGGTGGTCGCGGCACCCGCGCCGCCGGCGTTGAGCACGGAAATGCCGGTCGAGCCGGAAGCCGTGCCGCCCGAAAGCACCAGCCTGTCGGACGCGGAAGAATCGTCGCCGAGTTCGGTCTGGACAAGCAGCACGCCGCCGGCGCCGACATAATTGCCCGAAATCGTCAGCCGGTCGGTTGCGCCCGTGGCGCCGTTGGTCAGGTCGATGCGCCCGGCATTGGTCACTTCCGCCAACTGGCCTGCCGTGAAGGCCTGGATCGTCGAGTTGAAGCCGCCGCCATAGAGCGTGCTCGAAGCATCGACGCTGAGCGAGCCCGTGCCGGTGCCGCTGTCGCCGAGCTTGAGATTGCCGTCGAGCATCAGCTGTGTGTCGTCGGTGGCGCGGATGCTTTCCCAGTTCTGGACCCGGCTGATCCCCTCCAGCTTGACGTTGTCGAAGGTCAGCGCATCGGTACCGAGGCCGCCATTCAAGGCATCCGTGCCGCCGAGATTGGCGTTGGTGAGGTTGCTGAGCTTGGCGGTATCGTTGTCGGCGCCGAGATCGACGGCGCCATAGATGATGCCGCCGCCATTCCAGACGAAACTGTCGGAGCCAAAGCTCATCAGTACATCGCCGCCGACCGTACCGCCTGATATCGTCACGCTGTCATTGCCGCCGCTGACGCTGATGTTGCCGCCGATCGTGCCGCCCGACAGGATGATGGTGTCCTGGTCGAAGCCGGTGACGAGGTTGCGGTCGATGGTGCCGCCGGACATGTTGAAATAGTTCTTGTCGAGCTTCATGTTGACCCGACCGATGCGGCCGCCGGTCATCACGGCGTTGTCGCCATCGTCGAAGAAATCGACGATGCGCCCGCCTGTCATGGTGAATGTGTCCAGCCCGTCGCCCTGGTTGAGCGATCCGATCTGGCCGCCGCTCATGTTGAAATCGTCGATGCCGGCGCCCTGCTGGACATTGCCGGCGACGGTGCCGCCGCCGATGGTGAAGAAATCGGTGCCGTCGCCCTGGTCGACCGTGCCGGTGATGGTGCCGGACTGCATGTCGATGCGATCCATACCGGCGCCGAAGATGACGTTGCCGCTCACCTGCCCGGTGCCGCCTGCGGGAAAGGTCAGCGTGTTGTTGCCGCTGGTATCGGTAAGGCTGCCGCCGGAATCGCCGCTGTCGCAGGTGAAGGTGGTGTTTCCGGCCGACGGAACCAGAATGCAGGCCGCCAGGGCCGCGGAATTCGGCAGCAACACAAGTGCTGTAGTTGCAAATAAGCTAATAAACCATGGATGGATTTGCTGCGGCTTTCGCCACGACAAAGAATTCGACTCATCGGCGTTTTCCGAACGGCCGTTCGGACGCTGTATTTCAAAATGCTGCATCGCGTCCCCCTCTCAGATCGCGATTACAAGCCCTTCGCCGCGCCGCAATGAAGCCACAATTCGTTCGCTTTTACAAAGCCTAATCTGCATCCGATGGTTGATGAACTGCAAAGGCAGCTGGCATGAACCTTGTGCAGTGCATGGATTGGCACGTCCGTGGCCCATGATTTAAGATCGCCTTGGCCCGAAGGGTCTGGGGCTTGTCCCAGGTCGATCAGAGGATGTTGCATGGCAATCAGGGACGCATTCGGCCTGACATTTTCGGGCGCCACCGAAGCGGGATTCACGCCCTACGGCCAGGCCGTGCGTGAATTGCTGTGCTTCATCGGCGATCCGGTCGCCTCCGTCGACCGTGCCATATCGGAGGATCCCGGTTTCGTCATGGCGCATGTTTTCAAGGGCTATCTCTTCGGCCTCGCCACCGAGCGCGACGCGACGGCGGTGGCCAGGGCTTGCCACGAGGCGGCGCTGCCGCTTGCCGCGACGACGCGCGAAGAGGCGCATGTCTTGGCCCTTGGCCACCTCGCCAACGGGCGCTGGCATGACGCCGCCAGGATCCTCGAGGATATCGCCATCGAGACCCCCCTCGACGCACTGGCGCTGCAGGTCGGGCACCAGATCGACTTCTTCACCGGCAATGCCCGCATGCTGCGTGACCGCATCGCCCGTGCCTTGCCGTCATGGCAGGGCGGCATGCCGGGCTACCACGCTATTCTCGGAATGCAGGCCTTCGGGCTGGAGGAAATGGGCGACTATGCCAGGGCCGAACAGCTCGGTCGCGCAGCGGTCGAGATCGAGCCGCGCGACGGCTGGGCGCAGCATGCGGTCGCGCATGTCATGGAAATGCAAAGCCGGCAAAGGGACGGGATCGCCTGGATGCGCGCCAATCCCGAAGCCTGGACAAAGGAGAGCTTCCTGCAGGTGCACAATTGGTGGCACCTGGCGCTGTTCCATTACGATCTCGGCGAGATCGACCAGGTGCTGGCGCTCTATGACGGACCGATCTATGGCGCGCCATCGGCGATGGCGCTGAACATGGTCGATGCGTCGGCAATCCTGTGGCGGCTGCATCTCGGCGGCATCGATGTCGGTGACCGCTGGACGGCGCTCGCCGCCAATTGGCCCAAGGCCGGCGCCGGCGATTATGCCTTCAACGATGCGCATGCGATGATGGCCTTCGTTGGCGCCGGGCTCGACACCCCGGCGCGGACCTTGCTCGATGCCCAGCGCGAGGCCATGCGCGGCAATGGCGACAACGCCGCTTTCACGCGCGATGTCGGCCATCCGCTGACGCTGGCAATCAAGGCGTTCGGCGAGGGCAACTACACAGAGGCCGTGCACCTGATCCGGCCGATCCGGACGATCGCCAACCGCTTCGGCGGCAGCCACGCACAGCGCGACGTCATCGACCTGACGCTGATCGAAGCGGCCTTGCGGGCCGGTGACCGCGCGCTCGCCGGGGCGCTCGCGGCCGAGCGTTCGATGGCGCGGCCGGATAGCCCACTCTCCGTGCTGCTTGCGCGACGCGCGGCCGATTTGTCAGAGAATTGACCGCAAGCCGATCTTGCCTTAAAAACTGGCTCAGCCAGATTTTTTCGAGATCCGAAAAAAATAATTGGCATGGGAGGATGACATGTATCTCGGCCTCGACCTGGGCACGTCGGGCGTCAAGGCGCTGCTGATCGATGCCGGACAGACCGTCGTCGGTTCCGGCCATGGCTCGCTTGACGTCTCGCGGCCGCATCCCGGCTGGTCCGAACAGGATCCGTCCCACTGGATACGCGCCTGCGAAGATGCGATCGCCGAACTCAAGGCTTCCCATCCCAGGCAATTCGCGGCGGTGAAAGGCATCGGCCTGTCCGGCCAGATGCACGGCGCGACCTTGCTCGATTCAGCTGACAAAGTGTTGCGCCCCTGCATCCTGTGGAACGACACGCGCAGCCATGTCGAGGCGGCGGCGCTCGACGCCGATCCGCGCTTCCGCAAGCTCACAGGCAACATCGTTTTCCCCGGCTTCACCGCGCCCAAGCTCGCCTGGGTTAAGAACAACGAACCCGCCGTCTTCGCCAAAGTGGCGCAGGTGCTGCTGCCGAAGGATTTCCTGCGGCTTTGGCTGACCGGCGAGCACATTTCCGAAATGTCCGACTCCGCCGGCACGTCCTGGCTTGATGTCGGGGAGCGCCGCTGGTCGCCCGAATTGCTGGCGGCAACGTCGCTCGACGAGAAGCAGATGCCGTCGCTGGTCGAAGGCACCGAGAAGGCCGGCGGTTTGCGCGCTGAATTGGCATCGAAATGGGGCGTCGAGGCCGGCATCCCGATTGCCGGTGGCGCCGGCGACAATGCAGCCTCGGCCTGCGGCATGGGCACGGTCGGCGCTGGCCATGCCTTTGTCTCTCTCGGTACGTCGGGCGTGCTGTTTGCCGCCAACGCGTCCTATCTGCCCAACCCGGCAAGTGCTGTCCACACTTTCTGCCATGCGCTGCCCAACACTTGGCACCAGATGGGCGTGATCCTGTCGGCGACCGATTCGCTCAACTGGCTGTCGGAGATCACTGGAAAGGGCGCGGGTGAACTGACCGCCGAACTCGGCGACGCGCTGAAGGCGCCGACCGGTGTATCCTTCCTGCCCTACCTCTCTGGCGAGCGCACGCCGCATAATGATTCCGCCATCCGCGGTTCCTTCACCGGGCTGGCGCATGAATCGAGCCGCGCAGTGCTGACGCAAGCGGTGCTCGAGGGCGTCGCCTTCGCCTTCCGCGATAGTCTCGAAGCCCTGAAGACGGCCGGCACCACATTGACGCGGGTGACGGCGATCGGCGGCGGCTCACGCTCGCGCTACTGGCTGAAATCGATCGCCACCGCGCTGCAGGTGCCGGTGGACATTCCCGCCGACGGCGATTTCGGCGCCGCCTTCGGTGCCGCCAGGCTCGGTCTGATCGCGGCGACGGGTGCCGCTCCGCTGGCCGTCTGCTCCGCCCCAAGGACGGATGCCACGATCGAACCGGATGCCAAGCTCGGCGGCGCCTATGCGGACGCCTATCATCGCTACCGGGCGCTCTATCCGGCAATCAGGAGTGCCACGGCGTGAACGATTTCTCGCCCACGCCGCGACTTCCGGCCTCACTGCGCCGGCACTTTGTCCAGAAAACCGGTGATGCTCTTCAGGCGGCCGTTTTCGATGACGCCGATGTCGGTGCCTTCGATCACCGAAGGAACGCCTTCAGGCCCGAGGTTCCAGGAGAAGCGGATCTTGTCGGCGAAGCCGTCCGGCGTGCCCTTCAGCGAGAAGCGGAAGCCGGCAAAGCGTTGCTGCACGCCGTCGATGAGCGCCGCGACACCGTCATGGCCGTCGCCCTGCATGACCGGATCGCGATAGCTGACGTCTTCGGTGAAGGTGGCGTTCAGCAATTCGGCGCGGCGGCCGGCATCGCTTTCGTTCCAGGCGGTGATGTAGCCCTCGGCGATCTTGTTGAGGTCGGTCATGGTCTGTCTCCTTTGTTTGATGGCTTTGACATCAGCCTTTTCGACCAGCCTGGGACCGAAACCAATTACGCCTGAGGTAATCAGGGCGAACTATTCGAGAGAGGACGGAAATCATGAGCAGCGGATTTTTCGGCGACATCCAGAAGATCAAATATGAGGGGCCGGATTCGACCAATCCGCTGGCCTACCGCTTCTACAATCCTGACGAGGTGGTGGCCGGCAAGCGGCTGGAAGACCATCTGCGCTTCGCCGTCGCCTACTGGCACTCCTTTGCCTGGCCGGGTGGCGACCCGTTCGGCGGCCAGACCTTCGACCGCCCCTGGTTCCCCAAGGCGGGCGGCATCGACACGATGGAACTGGCGAAGCTCAAGGCCGATGTCGCCTTCGAGATGTTCTCGCTGCTCGGCGCGCCCTATTTCTGCTTCCACGACGCCGATGTCCGGCCCGAGGGCAAGGACTTTTCAGAAAGTGCCGCCCGCCTCGACGAGATCGCTGACTATTTCGCCGGCAAGATGAAGCAGACCGGGGTCAAGCTGCTCTGGGGCACGGCGAACCTTTTTTCGCATCGCCGCTTCATGTCGGGCGCCGCCACCAATCCCGATCCGGATGTCTTTGCCTATGCGGCGGCGACGGTGAAAAGCTGCATCGACGTCACCAAGCGGCTGAAGGGTGAGAACTATGTGCTGTGGGGCGGGCGCGAAGGCTATGAGACGCTGCTCAACACCGACCTTGCCCGCGAGCAGGAACAGGCCGGCCGCTTCCTCAGCCTCGTCGTCGACTACAAGCACAAGATCGGCTTCAAGGGCACCATCCTGATCGAGCCGAAGCCGCAGGAGCCGACAAAGCATCAGTACGACTATGACGTCGCAACCGTTTACGGCTTCCTCAAGCGCTTCGGCCTGGAGAAGGAGGTCAAGCTCAACATCGAGCAGGGCCACGCCATCCTCGCCGGCCACTCCTTCGAGCACGAACTGGCGCTCGCCAATGCCCTCGGCGTCTTCGGTTCGATCGACATGAACCGCAACGACTACCAGTCGGGCTGGGACACCGACCAGTTCCCCAACAACGTGCCGGAAATGGCGCTGGCCTACTACCAGGTCCTGCAGGCTGGTGGCTTCAAGACCGGCGGCACCAATTTCGACGCCAAGCTGCGCCGTCAGTCGCTCGACCCGCAGGACCTGCTGATCGGCCATATCGGCGGCATGGATTCTTGTGCGCGCGGCCTCAAGGCCGCGGCCCGCATGGTCGAGGACAAGGCGCTGTCGGCGCCGCTGGCCGAGCGCTATGCCGGCTGGAACACGGCAGAGGGCAAGGCAATGCTGTCGGGCAAGCGCACGCTGGAGGACATCGCCGAGCGCGTGGTCAAGAAGAAGATCGAACCGCAGCCGCGCTCCGGCCGTCAGGAATTGCTGGAAAACATCGTCAACCGCTACGTGTGAGGTGTCTTGCGGTGCCCGATTCGGGCGCCGCAGAGCTGAAAATTGCATTCCGCGCGGGGTGGAGCCACACGAGCATGATAGAACTCGGCGAGGCGTTGACCACCTCGCCGGCGATCGGCGCCGGGCGTGGACGCGTGGGGACGAGCCTGTCGCCGGAACACGACGCTGAGGGTTGCGCCGGCCTTGTAGCACTGCGCCGCGTCGGGGAATTCCGCCAGTGCCGGAATGCGTGTCATTGCGTCTTCTCGAGGCATTGTCCGCCCGCGGGCCTGCGCCGGAATGTCCGGAGTCAATGTAGCGCAATACCAAAAGGTTTGCCCGCGCCGCCCCTCAATGACCTCGCTCTTGCCTTCAAACTGCCGTCACGTATCTCGTATAAAAGGGACCTGTGGCGGGTGAAAAGGAAGGAGGCGAACCGATATGCAGCACGAACGCGAAATCGACGCCCTGCTCTCATCCGGTGAGACCGGATCGATCATCGACGGGCTGATGGCGCTGCCGCGGCCGACCGACGATGTGAAAAACCAATGGGATCGCGCCGTCAGCAACCGCTTTGAAATCCGGCTGGTGCGACAGATGCGCTCGCAGATCGACGCCGGCAGCGATCGCCAGAACGCCGCCTGATTCCCCTGAACTGACTTAGCCCCGGCGCAACCTCACCGGGGCTTCGCCAAACGCTCTTGAAAACGCTCTGGAAAATGCCGCGGCGGACGAGAATCCGGTCCGCCCGGCAATATCCGCCATGGCCACGCGCGTGTCGACCACCAGCCGGCGCGCGGCCCCCAGCCGCAGCCTCAGATAATAGGCGCCCGGCGTCTCGCCGATCGACTTGCGAAAGATGCTTTCCAGGGTCCGTGCCGTCACGCCGGCGCGCTTGGCGATGGCTTCTATGGTCAGCGGCTGGTCGACATGCGCTTCCATCAGCCGGATGGCCTGCGCCAGGCGCGGATCGTAGCCATCAAGCCGGCCGAGCGAGACCAGCGGCTGCGCATCGGTCGCCACGCGCGCCTGGTCGTAGATGAACGCGCTTGCCACATCGAGCGCCACGGCCATGCCGAGCCGGGTGCGGATCAGGTGCAGCATCAGGTCCAGGGTCGGCGACGCGCCGCCCGTGGTGAAGACGGGCCCATCGATGATGTATCGGTCGGGGCGCACGTCGACGCCCGGAAATGCGGAGGAAAAATCCTCCATGTCCTCCCAATGGGTGGTGGCGCTGCGCCCTTCCAGCAAGCCGGCGCGCGCCACCAGCCAAGTGCCCGCCTCGACGCCGCCGCAGGCGCGGGCCGACCGCGCCGCGCGGCGCAACCCGGCGAGCAAGGCCGACGTCGCATAATTCTGCGTACCGAAGCCCGCGACCACGACCAGGACATCGGTCGGTTCCGTTGCATCGAATCGGCCGCTGACCGCCACGGGCAGGCCGCATGTTGTGACCGGCGCCTCCCCGGTTACCGAAACCAGCTTGAAGTCGAACAGGGTTTCGCCGGCGATGCGGTTGGCGGCCCGCAGCGGATCGACGGCGCACGCCACGCACATGATGGATGCCCCGGAAAACACCAGCAGCGTCACCTTGAGCGGCGACTGCTCGGCGCGAAAGATTGTCGCTTTTTCGTTTTTTGTCATTCAGCCTTCGTAAAGCGCAAAGCAGCCGCCTGCAAGTCGCGCAATGTTATGCGGGTCCCTGTGCATGTCGTTGTTCCGAAGCCGGTTCCCACTTTTGGGCGACATGCATGGCTGTTCGAATTGGGAGGAGAATTCCATGCCGCTCGCGATGAACCGTGAGGTCTTCATTACCTGTGCCGTGACCGGATCCGGCGGCTCGCAGGATCGCTCTCCGCATGTGCCGCGTTCGCCCAAGCAGATCGCCGATTCGGCCATCGACGCCGCCAAGGCCGGCGCGGCCATCGTCCATTGCCATGTCCGCGACCCCGAGACCGGCAAGCCGCGCCGCGATGTGCATCTCTACCGCGAAGTGACCGAGCGTATCCGCGACGCCAACGTCGACGTCGTGCTGAACCTCACCGCCGGCATGGGCGGCGACATGGTGTTCGGGTCGCCGGAAGCGCCGCTGCCGCTCAACGAAAAAGGCACCGACATGGGCGGCGCCACCAACCGCATGGAACATGTGCGCCAGTGCCTGCCGGAAATCTGCACGCTTGACTGCGGCACCATGAACTTCGCCGAAGCCGACTACGTCATGACCAACACGCCCGGCATGCTGCGCGCCATGGGCGGCATGATGACGGCGCTCGGCGTCAAGCCCGAGATCGAGGCTTTCGACACCGGCCACCTCTGGTTCGCCAAGCAGCTGGTCGAGGAAAAGGTGCTGAACCCCGATGCGCTGGTGCAGCTTTGCATGGGCGTGCCGTGGGGCGCGCCGGACGATCTCAACACCTTCATGGCCATGGTCAACAATGTGCCGTCGACCTGGAACTGGTCGGCCTTTTCCATCGGCCGCAACCAGATGGCCTATGCTGCGGCGGCCGTGATCGCCGGCGGCAACGTCCGCGTCGGTCTGGAGGACAATCTCTGGCTCGACAAGGGCGTGCTGGCCACCAATGCGCAGCTCGTCGAGCGCGCTGCCAGCATCGTCACCAATCTCGGCGCCAGGATCCTCGGTCCGGAGGAAGTGCGCAAGAAGCTCAACCTGACCAAGCGGGCGCCGATCGCAGCCGCGGCATAGGCGGGGGCTGGCGATGGCTACTACCGTCAAATTCACCGCGATGAAGGATGGCGACAGGCAAGACTACGAGTTCCTGACCGCCCATGAGACCGACTATGCCGCCAGGACCGGCGAGCGGCTGCTCGACGCGCTGGTCCAGCTCGACGAGGGTCTGTCCGGCTACAAGATCACCCGGCTCGGCCATTCGTTGCAGGCGGCGACGCGCGCCTGGCGCGACGGCGCCGACATCGACTGGATCGCCTGTGCGCTGCTGCATGACATTGGTGACATCTACGCGCCGTACAATCACGACGAATACGCCGCTTCGATACTGAAGCCCTTCGTGCGCGAGCAATGCACCTGGGTGGTGGAAAAGCATGGCGACTTCCAGCGGCTCTATTACGCCCATCATCTCGGCGGCAACCGCCATGCCCGCGACCGCTTCGCCGGCCACGCCTATTTCGACGATTGTGACCAGTTCTGCGAGCGCTGGGACCAGTCGAGCTTCGATCCCGACTATGAGACGCTGTCGATCGACTTCTTTCGGCCCTTCGTGCTCGAGGTCTTCGCCCGCAAGGCCTACGACGCATCCGTGATCCGCGCCGGCGAGCGCGTGCCTCTCATCGATCCCGAAACAGCCAGGACAAGAACCGGAGCTTGCGCATGAGCATCATCAACAAGGCGGCCGCCATTGGCGGCGGTGTCATCGGCGCCGGCTGGGTGGCGCGGCTGCTGCTCAACGGCATCGACGTGTCGATCTTCGATCCCGATCCGGAAGCCTCGCGCAAGGTCTCGGAAGTGATGAAGGGCGCGCGCCGCGCCTACAAGCAGATGGTGCCCGGCGGCTTGCCGAAAGAGGGCAAGCTCACCTTCGCCAAGACCATCGCCGAGGCGGTCGCGGACGCCGATTTCATCCAGGAAAGCGTGCCGGAGCGGCTCGACCTCAAACACAAGGTGCTGGCCGAGATCGACGCCCATGCGCCGGCCAACGCCATTGTCGGCTCCTCGACCTCCGGCATCAAGCCGACCGACATGCAGGTGGCGATGAAGAAGCACCCGGAGCGGCTGGTCGTCGGCCATCCGTTCAACCCTGTCTATCTCCTGCCGCTGGTCGAAGTCGTCGGCGGCGAGCAGACCTTCCCCGAGGCGATCGAGGTCGCCAAGGAGATCTATGCCTCGATCGGCATGAAGCCTGTCGTCATCCGCAAGGAGATCGAGGCCTTCGTCGGCGACCGCCTGCTGGAGGCCGCCTGGCGCGAGGCGCTGTGGCTGATCAAGGACGGCATCTGCACGGTCGAGGAACTCGACGACATCATGCGCTACGGCTTCGGCCTGCGCTGGGCGCAGATGGGGATGTTCCAGGTCTATCGCGTCGCCGGCGGCGAGGCCGGCATGCGCCACTTCATGGCGCAGTTCGGGCCATGCCTGAAATGGCCGTGGACCAAGCTGATGGACGTGCCGGAATTCAACGACGAACTGGTCGACCTGATCGCCACCCAGTCGGACGACCAGGCGCATGGCCTGTCGATCCGCGAGCTGGAAAAGACCCGCGACGACAATCTGGTCGCGATCATGGATGCGCTGTCGAAGCAGAACAAGGGCAAGGGCTGGGGCGCCGGCGCCTTGCACAAGGATTACACCAAACAGTTGGCCAAGCTGGCGGCAAAGAGGCCGGCTGCTTCCACGGCCGCCGAAAAGGCCAAGGCCTCCAAGCCGGTGAAGAAGGCGGAAAAGCCGAAGAAAAAGAAGAAGGGCTGAGACGATGGATTTCGGTCTTTCGGAAGAGCAGAAGCTGATCGTCGAGACGACGCGCGCCTTCGTCGAGAATGAGCTCTACCCGCATGAGCGAGAGGTCGAGCGCACCGGTGTGCTACGCCGCGAGCTGATCGAGGAGCTCAAGGCCAAGGCGATCGCGGCCGGGCTCTATGCCGCCAACATGCCGGCGGATGTCGGCGGCGCGGGGCTCGATACGGTGACCTGGCTGCTCTACGAAAAGGAACTCGGCCGCGCCAATTACGCGCTGCACTGGACCTGCGTGGCGCGGCCTTCCAACATCCTGCTGGCCGGCACGCCCGAGCAGCGCGAAAAATATCTGTTTCCTTGCATCCGCGGCGAGAAATGGGACTGCCTGGCGATGACCGAGCCGGGCGCCGGCTCCGACCTGCGCGGCATGAAGGCGTCAGCCGTGCAGGACGGCGACGACTGGGTGCTCAACGGCACCAAGCATTTCATCAGCCACGCCGATCTCGCCGATTTTGCCATCGTCTTCATGGCTTCCGGCGAAGAGGATTCACCGCGTGGCAAGCGCAAGAAGATCACCGCCTTCTTCGTCGACAAGGGCACCAAGGGTTTCACGGTGCGCGATGGCTACCGCAACGTCTCGCATCGCGGCTACACCAACGCCATCCTCGAATTCGACGATTGCCGGCTGCCGGCCAGCCAGGTTCTCGGCGAAGTGCACAAGGGCTTCGACGTCGCCAATTCCTGGCTTGGCGCCACCCGCCTGCAGGTCGGCGCCACCTGCCTCGGCCGCGCAGAGCGGGCGCTTGGCCATGCGGTGGAATATGCCGCGCAGCGCCAGCAATTCGGCCAGCAGATCGGCAAGTTCCAGGGCGTGTCGTTCAAGCTCGCCGACATGGCGACCGAGTTGAAGGCCGCCGACCTCATGGTCTTCGAAGCCGGCTGGAAGTACGATCAGGGCACCGTCACCGACCAGGACATGGCCATGGCCAAGCTGAAGGCCACCGAAATGCTTGCATTTGTTGCCGACGAGGCCATCCAGATCCATGGCGGCATGGGGCTGATGGACGACCTGCCGCTGGAACGCATCTGGCGCGACGCCCGCGTCGAACGCATCTGGGAGGGCACGTCCGAGATTCAGCGACATATTATTTCGCGGGCGCTGCTGCGTCCGTTCGGTGCTTAGAGCATGATCGCCCAAAGCCGAGATTCGGTTTTGTCGGGCAAACGAGATCGTTTGTCCTGAGATGCTCAAACGAAAAGATGACCATGCATAAACTCGAACGTCTCCTGCGCCCGAAATCCATCGCCGTCTTCGGTGGCGTGCAGGCCGCCGCCGTCGTCGCACAATCGATCAAGATGGGTTTTGCCGGCGATATCTGGCCGGTGCACCCGACCAAGGACGAGGTTGCCGGACGCAAGGCCTATCGGTCGGTCGCCGATCTGCCCGGCGCGCCGGATGCCGCCTTTGTCGGCGTCAACCGGCATCTGACCATCGAGGTGGTCAAGGCGCTGGCCGAACGCGGCGCCGGCGGTGCCGTCTGCTTTGCCGCCGGCTTCCTCGAGACCGAGGCCTATGACGATGACGGCGAGCGGCTGCAGGCCGAACTGGTCGCGGCCGCCGGCGAGATGCCGATCATCGGGCCGAATTGCTACGGCCTGATCAACTATGCCGATGGCGCGCTTTTGTGGCCCGACCAGCATGGCGGCATCCGGCTGGAGGAGGGCGGCAAGGGCGTCGCCATCATCACCCAATCCTCCAACATCGCCATCAACATGACGATGCAGAAGCGCGGCCTGCCGATCGCCTTCCTGATGACCGCCGGCAACCAGGCGCAGACCGGCCTCTCCGAAATGGCGCTCGGCCTGATCGAGGATGAGCGGGTGACATCGCTCGGCCTGCATATCGAGGCCTTCGATTCGGTAGCCGGCTTCGAACGGTTGGCTGCGCGGGCACGCGAACTGAAGAAGCCGATCATCGCCATGAAGGTCGGTCGCTCCGAACAGGCGCGGCAGGCCACTGTCTCGCACACCGCGTCGCTGGCCGGTTCGGACGCGGCGTCCGGCGCTTTCCTGAGGCGGCTGGGCATTGCGCGCGTCGATTCCATTCCGGCCTTCATCGAGGCGCTGAAGCTGCTGCACATCACTGGTCCGCTCCCGGGCTATCGCCTGTCGTCTATGAGCTGTTCTGGCGGCGAGGCTTCTGTCATGGCCGACAGCGCCGAAGGTCGCTGGGTCAATTTCCCGGTTTTGACGGAAAAACACCGTGCCCATGTCAAGTCGACGCTCGGGCCGCTGGTCGCGGTCGCCAACCCGCTCGACTACCACACCTTCATCTGGAACAATGAGCCGGCGATGACCGCCACCTTCACCGCCATGGTGTCGGGCGGCTTTGACTTGAACATGCTGGTGCTCGACTTTCCGCGCCCGGACCGTTGCTCGGTCACCGACTGGTGGGCGACGCTGCGCGCCTTCGAATCGGCGCTGAAGACCAACAAGGCGCATGGCGCGATCGTCTCCTCGCTGCCGGAGAACCTGCCGGAGGAATACACCGCGGAGCTGATGGCGCGCGGCATGGTGCCGCTGTTCGGCATTTCCGAGGCCATGGATGCCGCAGGCGCAGCGGCCTTCATCGGCTGGGCATGGGCCGAACCGCAGGCGCAGCCGGTCGACACCTCCGCTGCCGGCGCCGCCGGCGGCGCGCATGTCACGCCCGACGAGGCCGAGGCCAAGGCGCGGCTGATCAAGGCCGGGCTTCCCGTGCCCAAGGGCGAGCGCGCCGGCAACGCGGTCGAGGCGGTGATTTCCTCGATGGCGCTCGGCTTTCCCGTTGCCCTGAAGGCGCTGGGCGTCACCCACAAATCCGAGGTCGGCGCTGTCCGGCTCAACCTCAAGGACGCCGAATCCGTCAGCACGGCGGCGCATGATCTGCTGCCGCTTGGCACCGGCCTCTATGTCGAGCGCATGGTGCGCGACGGCGTCGCCGAACTGATCGTCGGTTTCACCAGGGATCCGATGTTCGGCGCTGTCATGACGCTGGGCACTGGCGGCGTGCTGGTCGAACTGCTGCGCGACAGCGTCACCTTGATGTTGCCGGCGACCCGCGACGACATCGAGGCGGCTTTGCGCGGCCTGAAGCTGTTCCCGCTGCTCGAAGGCTATCGCGGCCGGCCGAAGGCCGACGTCGCGGCCGCCATCGACGCCATCGCGGGCATTGCCGGCTTCGTGCAGAAGAATGCCGGCGAGATCGAGGAACTCGACATCAACCCGTTGATCGTCTGCGTCGAAGGCAAGGGTGCCTGGATCGCAGACGCGCTGCTGGTGCTGGGAGAGAACAAGAATGTCTGATGTCATTTCGACCCGTCGCGAAGGCTCGATCCTCGAGGTCACCCTTGACCGGCCCAAGGCCAACGCCATCGACCTGAAGACCTCGCGGCTGATGGGGCAAACCTTCAAGGCGTTCCGCGACGATCCGGAATTGCGCGTCGCCATCGTCAAGACATCCGGCGACAAGTTCTTCTGCGCCGGCTGGGACCTGAAGGCGGCCGCCGGCGGCGACGCGGTCGACGGCGACTATGGCGTCGGCGGCTTCGCCGGCCTGCAGGAATTGCGCGACTTGAACAAGCCGGTCATCGCTTGCGTCAACGGTATGGCGGTGGGTGGCGGCTTCGAACTCGCGCTGTCCTGCGATCTCATCTACGCCTCCGACCACTCCTCCTTCGCGCTGCCCGAAATCCGCGCCGGCACGTTGGCCGACGCGGCGACGATCAAGCTGCCGAAGCGCATTCCCTATCATGTCGCCATGGACCTTCTGTTCACCGGCCGTTGGATGGATGTCGCGGAAGCGCATCGCTGGGGCCTGGTCAACGAAGTGCTGCCCAAGGAAAAGCTCGAGGACCGCGTCTGGGAGATCGCTCGCCTGCTCGCCAGCGGCCCGCCGCTGGTGTTTGCAGCCATCAAGGAGACCGCGCGAGTGGCCGAGGCGCTGACCTTCCAGGACGCCATGAACAAGGTTACGCGCCGGCAGTTGGCGACGGTCGACGCGCTCTATGGGTCGGAAGACAATATGGAAGGGTTCCGCGCCTTCGCCGAAAAGCGCGATCCGGTGTGGAAGGGGAAGTGACTCTGCTGAGATGACAGCGCGAAGCACCCCCCTCTGCCCTGCCGGGCATATCCCCCGCAAGCGGGGAGATTGGCAGCCTCGGTCTCGACGCTCTTCTCGCGACGCAGAAGATTGGCGAAACCCTTCCCGACATCCGATCTCCCCCCTTGAGGGGGAGATGGCCGGCAGGCCAGAGGGGGGTGCTTGGGCTCAACCTTTCAAGTCGGTCCAGATGCCATGACCGATTACACAAAACTCATCGACGCAGAGACCTGGGCCTTCATCGAGCGGACCAATTCCTATTATCCGCCCGATACAATCGATTACACGATCACCCAGCAGCGCGAGATCTATGACCGCATGTGCCGGGAATTCTTTGCCGGCTATCCCCAGGGCGTGACGGTCGAAACCTCGGCCATTGCAACGCCCGAGCGCGATATTCCGACCCGCATCTACCGAAGCGCCCCGCAACCGGCGGCGACTGTGCTCTACATCCATGGCGGCGGCTTCATCCTTGGCGGGCTGGAGAGCCATGACGACGTCTGCGCCGAGCTCTGCGCCCGCACCACCTACGAAATTGTCTCCGTCGATTACCGGCTGGCACCGGAGCATCTGCATCCGGCCGCCTTTGACGACGCGATGAGCGCCTTTGCATGGGCCGCTTCCACGCGCGACCGACCCATCCTGCTTTGCGGCGACAGCGCCGGCGGCAATCTCTGCGCCGCCGTCGGCCACGCCACGCGCGGCCATGCGAAACGGCCGGCGGGCCAGTTGCTGATCTATCCCGGCCTTGGCGGCGACCGCTCGAAGGGCTCCTATATCACGCATGCCGAAGCGCCGATGCTGACCATGCGCGATCTCGAATTCTACAAGCACATCCGCACCGGCGGGCAGGATCGCAGCGGCGATGCGACGCTGGCGCCGCTTGCCGATACCGACTTCGCCAAACTGCCGCCGACCGTGCTGATCACCGCGCAGTGTGACCCGCTGTCTTCGGACGGCGAGGCCTATCGTGACCGCATCATCGCAGCGGGCGGGCGAGCCACCTGGTTCGAGGAACCGGGTCTGGTGCACGGCTATCTCAGGGCCCGCCACACGGTCGGTCGCGCCCGCGAAAGTTTCACGCGGATTGTCGAAGCGGTGGCCGCACTTGGACGAGGCGCCTGGCTCTGGTGAGCGGTTTCCCGTCTCACGACGGGCTACGGTGACGTCGGTTCACGCCACCGAGCGTCCCGCCGCCCGGCCGGCGCTGCGGCCCGAGAAGATGCAGCCGCCGAGGAACGTGCCTTCCAGTGCGGCATAGCCGTGCACGCCGCCGCCGCCGAAGCCGGCCGCTTCGCCCACCGCATAGAGCCCTGTGACCGGCTGGCCATCCGCATCCAGCACGCGGCTGTCGAGATCGGTCTGCAGGCCGCCCAGCGTCTTGCGGGTCAGGATGTTGAGGCGCACCGCGATCAGCGGGCCGTTTGCCGGATCGAGCATCTTGTGCGGCTTGGCCGTGCGGATGAGCTTGTCGCCGAGATAGGCGCGGGCGCCGCGCAGCGCGGTGATCTGCATGTCCTTGGAGAACGGATTGTCGAGTTGGCGATCGCGGGCGCGGATCTCGCGTTCCACCTGCGCGAGCTCGAGCAGCGGCTCGCCGCCTGCCAGCGCGTTCATGCGCGCCACCAGCTTCGAAAGGTCGGCCTCGACGATGAAATCCTCGCCCTTCTCCATGAAGGCCTTCACCGGACCCGGAATGCCTGATGTCGCGCGGCCGAGCACCTGGCGCCAGCTCTTGCCGGTCAGGTCCGGGTTCTGTTCGGAACCCGACAGCGCGAACTCCTTCTGGATGATCTTCCTGGTCAGGATGAACCAGGAATAGTCGAAGCCGGTGCTCATGATGTGGCTGAGCGTGCCCAGTGTGTCGAAGCCGGGATAGAGCGGTACCGGCAGGCGTTTTCCTCTGGCATCGAGCCAGAGCGACGACGGGCCGGGCAGGATGCGGATCGCGTGTTCGGTCCAGATCGGCGCCCAGTTCCTGATGCCCTCGACATAGTGCCACATGCGGTCACGGTTGATGATCGAGCCGCCGGCCTGTTCCGTGATCGCCAGCATGCGGCCGTCGACATGGTCGGGCACGCCGGTGATCATGCGCTTCGGCGCCGTGCCCAGGCGCTTCGGCCAGTTTTCCCGCACCAGCTGGTGATTACCGCCGATGCCACCGGAGGCCACGATCACCGCTTGCGCATGCAGCTCGAAATCGCCCGATATGTCACGCGAGCTCTTGTGGCCGCGCTCGACGGTGCTGGGTTCGAGGATATCGCCGCGCACGCCGGTCACCACGGCGCCCGTCCGCGTCAATTCGTTGACCCGGTGACGGAACTTGAAGCTGATCAATCCGCGCTTTTGCGCCTCGCGCACGCGCTGCACGAACGGCTCGAGCACGCCGGGGCCGGTGCCCCAGGTGATGTGGAAGCGCGGCACCGAATTGCCATGGCCGATGGCATTGCCGCCGCCGCGCTCGGCCCAGCCGACCACGGGAAAGAATTTCAGGCCGCGCTGCAGCAGCCAGGAGCGTTTCTCGCCGGCGGCGAAACCGACATAGGCTTCCGCCCATCTGCGCGGCCAGAAATCCTCCGGCCGGTCGAAAGCGGCGGTGCCCATCCAGTCCTCGAGCGCCAGATCATGCGAATCGCGGATGCGCATGCGCCGCTGCTCTGGGGAATCGACGAGGAAAAGCCCGCCGAACGACCAGAATGCCTGGCCACCCAGCGACTGCTCCGGCTCCTGGTCAACGATGATGGTCCTCTTGCCGGCCTTGGCAAGCTCGGCGGCGGCAACCAGCCCGGCAAGGCCGGCGCCGACAATGATCACGTCCGCTTCGTCAGCCATTTTTCCTCCCAGAATTAGCCGGCTACTTTATTGCGGAGAGTTAGACAGCCTCCCAGCCGTCCTTGCCGCCGGCGCGGAAGATGGCGTCGATGACCTTCTGGTTGAGCACGGATTCCTCCAGCGTGAAGACACGTTCCTTGCCGCCCTGTGCCGCGCGCGCGAAAGTCTCGACCTCCAGCCGGTACTGCTGCGTGCCGGGAAAGCGGAACACCTGCGCCTCGGTGTGGTTCTGGTTGTGCAGTTCGACGCGGTGATGATCGTAGAGCCCGGCATTGAAGGGCGAAAAGACCTCGATGAAACCCTTCTCGCCGTGGAACACCATCACCTGACGCGCAGCCATCTGCGTCGACAAATAGAAGGACAGTTCGAAATCGCCGAAATCGGCGCGGATCGAGGAGTAGATGTCGGTGCCGAATTTCTTGTCGCGCTCGATCGTCGCCTGCACGCGGCTAGGCTCCTTGCCGGTCGAGAAGCGCGTCGACACGGTCGGGTAGACGCCGATGTCGGGCAATGCGCCGCCGCCGAGGTCGAGCTGGTTGCGCATGTTGTTGGGGTCGACATTGTAGTAGGAGAACGCGCCTTGCACATGGCGCAGCCGGCCGATGGCGCCGCTGGCGATGAGATCGTGCACCTTGATCCATTGCGGATGGTAGATGACCATGAAGGCCTCGCAGACCAGCACTTTCTTGGCATCGCGCAGCTTGATCAGGGGGAGAATATCCTTGGCGTCAAGCGCGAGCGGCTTCTCGACCAGCACATGTTTTCCCGCCTCGATCGCCTTCGCCGTCCATTCGACATGCTGCGAGGTCGGCAGCGGGATATAGACGCCGTCAATATCCTTGGAGGCCAGGAGTTCCTCATAGGAGCCAAAGGCGTGGCGGGCGCCGAAGCGCTCGGCCAAGGCCTTGGCTTTCGACAGGTCGCGGCTGGCGATCGCCGACAGCACGCCGTTCTCCGCCTCGACGATTGCCGGCAACAACTGCTCGCGGCCGATCTTGGCCGTCGACAACACACCCCATCGGAACATCACGCTTCTCCATGTCGGTTACATCAGGCGAGGTTTGCCCGAAATCGACGGAAAAGCCAATGACCGGGGCTGACCCTAGCTCAGCCCCGCTTCCCCATCAGCGTCATGTCGAAGTTGACGACGTTGGAATAGAGCGGCGTGCCGACATCCATGCCGTAGCGCGACCGCAGCACATTGCCGGTGACATGAAATTTGATTGTGCCGCCCTTCAAGCCGTCGAGTTCGGCGGTAAACTTTTCCGCAAACGTCTTGCCGCGCGCCGTCAGCCTGCCGGTGACAAGCGCTGACGTATCGCCGGTGCGGGTCACGCTGGTCGATCGGAACTGGATCTCCGGGCTGTTTGCCGCATCGAACACCGCGTCGGAGCGCAGGAAGGCATCGATGCGGCTCTGGCCGGTACCGACGCTTTCGGGATAGATGGTAAGGTCGACCTTCGAGCGCCCGACATCGCCATTGTCGATGCGGATCGTGCCCTTGAAGCGGGCGAAGGCGCCGTCGAAGCCGCCGCCGCCGGCCTTGCCTATGGTGAAACGGATGCTGGAGCCTGCCGGGCTGACCGTGTAGCTGCCGGCGGCGTCGCTCAACGCCACCGCCGCGGCTGCGGGCACGGCAAGGCATGCGGCAAAAGCCGCGAATCCAAGGATGCGCGCATGCATGGGATTGTTCCTTTCCTGGAGGCAACGCGTTTGGCGTCCTCACCTCACAAACGCGGGAGGTCCCCGCTCTATTCCCCTTCTGACGAAGGCGTGATCATGCGCGTGAGCACGCTGTCGTGAAGCAGGAAGTGGTGGCGCAGGGCGGCCGCGATATGCAGCGCGACCAGTGCGATGCCCAGATAGGCGAGATACCAGTGTGCGGCCGCCCAGAAGCTTTCGGCGGCATCGGATTCGGCGAGCGGCAGATTGGGCATCACGAACAGGTTGAACGGCATGGTCGGGATTTCCAGCGTCGAGACCGAAACCAGCGCCCAGCCGGACAGGGGCAAGGCGATCTGGAATGCATAGAGCGCCAGATGTGCGAGCGGCGCCGTACGCCGTTCCAGCGTGCCGACCGAAGGCGGCAGAGGCGGCGTCGCATTGCCAATCCGCCAGGCGATGCGCAGGATGATGAGGCCAAGCAGCAGAAAGCCCAACGATTTGTGCAACTGGATAAGCTCGAAAGCGGTGCGCTGGCTGGTCAGCCGCACCATGATGAAGCCGAGGGCGAACTGGCCGATGAAGATGATGCCGATCAGCCAGTGAAGGAGGATCGTCGCCCAGCCGTAGCGGGTTGGCGTGTTTGTGATTGAAGTCTGCATGGCGTGTGAACGAATGCCGGGTCGGCTTTCTTCCGGCGCCCTCACCCTCCCCCGTGTGGGGAGGGTCGATCCGCAACGCGGATCGGGGTCGGGGTCCTCGTAGGGCGCTACCCCCCACCCCGGCGCGCAATCTCCGCTTCGCTGCGACTGCGAGCCGACCCTCCCCACAACCGGGAGGGTGAGGGACGTTGCCTAACCGCTCACCTTGAAGAAATCCACAAATGCCCTGAGCGCCGGGCGCATCTGCCGGCGGCTGGGGTAATAGACGAAGAACCCGTCGAAGGGCGGGCACCAGTCCTCGAGCACGCGGATCAGCCTGCCGTCGGCCAGCGGCGCGCGGACATAGTCTTCGAAGACGAAGGCGAGGCCGGTGCCGTCGATTGCTGCTTGCGCGATCAGATGATCCTCGTCGAGGATCAGCGGCCCTTGCGCGGCGATCTCGATTTCCTCGCCGCCCTTCGCGAATTCCCAGCGATAGAGAACGCCGCTGGAGAAGCGGAAGCGGATGCAGCGATGATCGGCAAGGTCGCGCGGATGATGCGGTCTCGGCATGGCCGCGAAATAGGATGGCGCGCCGACCACAGCGCCGCGAATGTCCGGCCCGATACGCACCGCGATCATGTCGCGCTGCAGGCTCTCGCCAAGCCGCACGCCGGCGTCGAAACCGCCTTCCACCACATCGGTGAAACGATCCTCGATGAGGATCTCCAGCACGATGTCGGGATAGGCCTTGGCAAAGGCGCCGAGCCGTGGCGTCAGCACCAGATGCGCCGCCGTGCGCGGCACGCTGAGCCGGAGATTCCCGGCCGGCCGGTCGCGCGCCTCGAGTGCCGTCTCCAGCGCCAGGTCGATTTCGGAAAGGGCAGGACGTAACCGCTCCAGCAATTGCGCACCCTCTTCCGTCGGCGCGACGCTGCGGGTGCTGCGCGCCAGCAGCCGCACGCCGAGCCGTGCCTCCAGGCTGGACACCGCATGGCTGACCGCCGACGGCGCGATGGCCAATTCCCTGGCCGCGCCGCGAAAACTGCCGCATTGGGCAACGGTTGCCAGCACGGCAAGTTGGGAAAGATGTGCTCGGTTCATTGATCTATTTCTTGGAACAGCCCGTACAAATGAGAGCCGATTATCGAACAGACTGCAAGGCGCTATTTCTGCTGCATCACAACAAGGAGACGCGTGATGCAAGCCCGCAAGCTAGGAACTGAATTGAACGTCTATCCCGTCGGCCTCGGCTGCATGGGCATGAGCTTCGCCTATGGCGGCCAGCCGGAGGCAGAGGCGATCGCCACGCTGCACCGCGCCGTCGAGATCGGCGTCGACTTCTTCGACACGGCGGAAGTCTATGGTCCTTACGAGAACGAGATCCTGCTCGGCAAGGCGCTGAAGTCGGTGCGGAACAAAGTGACGATCGCCACCAAATTCGGCTTCAAGATTCTGGAGGAAGGCACCGGCCTCGACCGCATGGCCGGCGTCGACAGCCGCCCCGAGCACGTCAAGGCGGTGGCCGAGGCCTCGCTGAAGCGGTTGGGCACCGATGTCATCGACCTCTATTACCAGCACCGCGTCGATCCCAACGTGCCGATCGAGGATACGGTCGGCGCCATGGCAGAGCTGGTGCGCGAGGGCAAGGTGCGCGCGCTCGGCCTGTCGGAGGCAAGTGCGGCGACCATCCGCCGGGCGCATGCCGTGCATCCGATCGCTGCCGTGCAGAGCGAATACTCGCTGTGGAGCCGCGACCCGGAAGAGGAGGTCTTCGCCGTCTGCCGCGAACTCGGCATAGGCTTCGTTCCCTACAGCCCGCTCGGCCGTGGTCTTTTGACGGGCAAGATCGCCAGGCCCGAAACACTTGACGATGGCGACTGGCGCCGGACCTTGCCGCGCTTCCAGGCCGAGGCCATGCAAGCCAATGCCAAGGTCATCGCCACGCTGGAAGGGATGGCGGCGGAAAAGGGCGTGACCTCGGCGCAGCTGGCGCTGGCCTGGGTGCTGCACCAGGGCGATTTCATCGTACCGATCCCGGGTGCGCGAAAAATCCGCCACCTGGAGCAGAACACGGCGGCGGCCGGGATTGAACTGAGCGCGGCCGAAGTGGCGGCGATCGGCGATGCGCTGTCGCCGGATAAGGTGGTCGGCAAGCGCTACACCGAGGAGCTGCTGGCTCTGGTGAATGGGTAAGCCTTCACCCTCCCCCTTGTGGGGAGGGTCGGCTCGCGGCCGCAGCGAAGCGGAGGCAGCGAGACGGGGTGGGGGAGCGCCCTACGAGTACCCCGCCCCGATCCGCTGCGCGGATCGACCCTCCTCACAAGGGGGAGGGTAAAGTCACCAAGGCACCACAATAATCTCAGGCCAGTTCTCCTTTGCCCGCTTGCCCTTCGCCTCATGCGTTCGCTGGTTGTCCGTCACCCGGTTCGGCGTGATGCGAAACGAGAAGACGTCATCAAGCCCGAACGGCGCCACCAGCTCCATCTGCCCGCCGGCATCGTAGCGCACCCCGACCCCATGCGTCTTCGAGGCAAAATAGCTGATGGGTTCGCTGGAACTCGTATAGCGCGGGCAGGGCTGCCCGAATTTCTGCGGATACCACAGATGCACCCGCGCCTGGTTGCGCACCTCGACCGGCAGCGCCAGCCTCTCGAAATGCCGCGCCGCCCGGCGGATGACAGCATCCTCGGCCTCATAGGACAGGTCGCTGTCGTCGAAATAGAACAGGTCGACATCCTTGATGCCGTAACCCGACGGCTTGCCGGTCAGATGGTTCCAGACTGTATTGTAGAGCGCCCCAGAAACCACCAGCCAGTCCGGCAGCTCAAGCGTGCGGGCCCGCGCCAGCGCCTCATGGACGAGCGGGTCCCCCAAGATGATGTCGAGGAACGCCGCGCGCTGTGCTTCGAACGGCAGCCCGGAATAGCGCAGATGATCCATCGCCCTTTGGAGGACGATTCGCCATCTGCCTGCAAGCCGTGGTTTCTGCGCAATTCCGGACGGAAAACCGCCAAGCACTTTTCCTGGAATTGCTTCAGCCGCGCAGCACGCCACCCATCTGCTTGCCGACATTCTCGACGATGCGCTTGGCCAGCGCCTCGAAATCCTCGTCGGTCAGCGTCTTCTCGACCGGCTGGATCGACACTTCGATGGCGATCGATTTTTTGTCGGCGCCGAGCGACGCTCCTTCGAAAATGTCGAAGACCGTGACGGCTGTGATCAGCTTCTTGTCGGCGGCAAGTGCTGCGCGCACCAGCGCGCCGGCCTCGATCGCTTTGTCGACGACGAAGGCGAAGTCGCGCTTCACCGCCTGAAAGGCGGAGAGTTCCAGCTTCGGCTTGGTCTTCGTCGGCTTGGCCTTCGGCTCCGGCACGGCGTCGACGAACACTTCGAAGCCGCAGAGCGGGCCGGAAACGTCGAGCCCTTCCATCGTCTTGGGATGGAATTCGCCGAACGTGCCGAGCACGGTCTTCGGCCCGAGCTTGATCGTGCCGGACCGGCCGGGATGGTACCAGGCTGGACCGCCCGCCTCGATCTGCAGCCGCTCGACCGGCGCGCCGCAGGCTTCGAGCGCCGCGATCGCATCGGCCTTGGCGTCGAACACGCCGACGGGGCCGGAATTGCCGGCCCAGCTGCGGCCCGAGCCGTCGAGCTTGGCGGTGCCGCGGCGCACGCCGGCGGCGACGCGCCGCTGCTGGTCGGCGCCGTCGCCCTCATAGGTGCCCGACACCTCGAACAGCGCGACATCGCCAATGCCCTTGTCGGCATTGCGCTGCGCGGCGGCGATCAGCCCCGGCAGCAGCGACGGCCGCATGTCGGACATGTCGGCGGCGATCGGGTTGGCAAGCTTCAGCGCCTTCTGGCCGCCGCCGAACAGCTCGGCATGCTTGGCCGGGATGAACGACCAGGTGACGGCCTCCATCATGCCGCGCACGGCGAGCGCGCGCTTGGCGGTGCGGGTGCGGACCTGCAGCGTGGTCAGGATCTTCGAATTGACCGCGTCATGCGCGCCGAGCGGCTGCGGCGCGATGTTGTCGACGCCGTGGATGCGCATCACCTCCTCGACCAGGTCGGCCTTGCCGTCGACATCGGGACGCCAGGACGGCACCGCCACATCGACGACATCGCCCGAACCCTGCGGCTTGAAGCCGAGGCGCGACAGGATGTCGAGGCTTTCCGCCTCAGGCACCTCGATGCCGGTCAGCCGCGTCACTTCCGACAGCGGGAAGGAGACGATCTTGGGCTTGTGGCCGGCATAACCGACGACTTCGGTCTCGGCCGGCTCACCGCCGCAGAGATCGAGCACCAGCCTCGTCGCCAGCTCGATGCCGGGGACCATGAATTCAGGGTCGACGCCGCGCTCGAAACGGTAGCGCGCATCGGTGATGATGCCGAGCGTGCGGCCGGTGCGGGCGGTGGTGATCGGATCCCAAAGCGCCGATTCGATCAGCACGTCCGTCGTGTTCTCGTCGCAGCCGGAATGCTCGCCGCCCATCACGCCGGCGATGGATTCGACGCCATTGTCATCCGTGATGGCGCACATGTCGGGCGTCAGCGTGTATTCGCGACCGTCCAGCGCCATCACCTTCTCGCCGTCCCTGGCGCGGCGCACGACGAGATTGCCGGCGACCTTCCTGGCGTCGAACACATGCAGCGGCCGGCCGCGATCGAAGGTGACGTAGTTGGTCATGTCGACCAGCGCGCTGATCGGCCTGAGACCAATGGCGATCAGCCTTTGCTGTAGCCATTTCGGCGAGGGGCCGTTCTTGACGCCGCGCACCAGCCGCAAGGCAAAGCCCGGACAAAGTTCCGGCGCCTCGATCACCACTTTGACCGGCGTCTGGCCCTTGCCGGCAATCTTTTCGACCGCAGCGCTTTTCAGCGTGCCGAGCCCGCTTGCCGCCAGATCCCTGGCAATGCCGTAAACGCTGGTGGCATCAGGCCGGTTCGGCGTCAGGTTGATCTCGATGACCGGATCGTCGAGATGGGCGTAGGACGCGAAGCTGGCGCCGACCGGCGCGTCCTCGGGCAGGTCGATGATGCCGTTGTGCTCATCGGACAGTTCCAGCTCGCGCTCGGAACACATCATGCCATGGCTCTCGACGCCGCGGATCTTGCCGACCGTCAGCGTGACGTCGATGCCGGGCACATAGGTGCCGGGCGCGGCGAAAGCACCGATCAGGCCGGCGCGGGCATTCGGCGCGCCGCAGACGACCTGGACGGGGGGCTTGCCGTCGCCGGTATCGACGGTCAGCACCCGCAGGCGGTCGGCATCGGGGTGCTGCACCGCCGTCAGCACCTTGGCGATGACGAAGGGTTTCAGGCTCGACTTGTCGTCGACATGCTCGACTTCGAGGCCGATCGACGTCAGCCGCTCAACGATCACGTTGAGCGTGGCGTCGGTCTCGAGATGATCCTTGAGCCAGGAGAGGGTGAATTTCATGGGGCTGTTCCGTCCGGTCTTTTGACGCTTGATTTCGGATGTCTCGGCAGATCGTCGGACATATGCAGGAAGGGAAGCTGCTCGCTGACATAGGCATGCAGCGTCGGCTTGAAATCGGCCGGCGCGTCCATGGCGCCGAGCATGAAGTAGATGTGGTCTGCCAGCCGCTCGTCGAGATAGGTGATGGGCGAGCCGCAGACGCCGCAAAACGAGCGCGTCACCGGGCCGTTCTCGTACATCATCAGCGCCTTGCCGGTGAACGCCACTTTATCGGCCGGGAAGCCGACAAAGGCCGAGACCGGCGCGCCGCTGGCCCGCCGGCAATCGCCGCAATGGCAATAGCCGACGTGATGCGGCTCGGCCGAGGCCTCGAACCGCACGGCGCCGCAGCGGCAGCCGCCGATGTGGAGCGCTGTCATGCGCTCAAGCCGCCGAACAGCGTCGGCATGTCGAGGGGCCGGAACCCGTAATGCGACAGCCAGCGCACATCCGCGTCGAAGAAGGCGCGCAGGTCCGGCATGCCGTATTTGAGCATGGCGATGCGGTCGATGCCCATACCCCAGGCAAAGCCCTGATACTCGTCGGGATCGAGCCCGCCGGCGCGCAGCACGTTGGGGTGCACCATGCCGCAGCCGAGGATCTCCATCCAGTCGGAGCCTTCGCCGAAGCGCACTTCGCCGGGCCGCGAGCGGTCGCACTGGATGTCGACCTCGAGGCTTGGCTCGGTGAACGGGAAGAAGGACGGCCGGAAGCGCATCTTGACTGACGGCACCTCGAAGAACGCCTTGCAGAATTCCTCCAGCACCCACTTCATATTGGCGACGTTGGCTGATCTGTCGATCACCAGACCCTCGACCTGATGGAACATCGGCGAGTGCGTGGCGTCGGAATCCTGGCGGTAGGTCTTGCCCGGAATGACGATGCGGATCGGCGGCTTCTGCTTCTCCATGGTGCGGATCTGCACGGGCGAGGTGTGCGTGCGCAACAGCTTGCGCTCACCCTTCCCGTCCGGCTGGAAGAAGAAGGTGTCGTGCATCTCGCGCGCCGGATGTCCTTCCGGGAAATTCAGCGCGGTGAAATTGTAGTAGTCGGTCTCGACATCGGGACCTTCGGCGATGGCGAAGCCGAGATCGCCGAAGATTGCGGCGATCTCGTCGATGACCTGGCTGATCGGATGGATGCGGCCGCGCTCGGCCGGCGACTGCCGCACCGGCAGCGTCACGTCGACCTTCTCGGCGGCGAGACGTGCTGCGATCGCCACATCCCTGAGTTCGGCCTTGCGGGCCGTCAGCGCCTCGGTGACGCGGTTCTTGAGGCCGTTGATGACGGGCCCCTTGAGCTGGCGCTCCTCGGCGGTCATGGCGCCAAGCGTTTTCAGCATCTCGGACACGGTGCCCTTCTTGCCGAAGGCGGCGATGCGCACGGCCTCGATGGCCGGCTCATCGGCGGCAGATGCGATATCGGCCAGCAGTGAATCTTCCAGGGCTTCAAGATTTCCAGCGGTGGCGTTCACAGTGAAGCTCTCTCGATAGGGTGACCGACACCATTTTGGTTCGTCGTCACCATTTTGGTTACATCAGGGTCAAAAAAGAACCCGCGCCAGCCGTGCCAGCGCGGGTTCCCCATAATCAGAATTGCGAATGCTTGGGAAGCGCTGGTCTTAGGCGACAGCGCTTTCAAAAGCGTTCGGCGTGGTGTTCTTCAGATATTCGAGCGCGACCTTGGCCTTGGCCACGAGCGCGGCGAAAGCCTGCGGCTCATGGATGGCCATGTCGGACAGGATCTTGCGATCGATCTCGATGCCGGCCTTGTTGAGGCCGTCGATGAAGCGGCCATAGGTCAGGCCATGCTCGTGGGTCGCGGCGTTGATGCGCTGGATCCACAGCGCGCGGAACGAGCGCTTGCGGTTCTTGCGGTCGCGGTAGGCGTACTGCAGCGACTTTTCCACCGCCTGCTTGGCGATGCGGATGGTGTTCTTGCGACGGCCGTAGAAGCCCTTGGCGGCTTTCAGGACCTTCTTGTGCTTGGCGTGCGAGGTGACGCCTCTTTTTACGCGTGCCATGTCATGATCTCCTTAAAAGCAATTCCTGGAAAAGTGTCTTGCGGTTTTCCGTTCGGAATTGCGTAAAACTAATGCGTGTCCAGACCGAATGCTCAGAGGCCGTTCGGCAGAAAATTCTTGATGACCTTCTTGCCATCCGGTTCAGCCAGAACCATCGTGCCGCGGGCATTTCGAATGAACTTGTTGGAACGCTTGATCATGCCGTGACGCTTGCCGGCAGCAGCCGACAGGACTTTACCCGTACCTGTGATCTTGAACCGCTTCTTGGCGGCCGACTTGGTCTTCATCTTGGGCATTTTGCTACTCCGTCTTGTTGGCGCACTATCGCGCTTCTTGTTCGCTCCGGGCCGACCAAAGCCCGAAAAGCAAATGAAACCGCCACGGCATGCCCTGCCGGGCGGTTTTCTTGAACGGCGGTCCTATACGTCAAAGACGGCCTGTACGCAACACCTGAAGCCGTGCGGCGCTCTGTCCCGATCAGGGCAGCGTAAACCACACAGGCAGCACGCCCGACTGCTGCGCGCCGTCGATCAGTTCGAAGGCCGGCAGCGCGATCAGGAACACCAGGCCGTCGAGCAGCGTGGTCAGCAGCAGGCGCGGCTTGAAGCTGCCGGTGTCGCCCTCCTGATAGAGGGAAAGTTTCGGAAAGAAGCGCGGCACCTTCTCCAGATAGGCCTGATAGGGCGCCCCAAGTGCCTCCTTGAGGAATTTCTCTTCGCGCAGGATGACGATGTGGAAGGCCCCCGCGCATAGCAGTGCGAACAGGATAATGCCCGAGAACGAACCAATCTGCGCGCCGACGCCGGCCGCGGCCACGGTCGAGAACACATAAAGCGGGTTGCGGGTGATCGAGTACGGCCCGCCCGTCACCACCTCGGAGGACTTGCGCCCGCCAATATAGAGCGTGGCCCAAAGGCGGCCGACGATGCCGAGGAAAATCAGCAGCACGCCGAACATCTCGACTGTTTCATGCACAGGCGTGTCGGGTGGGAAGGTCGATTGACCGAACAGCAGCGCCAGAAACAGCACCGCCACGAGCACGGCAAGCACCAGCCGACGCATCTGCTGGTAATTGCCCAGCCCGTACTTGAGTTCGTTGTCCAAGGGGATATCCGATCGTCGAGGAGCTATTGCATGTCGCCCAAAAGTGGGTCCGGTTTTGGGAGGACGACATGCATAAAAACAAAGCCGGCGATCGCAGCTTTAGCCGAGAAACAGGCGTCCCGCCGATCGCCGGGACGCTCTGCAAGACAATTCAGGCGGATTTGGAGCGCTGGTCGCGCCTGACTTTATCGTGATCTCAGGTGTTGATATTCAGCACACCTTAGCGCGGCGCCAGCACCATCATCATCTGGCGGCCTTCGAGCTTCGGCTCCGCCTCGACCTTGGCGATGGTCGCCACTTCCTCGCGCACCTTGTTCAGAAGCTGCATGCCGAGTTCCATATGCGCCATCTCGCGGCCACGGAAGCGCAGCGTCAGCTTGACCTTGTCGCCTTCCTCGAAGAAGCGGCGCACCGCCTTCATCTTGGTCTCGTAGTCATGGCTGTCGATGTTCGGGCGCATCTTGATCTCCTTGATCTCGATGACCTTCTGATTCTTGCGCGCCTCGGCCGCCTTCTTCTGGTTGGCGTACTTCAACTTGCCGAGATCGAGGATCTTTACGACGGGCGGCACCGCATTGGGCGATATCTCAACGAGATCGAGCCCGGCCTCTTCGGCGAGCAGCAATGCGTCGTTGATGGAAACATCGCCGCGGTTCTGGCCTTCGGCGTCGATAAGCTGGACCCGGGGAACCCGGATGTCACGGTTGGAGCGCGGCCCATCCTTGGTTGGCGCCGCTGCTTTGAAAGGTCTGCGAATGGTCGTGGTCTCCTTGGCCGTTTCGTTCAGGATTTGTCAGTCTTGATGCGTGGACGCGCCAATGTGGTGAGCGCGCGGGCGGAGTCAATAGCACAGCGTTGACAGAAAATCACCCTGATCACCGCCTGCACCAAACAAAGAAGCAGCGCGAGCACTTTTCGCCACGCCATTGGCTGTGCCACAAGAGCCCGAGCCAGAAGAGGGGCCTGAGGAAAAAGCCATGACCGTCACGCCCCCAACCTTTCTCCCCCCGACCTTTCTCAACGTCGATGGATCGCGCATAGCGGTGCGCCATACGACAGGCGCCGTGCCCGGCATCGTCTGGCTCGGCGGCTACAAGTCGGACATGCTGGGCACGAAAGCGCAGACGCTGTCTGACTGGGCGGCGAAAGAGGGCCGCGCCTTCCTGCGCCATGACTATTCCGGCCACGGCGAATCCGGCGGCGCCTTTGCCGACGGTACGATTTCGACATGGCTTTCGCAAAGCCTTGTTGTGTTCCGGAAGTTTGCCAAGGGCAATCAGATCCTGGTCGGCTCGTCGATGGGCGCCTGGATCGCGCTGCGCATGGTGCAGGAATTGCGCAAGGCGGGCGACGCAAGCGTCGTCGGCCTGGTGCTGCTGGCGCCGGCGCCGGATTTTACTTCTGATCTGGTCGAACCGGTGCTGACCGAGGCGCAAAAGCGTGACCTCGCCGAGAAGGGTTTCTTCGCCGAGCCCTCCGATTATTCAGCCGAGCCCTACATCTATACACGCGCTTTGATCGAGGACGGGCGCGCCAACCGGGTAATGACCGGTCCGATCGACACGCATTGCCCGGTCCACATTCTGCAGGGACTGGCCGATCCGGACGTACCGTCGAGCCACGCGCTGAAACTGGTCAGCCTGCTGCCGGCCGACGATGTCACGCTGTCGCTCATTCCGGACGGCGATCACCGCCTGTCGCGGCCGCGGGATCTCGACATGCTGGTGCGGGCGGTCGGCGACATGGCCGGGCGGGGCAAGTGACGATGCGCCTTTCCATTCCGATCTCGGCCTTCGTCGCGGCAATCGTCGGCTTCGGCGGCACGCTGGCCATCGTCATCGCCGCCGCCCACGCGGTCGGCGCGTCGCAAATTCAGACGGCAAGCTGGGTGACGGCCATTTGCCTGGCCATGGCGATCGAGAGCCTGTGGCTGTCGTGGCGCACGAAAATGCCTGTCATCACCGCCTGGTCGACACCAGGCCTGGCGCTGATGGCGGCGTCGACCGGCTTTTCAATCGGCGAGGCCGTCGCCGCCTTCATCGCCACCGCCATCCTGCTGATCGCCACCGGCCTGTTCCGGCCCCTGACGCAATTGATCTCCAGGATACCGCCCTCGGTCGCTTCCGGCATGCTGGGCGGCATCGTCGTCACCTTCGCCCTCAATGCGGTCAAGACCGTTCCCGTCGACCCCTGGCTGATCCTGCCGCTGATCGCGGCCTTCTTCTTGATCCGCGTGTTCCACCCGGCGCTGTCGGTGCTGTCGGTGCTGGTCGGCGGCGGTCTCGCCGCATTTCTCACCGGCCGTGTCGGCGGCCTGCCGACACCGGAACTGTCGACGCTGACGCTGATCGCGCCTGATTTCACCGCCAAGGCGATGATCGGCCTGGCGCTGCCGCTTTATCTCGTCACCATGGCCTCTCAGAACCTCTCCGGGCTGGCCGTGCTGCGCGCCGCCGGCTACCATCCCGAACCCGGGCCGCTGATCGGCGTCACCGGACTGTTTTCCCTGTTGTCGGCGTCATTCGGTGGCTCGACGACCAATTTGGCGGCGATTTCGGCGGCGATCTGCACCGGGCCGGACGTCCATCCCGACCCCGCCGAGCGCTGGAAGACCGGCCCCTTTTATGCGCTCGCCTATCTCATCTTCGCGATTTTCGGCGCCTCGCTGGTGGCGATATTCGCCGTCCTGCCGCAAAGCCTGATCGTGCTGGTGGCGGGTCTGGCGCTGATGGCCTCGCTCGCCAATGCGCTGGCGATCGCACTGAAGCACGACGGCGATCGCATGGCCGCCACCGTCACCTTCGTCGTCACCGCTTCGGGGTTGACCCTGTTCGGCGTTGGCGCCGCATTTTGGGGCCTCATCACCGGGCTGGTCGTGCTTTTCCTCGACAGTCTCAAAAAGCGATAATCATTTCAGGCCCTTGTCCGGTTTTGGCGGATATTGCCTTGAATCGCCGTTTTTGCCTTCCCATTTCGATTCCACGCAGCCGGTCTTGGCTGTCTCCAACCGAAGGAATGGGAGAAAATGAACACATCTGCATTGATCCGCCCGGCCTGGACGCCGGCAACCATCGCGTTGATGGTGATCGGCTTCATGGTGTTCTGGCCGCTCGGCTTCGCCATGCTCGCCTACATCATCTGGGGCGACCGGCTCGACGGCTTCAAGCGTGACGTCAACCGTGCGACCGACGGCATCTTCGCCGGCTGCCGCCGCGGTTCCGACAAGGCCGCGCGCTGGGGCAATGGCTCCGCCCGCACCGGCAACGTCGCTTTCGACGACTGGCGCGAAAAGGAGCTTGAGCGCCTCGCCGAGGAACGCCGCAAGCTCGATGACATGCTGACCGAGTTCGACGACTATGCCCGCGAACTGCGTCGCGCCAAGGATCAGGACGAGTTCGACCGCTTCATGGCGAAGCGCAACAAGTCGACCGCTCCGGCGAAGACCGATCCGAGCACCGGCACGACCCCCACCAAGCGTGGCAAGGGCTCGAACCTGCTTGACGACTGAGGCCGAGCGCATGGCCCCGGAAACCGGAACCGGTTTTCGGAAAAGGTCATGCGCCAACTTGAAGTGCTACAGCGTCCTCTGCGCGTCCCGGAGGACGCGCGGCGCTGTAGGGCAGGCCCGATCGTGAAAAAACGGCGTCGCGCGAGCGGCGCCGTTTCTTTTTTGTTCTAGTCGTTTTTCTCGAATCGCGTATCGTCCCGCTATGACCATCGGATTCTTCCGCAATCTGACGAAGCCCAAGGCCACGCCAGTCGTGGAGCGCGAATATTGCGTCGCCGGTCGCACGCTGCCGCTCAAGATCGTCGAGAGCGCCCGCGCTCGGCGCCTGACGCTACGCATCGATTCCGGCGGCCAGGGCCTGCGCATCACCGTGCCGCCCGGCCTGCGCCGCGGCGAGGTGGACAGGTTCCTCGACCGCCATCAGGACTGGCTGGAGCAGCGCCTGGCCAAGGTGCCGACGCGCCCGCAAGTGCGGCCGGGCATCAAGATCCCGATCCGGGGCGTGCCGCACCGCATCGTCCATGAACCGTCGAAGCGCGGTACCGTGACGGTATCGCGTGACGAGCGCGGCGCGCTGCTGATCGTTCATGGTGACCGTGTGCACCTGCCGCGCCGCATCGCCGACTTCTTGAAGCGTGAGGCCAAGAAGGAGATCGAGAAGCTGGTGATCAAACACACCGAGGCGCTCGGCAAGCGGGCCAAGGCGATCCGCTACAAGGACACGTCCAGCCGCTGGGGCTCCTGCACCTCGGAGGGCAATCTCTCCTTCTCCTGGCGCATCATGATGGCGCCGCAGCCTGTGATAAACTACCTCGTGGCGCACGAGGTGGCGCATCTCAAGGAGATGAACCACGGCCCGAAATTCTGGAAATTGTGCGAAAAACTTTGCCCCGACACCGACCGCTGCAAGGACTGGCTGAAGCGCAATGGCGGCGCGCTGCAGGCGATCATGTTCGAGTAGGCGCGGATGTTGGCAGTGCGAAGAAGGCCGCCGCCGCTGGTGTAGGCGCGGGAGACTGGCCGGGCACTACGCCGCTTCGCCCTAGGATGACGGAAATCAGGGGCGCTCTACTCAATCGTCATTGGCTGCATTCAGTTCCTCCGGCCGCAGCCCTTCATCGCCATGATGCGGCCAGGGCAGGAAATTCCGATCGAATTCATCGCTGCCGAAATAATCGAGCGCCCGATGCGCCTCGGCGCCGTTGAAGGCGGCCTTGTCCATCAGATGGGCGATGACTTCGCGCGCCTGCGCGATCTTCTGCTTCAGTTCCGTAACCGTTCTGTCGGCCATGATCGTTCTCCCGCCCTGCATCCTGCCAATTAATCCCGTCCATCATTAGGTAGCGCCTTTGGGCTTGGCGGCAAACGGTATGCTTTTTCTCGACTCTGTCTCGATTTCATGCCAATTCCCGCGCCATGGCGCTCGACATCAAAATCTGCGGCTTGAAGACCGACCAGGCAATGGCCGCGGCGCTCGCCGGCGGTGCCAGCCATGTCGGCTTTATCTTCTTCGCGAAGAGCCCACGTTATGTCGAGCCGGCGGAAGCCGGGCGGCTGCGCGAAGCGGCGCGCGGCAAGGCCTTGGCGGTTGCTGTCACAGTCGACGCCAGCGACGCCTTCCTGGACGCGATCGTCACGGCGATGCAGCCCGACATGTTGCAGCTGCACGGCTCGGAAACCCCCGAAAGGGTGGCGGAACTGAAAGCCCGTTCTGGCTTGCCGGTGATGAAGGCGTTGCCGCTCAGCGAGGCAGCCGATCTCGACCGGATCAAGCCGTTCATCGACGTCGCCGACCGCTTCCTGTTCGATGCCAAGCCGCCGAAAGGCTCCGAACTGCCGGGTGGCAATGGCGTCGCCTTCGACTGGCGCATCCTTGCCGGCCTTGACGCCGGCGTCGATTACATGCTTTCCGGTGGGCTCAACGCCGCCAATATCGGCGATGCCCTTCGGCTTGCGAACCCGCCCGGAATAGACATTTCCTCCGGTGTGGAAAGCGCGCCGGGCGTCAAGGATCCGGCGTTGATCGAACAATTTTTCCGGGCCGTCCGGGCAGTACGCGACGACCGCGCCGCCTGAGTGTGGTTCCAACCAGAGCATGTCCCGGAAAAGTGGAATCCGGTTTTCCGATAAGGACATGCTCTAGAACTAGATAGGCAGCATGTCCCGGAAAAGTGGAATCCGGTTTTCCGATAAGGACATGCTCAAAACATAAGATTTAGGAGATCGGCGATGGATCAGCCGGCGACACCCAATTCCTTCCGCACCGGACCCGACGAACAGGGCATGTTCGGCATTTTCGGCGGTCGTTTCGTCGCCGAAACGCTGATGCCGCTGATCCTCGACCTCGAGCGGCACTGGAACGAGGTCAAGAACGATCCGGACTTCAGGGCTGAGCTGACCGATCTTTCGACCCATTATGCCGGACGGCCGTCGAAGCTGTATTTCGCCGGGGGTCTCACGAAGCATCTCGGTGGTGCAAAAGTCTATTTCAAGCGCGAGGACCTGAACCATACCGGCTCGCACAAGATCAACAACTGCCTCGGCCAGATCCTGCTGGCCAAGCGCATGGGCAAGAAGCGCATCATCGCCGAGACCGGCGCCGGCCAGCATGGCGTGGCATCCGCCACCGTCGCCGCGCGCTTCGGCTACCCTTGCGTCGTCTATATGGGCGCCACCGACGTTGCCCGGCAAAGCCCGAACGTGTTCCGCATGAAGCTGCTCGGCGCCGAAGTGCGGCCGGTCACCGCCGGCCACGGAACGCTGAAGGACGCCATGAACGAAGCCCTTCGCGATTGGGTCACCAATGTCGAGGACACCTATTACCTGATCGGCACCGCCGCCGGCCCGCATCCCTATCCGGAACTGGTGCGCGACTTCCAGTCGGTGATCGGCACCGAGGCACGCGCGCAAATCCTCGAACAGGAAGGCCGGCTGCCCGACACCATCATCGCCGCTGTCGGCGGCGGCTCGAACGCCATCGGCCTGTTCCATCCCTTCCTCGACGACAAGGATGTGCGCATCATCGGCATCGAGGCGGGCGGGCGCGGTCTCGACGGCATCGAACACTGCGCCTCGATGAATGCCGGTTCGCCAGGCGTGCTGCACGGCAACCGCACCTATCTCCTGCAGAACGCCGACGGCCAGATCATGGACGGCCATTCGATCTCGGCCGGCCTCGACTATCCCGGCGTCGGCCCGGAGCATTCCTGGCTGCGCGACTCCGGCCGCGTCGAATACGTGCCGATCCTCGACGATGAGGCGCTGGAAGCCTTCAAGCTGACGACCCGCGTCGAAGGCATCATCCCGGCACTGGAATCCGCGCACGCCATCGCTCATGCGGTGAAGATCGTGCCCGCCATGGACAAGGACCAGATCGTCATCGTCAACCTGTCCGGCCGTGGCGACAAGGACGTGCACACGGTGGCCTCGATGCTGGGCATGGAGATCTAGGCCCTTTGGACAGTTTCGATTTGGGAGTTGACTATGAGCAAAATTCGTCCAAAGGGCCAGTCATGACGACCCGCATCGACCGCCGCATGGCGAAGCTGAAGACCGAGGGCCGCCCGGCGCTCGTCACCTATTTCATGGGCGGCGACCCCGACTACGACACCTCGCTGTCGATCATGAAGGCGCTGCCCGGCGCCGGCTCCGACATCATCGAACTCGGCATGCCGTTTTCCGATCCGATGGCCGACGGCCCGGCGATCCAGGCGGCGGGCCTGCGGGCGCTGAAAGGCGGCCAGACGCTGGTCAAGACGCTGAAGATGGCGTCCGAGTTCCGCGCCGGCGACAATGAAACGCCGATCGTGCTGATGGGCTACTACAACCCGATCTATATCTACGGCGTCGACCGCTTCCTGAAAGACGCTCTGGCCAGCGGCATCGACGGGCTGATCGTCGTCGACCTGCCGCCGGAAATGGACGAGGAGCTTTGCATTCCGGCGCTGAAGGCCGGCATCAACTTCATCCGCCTGGCGACGCCGACCACCGACGACAAGCGCCTACCCAAGGTGCTGCAGAACACGTCGGGCTTCGTCTACTATGTCTCGATGACCGGCATTACCGGCTCGGCGCTGGCCGACACCGGCAAGGTGGCCGCCGCCGTCAACCGTATCAAGGGCCATACCGATCTGCCGGTCTGCGTCGGCTTCGGCGTCAAGACCGCCGAGCAGGCGCGTGTCATCGGCGCCAATGCCGATGGCGTCGTCGTCGGCACGGCCATCGTCAATGCGGTCGCCAATGTGCTGGGACCGAAGGGCGAAAAGACCGCCGACCCGGCCGAGGCCGTCGCCACGCTGGTCAGCGGCCTGGCGCAAGGCGTGCGTTCGGCCCGCCTTGCTGCCGCCGAATAGTTTTCCTACGTCTTCGTCAGGACAGGAGCCGAAGCGATGAACTGGATCACCAATTACGTTCGCCCGAAGATCAATTCGATGCTCGGCCGGCGCACCGACATGCCCGAGAATCTCTGGATCAAGGATCCCGAGACCGGCGAAATGGTGTTCCACAAGGATCTGGAATCCAATCAGTTCGTCATCCCGTCTTCCGGCCATCACATGAAGATTTCGGCCAAGGAGCGGCTGAAGTTCTTTTTCGACGACGGCAAATACGAGGCCCTGGACAACCCCAAGGTCACGCAGGATCCGCTGAAATTCCGCGACGAGAAGCGCTATGTCGACCGGCTGAAAGACGCCAAGGCCAAGACAGGCCTGGAAGACGCGATCATCAATGCGCTGGGAACCGTCGAAGGCCTGCCGGTGGTGGTGACCGTGCAGGACTTCGCCTTCATGGGCGGCTCGCTCGGCATGGCCGCGGGTGACGCCATCGTGCACGGTTTCGAAGTCGCCCTGCAGCGCAAGCGGCCGCTGATCCTGTTCGCCGCTTCCGGCGGCGCCCGCATGCAGGAAGGTATTTTGTCCCTGATGCAGCTGCCGCGTACCACGGTCGGTGTCGACCGGCTGAAGGAAGCCGGCCTTCCCTATATCGTTGTGCTGACCAACCCGACCACTGGCGGCGTCACCGCCTCCTACGCCATGCTGGGCGACGTGCACATCGCCGAACCCGGCGCGCTGATCGGCTTTGCCGGGCCGCGCGTCATTGAACAGACCATCCGCGAGAAACTGCCGGACGGCTTCCAGCGCTCCGAATACCTGATGGAGCACGGCATGGTCGACATGGTGGTGTCGCGGCTGGAGATGCGCCAAACGATCGCGCGGCTGTTGAAGATGCTGCTCAAGATGCCGGGCGAGCAAAAGCCGCTGGAGCCGGAAATTCTGCCGCCCGCGGTCGTTGCCGCCGAAACCAGGCCGCAAGCCTGACGCGACACTGTGCATGTCGCCCAAAAATGACCTCGGTTTTGGGAAAACGACATGCATAACGCGGCGTTGGCCGCCGCGAACAGCGATTGCGCCATGTCCATGGCTCGCTGTAGCCTTTTGATTGCCATGGCCATTCCGGGATTGATTCTGGTGCTCGGGCCATGCGCCGGGATTCTGCCATGACAACGCTTGCCGCCGACCGCGAAATCGAAGCCCTGATGGCGCTTCATCCGAAAGGTTTCGACCTTTCGCTCGACCGCATCACGCGGCTCCTGGAGCGGCTTGGCAATCCGCAGGATCTGCTGCCGCCGGTCATCCACATCGCCGGCACCAACGGCAAGGGTTCCTGCGCCGCCTTTTCGCGTGCACTGCTCGAAGCCGCCGGCCACCTTGTCCATGTCCACACGTCGCCGCATCTGGTGAACTGGGCCGAGCGCTACCGGCTGGCCGCCGAAGGCGGCGGCAGGCTGGTCGATGACGATGTCTTCGCCGAAGCCATTGCCCGCGTCGCCAAGGCCAATGACGGTCAGAAAATCACCGTCTTCGAGATACTCACCGCTGTCACCTTCATCCTATTTTCCGAACATCCGGCCGAAGCCGCCATCATTGAGGTCGGCCTTGGTGGCCGCTTCGACGCCACCAATATCGTCGCCAGGCCCGCCGTCTCGGTGATCATGCCGGTGTCGATGGACCACGAAGCCTATCTTGGCGACCGTGTCGAACTGATCGCCGCCGAAAAGGCCGGCATCATGAAGCGCGGCTGCCCGGTGGTGATCGGCGCGCAGGAAAGCGAGACAGCGCTGCAGGTGCTGATCGAAACCGCCGAGCGGCTGGAGTGCCCGACCTTCGTCTATGGCCAGGATTTCCTCGCCTTCGAGGAAAACGGCCGCATGGTCTATCAGGACGAGGATGGCCTGATGGATTTGCCGCCGCCGCGTCTGCCCGGGCGCCACCAGTTCGCCAATGCCGCCGCCGCGATCGCCGCGGTCAAGGCGGCCGGCTTCGAGATCAGCCACCGCGCCGCCGAAAAGGCGATGACCCACGTCGCCTGGCCCGGTCGCATGCAGAAACTGATGCAGGGCCGGCTGACGGATCTGGCGCCGAAGGGCGCCGACATCTGGCTCGACGGCGGCCACAATCCGGGCGCCGGCGTGGTCGTCGCCGAGGCGCTGGCCGAGCAGGAAGAAAAGAACCCGCGCCCGCTCTTCATCATTTCGGGAATGATCAACACCAAGGACCAGAGCGGCTATTTCCGCGCCTTCAAGGGTCTCGTCCGGCATGTCTACACCGTGCCGGTGAGCCTGAGCGATGCGGGCGTGCCGAACGACGAACTGGCGGTCCGCGCCACGGAAGCCGGGCTGACGGCCGAGCCGGTGAGTTCCGTCGCCAACGCGCTGATGCTGCTGCGCGACACCTGGGATGGCCCGCCGCCGCGCATCCTGATCGGCGGGTCACTTTATCTGGCCGGCGCGGTGCTGGCCGAGAATGGCACGCCGCCGACGTGAGCGCTTGATGACCGGCGCAGGGAGCCCGTGATGATCAAGATAAAGCAGCTCGCCCATGTCTGCATTTTCGCCCATGACCTGGAAGCGACGCGCAGTTTCTACCGCGACGTGCTCGGCATGGACACGCGGTTCAATTTCCTGCGTGACGGCGAGATTTTCGGCTTCTACCTCGACTGCGGCGGCCGCAGCCATGTCGAGGTGTTCCAGAAGGATGCCGCCACCTACAGCGAACTCAACCAGATCAACCACTTCTGCCTGGAAGTCGAAGACATCGACGCCGCGATCGCCCATATCAAGTCGAAGGGCATCGACGTGACCGCGAAGAAGCATGCCTGCGACGACACCTTTCAGGCCTGGATCCGCGATCCCAACGGCGTGAAGATCGAGCTGTTCGAGTACACCGACAAAAGCGCGCAGTTCATCGGCGGCGACCGCATCGCCGACTGGTGACCGCGTTCCGGCTTGCACCCGTCCGGGCACGGCCTTGGCGGTTCACTTCAGCTCGATCTCGATAAAGGCATATTCGCCATCATTGGCGCTGATGACGTCGTGCTCGACACCTTCCTTGCGGAAATAGGGCGCGCCCTTCTTCATCTCGGCGAAGGTTTCGCCGTCCTTGGTCTTGAGCTTCACCTTGCCGTCCATCAGCGGCACCACGACATAGTCGTGGCCATGGCGATGCCAGCCGGTGTTGTCGCCGGGCTGGAAGCGGTATTCGGTGACGATGACGCGCTCATTGTCGATGAAGACGGTGGCCTTGGCGGATCCGGTCATGTCGCTCTCCTGTTTCTGCTGCCAGCAGAAGACATGGCGTGCCCCGATGTGAGGGCCAGAGCGGACTAGCCGATGGCGCCAACAAAAAGCCCGGCGCGATGGCCGGGCTTTTGATATCGGGAAATTCAGTCGGATCAGAGGCTGCCATTGATCCAGTGCGACAGCGCGGTCTTCGGCGCGGCGCCAACCTTCATGTCGGCCACTTCACCGCCCTTGAAGATCATCAGCGTCGGGATCGAGCGCACGCCGAACTGCGCGGCCAACTCGGGATTCTCGTCGATGTTGAGCTTGGCGATCTTGATCTTGCTGCCGAGTTCGAGAGCGATGTCCTCAAGCGACGGCGCGATCTGCTTGCAGGGGCCGCACCATTCCGCCCAGAAATCGACCACCACCGGTACGTTGGCGTTGAGCACGTCAGCCTGAAAATTGTTCTTGTCGACCTTGACGGTTGCACCCATGCGGAAAATTCCTTTCGAGAGTTCTTTGTCGCACCAAATGTGGTGGTTATCTAGCCCTTCTTCAAGCAGGTCTTGTGTCACGCTCCCGTGAGTCGGGCAAGGGCGTCATCCATGGCCCGGGCCGGCAGTTCGATCAGCCTTGGCGTTTCGGTGAATAAAAGGGCGGCTTTCACCTCGCGCCCGGGATAAAGCGGCTGCAGCAGGGCGCGATAAAGCGCCAACTGCAAAAGATAGGCCGGAGGAACCTCGGCCAGTGAGGGGGGCGCCGGCCGGTTGGTCTTGTAGTCGACGATCGAAATCGTGTCCGCTGTCACCGCCAGCCGGTCGATCTTGCCGGAAATCGAGCGCGTTTTGCCCCTCACCTCCAGGCTGCCCATGATAGCCACCTCGGCGCGCGAGGAGGGCGCGAACAATTGGCCGAGGCGCGGGTCGTCGAGGATGGCGATGACCGATGCCAGGGCCTTGTCCCGCTCCGACGGCGGCCATGCGGCACCCGTTCGCGCGAGATAACGCTCGGCGGCACCTTGGCGTTCACCCTCGGCAATGCCGGGCAGCATCTGCAGCAGCTTGTGCAAAGCCAGCCCGCGCAGCACGGCAAAGCCCGGTTCGGCGTCGGCGTCCAGCACCGGCGAAGCCTTGTCGATGACCGCTTCCTTGCCTTCATCGATCAGCGCCGAGGCGCCGGATGGCGACAGCGGCCGCGGCAGGTCCTCGAAGGGCGGCAAGGGGCGGAACAGCGTCCCCGGCAGCGGACCGAAAGCATCGGCCCGCCGCGCCTGTTCATCGGCGCTCGCCGCGACGGGCGGCAGCTTGGTGACGTGGAAACGGTGCACCGGCTCGCCGCCGGCGGGATGCGCGCGCTGTTCGCTTTCCGGCGCGCCGGTGAGCGCGCGACTGACGATCGAATGCCAGGTGCCGGTGCTTGGTGCCCGCTTGCCGTGATAGCCGCAGACGATCAGCCGGTCCTCGGCGCGGGTCATGCCGACATAGAGCAGCCGGCGGTATTCGTCGTCGGCGAGTTCGCGGGCGCGGGCGGCTGCCGCCTTCGAGAAGCCGTTGGCGACATCGCTGGCCGAACGCCAGAGATAGCCTTTGCCGTCCCAGAAGGTGCCCGAGCCGTCGAACGGCATCAGCCGCGGCAGATGCTGGTCGCTGAACGGGGCGGAGCCGCCATCGACCAGGAACACCACCGGCGCCTCCAGGCCCTTGGCGGCGTGCACGGTCATGACGCGGACCTCGTCGCGGGTCTGGTCCATCTCGCGCTTGATCTCGGGTCCGGCATTTTCCAGCGTCGACAGGAAGGCTTCCAGTCCGGGGAGGCCGGTCCGTTCCTCGGCAAGGCAGAAGCTCAGGAATTCATCGAGAATATCGCCGGCTTCGGGCCCAAGCCGGGCGATCATTTTTCGGCGCACGCCGTCGCGCGCCAGCAGGCCGGCATAGAACTCGAACACAGGCTTGAAGGCGGCCTCGCCAGCCCAGACGTCGAGTTGCGCGACAATCTTCGCCAGGCGCTCGTTTTTTTCGGCATGCTGGCGCAGCGACGTGGCCAGAGACACGCCCGGCAGCCTCTGCGCGGCGAGTGTGAACAGCGTCTCCTCCGGCAGGTCGAAGATCGGGCTGCGCAGCACGGCCGCGAGCGACAGATCGTCCTGCGGCTGGAGCAGGAGATGGCCGAGCGCGATCAGGTCCTTGACCGCGATGTGGCCCGGCAGGCTCAGCCGGTCGGCACCGGCGACCGGAATGTCGCGGCGTTTCAAGGCGCGGGTCAGCGCGTGAACAAAACTGTCGCGCTTGCGCACCAGCACCAGCACGTCGCCCGGGCGAAGCCGCTTGCCGCGGCCTTCGACGATCTCGCTTCTGCCGATCCAGCCGGCAATGGTCGCCGCGACATTCTCGGCAACGCGCACCGCCGGCGCATGGGCGTGGTCGATGGCTTGCGTCCAGTCGTCGGGTTCGTCGACGACGTCGGCGCCGATCGATGGCCAGACCTCGACATAGCCCGGTGCATCGGTGCGGATGGCCTTGTGGCTCAGCGGATCGGGATCATGGCTGATGCCGCGCCGCACGACAGGATCGGCAAAGACGCGGTCGACGGCGGCCAGGACGTCGTCGGTCGAGCGGAACGACCAGGTCAGCTTGAGGTCGGCGAAGGACGCCTCGGCATCGCGCACCCGGCCGGCGAACAGCAGCCGGCTGTCGGCGAAGGAATCCGGCGCGGCTCCCTGGAAGGAATAGATCGACTGCTTCTCGTCGCCGACGGCGAAGACCGTGCGGTGGACCCTGTCGCGCGCGCCGAAGCCGGCGAAAAATTCCTCCGCCAGCCGCTTCACCACCTCCCATTGATCCGGGCTGGTGTCCTGTGCCTCGTCGAGCAGGATGTGGTCGATGCCCTGGTCGAGCTTGTATTGCACCCAAGGGCCGGCATCGGGCCGCGCCAGGAGGTTGACCGTGCGGGTGATCAAATCGTTGAAGTCGAGGAAACCCCGGCTGCGCTTCAGCACGTCGTAGCGGGCGATCAGCCAGTCGGCGATGGTCAGTGCCGCGCGTGTGCCTTCCAACATGCGGAACAGCGCCAGCCGGTCGACGGTTTCGACGATGGTGCTTGCCGCCGAGACATAGCGCTCGGCCAGGTCCGGCAGCCGGTCGTTCAGGGCTTTCTTGAAGGCCTTTGCCGGGTCGTAGGGATCGCCATCGGTCTTGAGGAAGGCTCTGGCCAGCAATTGCAGGCGGCGAACGGGATCGCTCTCGGCGAAAGCCTGGCGCGCATAGGGCAGGATGTTGTTCAGCACCGATCTGGCGTCGGTGGATTCGGCGGCCTGGGCGAAGCCCGCGAAATAGTCGGGCAGGAAGCCGGGCAGCGGCCAGGCCGATGCTGCAATCCCTTCGGTGGTCTGGCCAGGGCGGAAATGGAATTCATCGAACAAAGGCTGGAAGCCGTCACGCCCGACCGCGTCGAGGAACTGCCGCAATCCGTCGCGCTTGCGCACAATCTCGCCGAGCAAGGCATCGAGACCGGCCTCGCCGCCGCGTTCCAGCACGGTGGCGAAGGCGTCGGCCAGATCCGGGTTGCCGGCAGCCGTGCCGGAGATCATCTCGCGCCGCGCGGCGGCGAAAAGCGATGCCTCCATCTGGCCGTCGAGCATCTCGAAATGGGCCGGAATATTGGCTTCCAGAGGGAACTGGTGGAGCACCGATTCGCAGAAGGCGTGGATGGTCTGGATCTTCAGTCCGCCCGGCGTCTCCAGCGCCTCGGCGAACAGGCGCCGGGCCCGCCGCATGGTGTCGCGGTCGGGCCGCCGCCCTTCAAGCGCCTCGATCTTCGCGGCCAGCTCGGCATCGCCGAGCACCGTCCAGTCCGACAGCGTGGAAAAGACCCGGTTCGACATGTTGGCGGCGGCGGCGCGCGTATAGGTCAGGCACAGGATCTTCGACGGGTCGGTGCCGTTGAGCAGCAGCCGGATGACGCGCTGGGCCAGCACATGGGTCTTGCCGGAGCCGGCATTCGCCGACACCCAGGCCGAATTCTGCGGATCGGCGGCGCGGGCCTGGCTGTTGGCGGTATCGCTCGGGATGGGATAGGCCTTCTTCATGCCTCCCCTCCCTCGTCGCCGGCATCGCCACCGGCCGACCATTCGAGCACACGGGCGAGATGGTCGTAATCGCCATCTGTCTCGCCCTCGCGAAACGGCAGCGCGCGCGACAGATAGCCGGTCTGCGGGTCGGCATAGTGGATCAGCAGCTTTTCCAGCCGCGCCCAAGCCTCTTCGGCAAGATCTGCGGCGGTCCGTGGCTGGCGGTTGTGCTCGAGAATGGACTCCTCGAACACCTCGCCATTCGGCTTTAGCCTGATGAAGGCCAGCTGCGACGGCTCGCGCGCCCCCAGATCCTTGAACGCGCCGCGCCGCAGCAGCGCGCCTTCCAGCGCCAGCTGCGGCGCCAGCAGCGTGTGCGCCTGCGCCTTGGAGGGCGAGGAGCCCGTCTTGTAGTCCAGAATATCGGCCATGCCGCCGGCCAGCAGATCGACGCGGTCGGCATAGCCGGACAGCGTCACGCCGGACTGGCCGACGAGGGTCTTGCCGGCACGCTCCTCGGCATGGCGCCGGACCACCGCATCGGCACGCGTGCGCTCCCATTCGACGATGTTGGCGGCGAGCTTTTCGAAGCGCGGCCACCACACCGCCTCGACATCGGCCGGAAGGGCGGCTTCGGCAAAGCAGGCGCGGCCGGCGGCAATGAGACCGGCCAGCGCGTCGGGTGCGCGCGGATCGGCAACGCGCGACGAGAACAAATGCAGGATGGCGTGGAACAGCGTACCGCGCTCGGCCGCGCCGGGATCACGGATGAGCGCATCGAGCGGCATCAGGCCGAGGATACGTCTGGCATAGACGGCATAGGGATCCCGGCGCAACGTCTCGATCTCGGTGACCGAGAAATGCGTTGGGCGCACCGCCAATGGCGGCTTCGGTTGCGGCCGCGGCGCGAAATCCTGCTTTGGGCCGGTGTCGAGTGCGCGTGCCCAGGCGAGCAGTTCGTCGCCACGCCGGCGCAAGGTTGCCGCCTGGTCGTTGCCGGTGAAGGTAAGTAGCCGCTGCAGCCAGCGCGACGGCACGGCGGGCGCGTCGCCGGAACGCGCCGAGCGGGCCAGAACGACGTGCATCGCGCCCATCGCCATCTGGAAATCATGCGCGGCAAGGCCGATGCGCCGCTCCGGCGGTTCGAGATCGATGCCGGTCTTCATCAGCCGCGACATGAAGCGGTCGCTCTCCGGCTTGCGCGGCCACACGCCTTCGTTGAGCCCGCCAATGACCAGCGTGTCGACATCCTGCAAGCGCGCTTCCAGCGCCCCCCAGATGGCGATGTTCCTGTCGGTGCCTTGCGCCGGCTTGACCGTCTCGGGCGCGATCAGCGCGTTCATCACATCGGGCCACTCGCTGGCAGCGAACGACAGCGATGCCGAAGCGGCGACCAACCCGCGCAGCAGCTCGGCGAGCTTTTCACCGGCATCGCCGGCATAGAGGTCGCCCAGGCCGCCATCGGCGGCGCGCCCGAGGCTTTCCAGGGCCACCACGCTGGCTTTGACCAGCGCGGCAAGATCGGCTTCCGCTTGGTCGCGAAACGCCGAAAGCGGAGCCAGCGCTTCCGTCAGTCGTACGAGGAGGGTTCGAGCATCCTCGATGGAGCGCACGGTGAGACGGGAAAACCAGAAGGGCGGCCGGCTGTCATCGCCGAGGCTCGTCAGTCGGGCCTCGAACAAGTCCGGCAGCGAAACGATGTCGGGGCGACCGGTGCCGCCGCGCAGCGCCACCAGTTCGACCAGTTCCGCCGCGTGGCGCACATCGGCGCGTTCGAGGCCGAGGCCGAGCAGCGGATGCTTGAGCAGCGACAAAAGGCCGACCGGATCGCCCGGCCGGAACACTGCTTCGAGCGCCAGCCGGAGCAGGCTGGCCGCCGGGCTGTTGGCGAGCGGCGTGCCGCCGGAATCGTCGGCGACCACGCCGAAGCGCCTGAGCTCCACCGCAACGCGCCGCGCCAGCGCGCGGTCGCCGGTGACGAGCGCGGCCCTTTGGCCGGGCTGTTCGACGGCCTGCTTCAGCGCGACGGCGATGGCGACGGCTTCGTCGCGCTCACTGGCGGCTTCCAGCAGCGTCACCTCGGCAAAGGCACCGGCAATATCGGACGCCGAAAACCCGCTGCGTGTTTCGGCCCACAATTCGGTGGTCTCGGCCGGCCGCAGCGCCTCGCCGACAAGCGCGGCGCGAAGCGCAAGGTGCGGCTCGGCGGTGCCGATTTCCTCGATATCTGAGCGCAGCACGCCGATCTTGCCGATCAGCCTGGCCAGGCCATATTGCGGGTGGCCAAGCACGGCCGGTCGCGCGCCGGGGGCGACAAGCGCCTGGAAGGACGCTTCGTCCAGCGTCCGGTCGAGCCCGGGCAGCACGATGGCGCCGCCGGGCAGGCGGGCAATCGCTGCAAGCAGCTCCGCCGTCGCCGGGATGGAGCCGGTCGACCCCGCGGCGATGACCGGCGCGGCTGGCGGATTGCGCCGCAGCCGCGCCGCCTCGGAGCGGATCAGCGCGCTGCGATGCGCGGCCGGATTGGAGCGGTCGCTTTCCCTGAGGAATTTCGGCCAGGCATCGGTGACGATGCCGAGGAATTCGAGCGTCACCTGCCACCAGCCGGCAAGGTTGCCGGTGACCAGATCTGCGAGCTTGGTCCAGTCGGTGCCTTCCGTCTCGATCTCGTCCATCAGCCCTGCGAGATCGCGCGCCAGCCAGATTGCGTCGGCGGTGGAGGCCGGGATGACGATTTCCTCGGCGAAAAGCTTGGCCACATGCTCCGGCAACCGGCGTTTCCAGGCACGCACCAGCGGCGTCAGCAGCAACAGGCGTTCGGTCGCCGAGATCGGCGGCGCGAGGTCGATCGCCGCCGCTGGCTCGGCCTCGAACAGGGCTTCGTCCTCGTCGAATTCGCCGAGCGGGCGGATGATCGGCAGGATCGCCGAACCGCCGCCGCCGCGTGCCCTCAAGCTGTCGACGAAGACACCGCGCAAGGCGCGCGCGGCACGACGCGTCGGCACATAGATGGTGACATCGGCCAGAGCGAGCGGATCGCCGTCGAAACGAAATCCCGGGACCAGGCGACCGGCAAGCAGCGCCTCGGCCAGCGTCGGCAGGAACGGCGCTCCGGGGGGAATAGAGAAAACGCGGCTTGAGCCGCTCATTGCATCTCGGCTAGCGCGCCGGCGACGGCTTCTTCCGCCTGCGGGATGGCATCGGGCGTGCCGACGGTAATCCAGTGGCCGTGCATCGGCATGCCGAACAGCCGGCCGGCGGCGATGGCTTTGTCGAAATAGGCGTTGAGCGAATGCGGTTCGGCCGTTGCATCCTTGAACAGGCGTGGATGAACGATCGCGGCACCGGCATAAATCAGGCCGGCCGGATCGCCTTTCGAGCGCCGCAAGGCTCCGTCCGGCGCCACCAGGAAATCGGTGCTGCCACAGTGACCTGTCGCCTGATGGAGATCCGCCAGCATCAGCAGAATATCCATTTTCGCGGCGTCCCACGCAAGGGCAAGCCGGCCGAGATTGAGCGGACCGTGGTCGATCCAGAACGTGTCGGCATTGAGGATGTAGAAGGGTTGTTGGCCCAATTCCGGCAGCGCCTTGACGATGCCGCCGGCCGAATCGAGCAACCGGTCGCTCTCATCGGAAATGATGATCTGCGGAGCGCTGCGCGCCGCGACATGGGCGACGATCTGCTCGGGAAGATAGTGGACGTTGACCACCGCCTTGGCGACGCCGGCGGCGGCGAGACTGTCGAGCCCCCAGTCGAGCAAGGTCTTGCCGGCGATCCTGACCAGCGGCTTGGGGATCGTATCGGTGATCGGCCGCATGCGCTTGCCGAGCCCGGCGGCAAGGACGATGGCAGTGTTCGGTCTCGTCACAGCGTTCGTTCCTCGAGCAGCCCGTGCGTATTGTAGAATTCCCGCAGGCTGGCAAGTGCCGGGTGGGACAGCGCCCGGCGCAGATAGTCGCGGATGCGCGGCAGGTGCTTCAAATAATAAGGTTTGCCGTCGCGCTTTTCGAGACGCACGAAAATGCCGAGGATCTTGGAATTGCGCTGCGCGGCCATGATTGCATAGGCTTGCAGGAAGCTTACGTCGTCGAAGGCGCCTGCCGCATGGCGCGCCGCGACATAGGCATCGAGCGTTTTCTTCTCGATCTCAGGTGAGATGGTGACACGGGCGTCCATGGCCAGCGAGGCGACGTCATAGGCTGAAGGCCCGATCAGCGCATCCTGGAAGTCGACGACGCCCAGCCGGTCGTGGCCGGCGCGGTCGTCGCGCCAGATGATGTTGGGCGAATGGAAGTCGCGCAGCATCAGCGCGTATTCGCTGCCTTGCAGCCGGTCGAAAAGCGCGTTCCATTCCCTGGCGTAGCCCGAGCGCAGGTCGTCGCTTGGCGGGCCGCCCGATATCGCCGGCACATACCAGTCGACCAGCAGATCGGCTTCGATCATCATCGCGTCGCGGTCGAAGGGCGGCACCTCATGGAAGCTGCCGGGTCCGGCTTGCAGGCGCTGCGGCCAGCTCCTGCCATGCATCATGGCCAACAGCTCGGCCGCCGCCGCATAGCGCTCGGCCACTGGCTCGCCGTCCTTGCCGAGAAACCCCTCGGAACCGAGATGTTCGAGCAGCAAAAAGCCCTGGTCCTGGTCCTCGGCATGGATTTGCGGAACGCTGACGCCACCGGCCTTCAAGGCGCGGTCGATGGCGACGAAGGCGGTGACCGACTGGGCGGTGTGGGCAATCACGGCATAGGGTTTGCCGTCTCGCACGGGCGGGCCGAGCACCAGCCGCGGCGAGTTCATCAGCACGCGCGGCTCCTGGCCGGCGAGCGTCACGATCTCGTAGGAGCGGGCGGAGGCATCGCCGATGAAATGGCGCCGCCGCGCTTCTCCCCAGCCGGCATTTTCGAGAAAACCGCGCATGGCCAGCGACCGCGCCGCGCGGTCGAAGGCAGCGCCTTGCCCCGACAGCCGCGCCAGCCGGCCCTCGCCATGCTGGACGAGTTCAATCAAGAGCGTCGTCTTCGGCAGATAGTCCTCCGCCCGCTCGGGCCATTCGACCAGGGCAGCCCCTTGCGTCAGCGCCTCGTCGAAGCCGAGTTCGTCGAGCTCGGCTGCCGAGGCCAGGCGGTAAAGGTCGAAATGGTGCACCGGAATGCGCGTGTCGTAGCTCTGCACCAGGGTGAAGGTCGGGCTCGGCACGTCGAGGCTGGCATCATCGGCCAGCGCCCTGATCAGTGCCCGCGCCAATGTCGACTTGCCGGCGCCGAGATCGCCCTTGAGCGCCAGCACGTCGCCGGCGCGCAGGGACAGCGCCAGATCCTCGCCCAGCCGCGCTGTCTGTGTCTCATCCGCGAGCAAACGCTCCAGCACAGGTCCCGTCATCGAGCGCGCTACTCGGCCGCGGCGCGGATGCCCGGCATGTCGGGGAAGGTGCAGATGACGGTCGTGCCCTTGTCCTTGCCGGTTTCGATGCGAACATTGCCGCCATGCAGTTCGACAAAGCTCTTGACGATCGACAGGCCGAGGCCGGCGCCCCGGCGGCGGCCGCCATTGGTGCGCGGTTCGAAGCGGCGGAACACCGAGTCCAGCACGTCCGGCGGCATGCCGGGTCCATCGTCGTGAACGGAAAATTCCACCCCGTCCGCCAGATGGCGGCAGGCAAGCCGGATGGTGCTGGCTTCCGGCGCGTAGTTGGCGGCGTTGCTGAGCAGATTGTAGAGGATCTGGCGGATGCGGGTCTCGTCGCCATGGAACGTCTTCGGCGCGGCAGCAGCATCGACCTCGAGCCGGATCGAATGCTCCTGCAACCGGTCGGCGACGAGTTCCGCGGCCGCCGCGATGGTGCGGTCGACATGCACCTCGGAAATGTCGAGCTGCATGATGCCGGCATCGACGGTCGCAAGGTCGAGTATGTCGTTGACAATGGTCAGCAGCACCGAGGAGGACGAGCTGACATGCTCGACATATTCGCGCTGCTTTTGGTTCAGCGGCCCGGTCGTCGGCAGTGAAAGCAGTTCGGTGAAGCCGATGATGTTGGTCAGCGGCGAACGCAGTTCGTAGGACACGTGCTGGACGAAGTCGTTCTTGAGCTGGTCCGACTTCTCCAACGCCTCGTTCTTGTCCTTCAGCGCACGTTCGACATGCACGCTGTCGGTGACGTCGACGAAGGTCATCATCACTTGCCCGTTCGGCAGCGGGATCACGGCGTAGCGCAGCACGGTGCCGTTGTTGAGCTCGCTCTGGCCGTGCCGGTCGCGGCGTTCGTCGTCGAAACCGGTGATGGCGGCGACGAAACCCGGCCACGGGCTGTCGACCGCCTGGCGGTCGCAAAGGTCGCGTATCGTGGAAACGTGCACATTGGGCTTGGCGGCTTCGCCGCTCAATCCCCAGAGCGTCGCAAAGGCCGGGTTCGACAGGCGCAGCCGACCATCGGGGCCGAACACCGCCACGCCTTCGGCGAGATTGTCGAGCGTTTCGCCCTGGACGCGCACCGCGGTGCGGTAGCGGCTTTCCAGGTCCATCTTTTCGGTCAGGTTCTCGAACACCCAGGTGACCCCGCCCTTGGGCTGCGGGTTGGCGACGACGCGGATGGTTTTGCCGTCGGGCAGATGCCACCAATGTTCCTGCGATTCGACCGCGCGATAGGCGCCGAGCAGGCCTTCCTTCCAGCGGCGCCATTCGGGTTGCTCGGCAATCTTGCCTTCGCTGCGCAGCCGGTCGAGCAAAAGCGCATTGTCGGGCGCGCTGTGCAGGAAGCCGCTGTCCAGGCCCCACAGTTTCTGGAACGCCTGGTTGAAGAAGCGCAGCTTCTCGTCGGTGTCGAAGATGGCGACGGCGGTGTTGAGCTGGTCGAGCGTGTCGGCGTGGCTGCGCACCGTCCGCTCATATTCGCCGCGAATGGTCTCGATGGCGCTGGTGTCGGCGGCAAGGCCGGCCGAACCGTCGGCGCCGGCGAAGTCGGTCACCGCGAAGACGCGGCGGTCGCCTTCGATCACGGTGGAGAGCGACTGCTCGAAGACCGGATGCGTCTTGTGCTGGGCGTCGATTGCCTCGCGTGCCTGGCCCCCGAGGAATTCCTTGGCGTCACGGACGGCGGCTTCCGCGCTTTCGGCTTCGACCGCGTCGGCATAGGCCCGGTTGACCCATTTCAGGCGTCCATGCTCGTCGCGCAGCCATGCCGGCATCTTCAGCGCTTCGAGCAGGCCGATCATGGTGTCGTGGTCAGCGGCCAGCCGCTGGTTGTCGATCTTCAGCCGGGCCTGGCTGCGCTGGGTCTCGGAAAGCGACACAAACCGCACCAGTATGTGCGCGGCGCTCTTGCGGCCATGCACTTCGAGCGGGGCGCCGGCCTGCGATTCGATGACCAGGTCGAAGGGCCTGGCCTTTTCGCGCAAGCCCGCGATGGCGTGCTCGAGCGCCGCCGCCGAGCGCGGCATCAGCCAGCGGCCGAAGGCAAGGAAAGCCGCTCGCTCCTCTGGCGCGCCGCTTTCGACCGGCAATGTGCCGATGAGTTCGGGTTTCTTGTTCTCCGAGGCCCAGACCACCACGCGCTGGTCGCGCAGATTGAGCAGCGCTTCCGAACGGCGCAGCGCCGCATTGACGTCGGCGACACGGCTTCTCAGTTCGACATTCTCCGCCGAGGTGCGGGCCCGTTCGCGGATGAGAACGATGGCCGACAGGAATGCCGCGCCGGTCACGCCGACGAACACGGCAAGCTGCATGACTTCGACCGTGTTGATCGACAGGCCGGCGGTGGCCACGGCGGCGCTCTCGGCATGCGCCACCGCGCTGGCCAGGGGGCCGGCCAGCGCGGAACTGGTCAGGAACAGCCCGGCGCGGACACGCCATGAAAGGCGCCCGCCCTGAATGGTCGAGCCTGTGGTCCCCGAATCGTCATGGCCGCCGGAAACGGCCGATCCCGCTCCGTGCGGGTTTTGCCCCGGCATGTCTTGGTCCTCTCCGCCGCCTGAATGCAAGACCGCCCTGATACGCGCTTCTCTTGATCCTCTCGGGCCGGAAGCGTCGCGAATCACCCGACAATAAACCCTCGCCGAATCGGCGTGAAGGCTGATCGCGCGCAAAAATAAAGCCGGGCGAAAAGTCAATCGCCCGGCCTCAATATATGGTAGCAAATTTAGCTTTGGTTAATAGCGGTAGTGTTCCGGCTTGAACGGGCCCTGCGGCGTGACGCCGATATAGGCGGCCTGCTCACCCGACAGTTCGGTCAGGCGTGCGCCGAGCTTGTCGAGGTGCAGGCGCGCGACCTTCTCGTCGAGATGCTTGGGCAGGACATAGACCTGGTTCTGGTACTGTTCGCCCTTGGTGAACAGCTCGATCTGGGCCAGCACCTGGTTGGTGAAAGACGCCGACATGACGAAGCTCGGATGGCCGGTGGCGTTGCCGAGATTGAGCAGGCGGCCTTCCGACAGAAGGATCATCCGCTTGCCGTCCGGGAAGGTGATCATGTCGACCTGCGGCTTGACGTTGGTCCATTTCAGGTTGCGCAGCGAGGCGACCTGGATCTCGTTGTCGAAGTGGCCGATATTGCCGACGATCACCATGTCCTTCATCGACCGCATATGGTCGAGGGTGACGACGTCCTTGTTGCCGGTGGTGGTGATGACGATGTCGGCGGTCGGAGCCGCGTCTTCCAGCGTCACCACTTCAAAGCCGTCCATCGCCGCCTGCAGCGCGCAGATCGGATCGACCTCGGTGACCTTGACGCGGGCGCCGGCGCCCTTGAGCGAGGCCGACGAGCCCTTGCCGACGTCGCCATAGCCGCAGACGACCGCGACCTTGCCGGCCATCATCGTGTCGGTGCCGCGACGGATGCCGTCGACCAGCGATTCCTTGCAGCCATACTTGTTGTCGAACTTCGACTTGGTGACGGAATCGTTGACGTTGATGGCGGGGAAGGGCAGCAGGCCCTTCTTCTGCAGCTGGTAGAGCCGGTTGACGCCGGTGGTCGTCTCTTCGGTGACGCCGCGGATCGCAGCCTTCTGCTTGGTGAAGAAGCCGGGCGAAGCCTTCAGGCGCTTTTTGACCTGGGCGTAGAAATATTCCTCTTCCTCGCTCTGCGGGTTGGACAGCACGTCCTCGCCGGCCTCGGCGCGGGCGCCGATCAGGATGTACATGGTGGCGTCGCCGCCATCGTCGAGGATCATGTTGGAGAGGCCGCCGTCGGCCCACTGGAAGATCCGGTCGGTGTAGTCCCAGTACTGTTCGAGGCTCTCTCCCTTGACGGCGAAGACCGGAATGCCGGCCTCGGCGATGGCCGCGGCGGCGTGGTCCTGGGTCGAGAAGATGTTGCAGGAGGCCCAGCGGATGTCGGCACCGAGCGCCTTCAGCGTCTCGATCAGCACCGCGGTCTGGATGGTCATGTGCAGCGAGCCGGTGATGCGCGCGCCCTTCAGCGGCTTCTTGGCGCCGAATTCCTCGCGGCAGGCCATCAGGCCCGGCATTTCGGTTTCGGCGATATCGAGTTCCTTGCGGCCCCAGCCGGCAAGCGAGATGTCGGCGACCACATAATCCTTGCTACCCGTCATGGTAGTGCTCCCTGCGAATTGTTATGCTGCGAATTGGTTGCGGATGCGCCCGCGCCCGGTCGGCGCGTCGAAGGACGCGAATTGCCGGCCTGACTAGCAGATCAGGCTCAAGTCGACAATGGGATATAAAGAAATCTTTATCCCTGCATGTCCTGCGAGCATGCTTGGGCAGCGTCCGGGATCAGCATTCCTCGCCGAAGCGGGAGGCGACAAGCTGTTCAAGCGCGTCCATGACCTCGAGCGCTTCCGGCCCGCTGGCGGTGACGCGGATCGAGTAGCCTGGGCTGGCCGCCAGCATCATCAGGCCCATGATCGACGTGCCGCCGACCTTGACGCCGTCCTTCTCGACATGGACCGCTGCGTCGAAACCGCTGGCGAGCTGGACGAATTTCGCCGAGGCGCGCGCATGCAGGCCGCGTTGGTTGACGATCGGAAACTCCCGGACGATGTGGTCCTTTTCCGGGGATATCGCGTTCATTTGCTGCTCAGAAGCTGGCTGGCGACATTGATGTATTTGCGCCCGGCGGCCTGCGCCTCGTCGAGCGCGGCGGCCATATTGTCGCCCTTGCGGATCGAGGACAGCTTGATCAGCATCGGCAGGTTCATGCCGGCGATCACCTCGGTGCGGCCGGACTCCATCACCGAAATGGCGAGGTTCGACGGCGTGCCGCCGAACATGTCGGTCAGCACGATGACACCAGCCCCGCTATCGACACGGGCCACGGCGTCGACGATGTCGCGGCGACGCTGTTCCATATCGTCGTCGGCACCGATCGCCACGGTTTCGAAATTGTCTTGTGGCCCGACGACATGTTCGACGGCATGTCGGAACTCGGTGGCCAGTTGACCGTGCGTTACAAGCACGAGTCCGATCATTCTTTGGTGGCTCCCGTCATCGCCGCTTCACAGGCGCATTTTATGTTCGCCAGCCATTCCAGGCGGCGGGAGCGCTATCTTGTCGACGCGCGGCCCGTTGACAAGCCCAAAATTGCGCCGACCCATGCCATTTTGACGCATTGCAGCAAAAAACCCAGGGCGGATCATAGAAAAGGCATGATGGACAGCCGCGCCATCACGGCGGGCAGGGCCGTGGCGGCGTTACGCTCGGCAAGGTCGATACGCGGTACCGGGCAGCCTGCGACCGGCTCGCTGATTTCCTCCTGGAAACGGGCCATCTCTGCCTTTGGCACCAGCCTCACATGCAGGTCGATCACTCCGCCCGGTTCGAACGGCAGCGGGCGCGGCATGAACCCAGGGACTTCGGCGAGACCGGCGATAGTCGGCGGCACGCGACAGACCAGCCGCCCGGCGCGGGCCGCGGCAAGCAGCCTGTCGTCGCCGATCAGCCGTGAGAACAGGCCTCGCGCGCGGCAATGGTCCAGGAGTGTCAGCGCCAGCGTCGTCTTGCCGGCGCCGGACGGCCCGGTGATAAGGACGCCGCGGTCGCCGATCAGGATCGCGGTTCCGTGAATGTTTTCAGGCTGCGCGGCGGGTTCGGGCATGGTTATGTTCGAGCTAGAGGTCAGCCTTCGGCCGGCAGCGTCACGACGAAGCGCGCGCCCTTGATCTCGCCGGGCTTGGTGCCGGGAATGTTCTCGGCGGTCAGCGTGCCGCCATGGGCTTCGACGATCTGCCTGGAGATCGACAGGCCAAGGCCCGAATTCTGGCCGAACGCCTCGCCCGCCGGCCGGTCGGTGTAGAAGCGTTCGAAGATGCGGTCGATATTGTCGGCGCGGATGCCGGGACCGTTGTCGTCGACGGTCAGGATGTTGAACTTGCCGGCGCGCGCCAGCGACAGGCTGATGTGGCCATGGTCCTCGGGAACGAAGGAGCGCGCATTCTCGATCAGATTGGTGACGACCTGGCCGATGCGCAGGTCGTGGCCGGCGACGAAATAGCCTTTCACGCCCTGCGGTAGCTTGGCGACCTTGAGTTCGATCTCGACCGCTTTCTTGTTGCGCGTGGTCTCGCGCGACACGGCGACGAGGTCGGTGATGAATTTCTTCAGGTCGACCGTTCCCGCATCTTCTCGCGCCAGTTCGGCATCGAGACGGGAAGCGTCGGAAATGTCGGTGATCAGTCGGTCCAGCCGGCGCACGTCATGCTGGATGATGTCCATCAGCCGGCTGCGCGAATTGTCGTTCTTGGCCAGGGGCAAGGTTTCCACGGCGCTGCGCAGCGAGGTCAGCGGGTTCTTCAATTCGTGCGACACATCGGCGGCGAAGCTTTCGATCGCCTCGATGCGAGCATAGAGCGCGTTGGTCATGTCGCGCACGGCGATCGAAAGATTGCCGATCTCGTCCTGCCGGTCGGAAAAGTCGGGGATTTCCTCACGGCTCTTGACGCCGCGCCGGACCCGCACCGCCGCGGCAGACAGCCGGCGCAGCGGATTGGCGATGGTCGAGGCCAAAAGCATCGACAGGATGGCGGTGACCAGTGCCGCGATGCCGAAGACGCGCAGGATCGCCTTGCGCTCTGCCGCGACGATCTTGTCGATGTCGCCGCCTTCGGTCGACAGCATCAAGACGCCGAGGACGGCGCGGAAGCGCTGGATCGGCACCGCCACCGAAACGATCTGCTCGCCTTGCTCCGAGACGCGCACGATGGTCGAGGGGCTGCCAGTCAGCGCCTTGACCACTTCCGGGAAGGCGGCGCCATTGCCGCCCGGCTGCTCGCGATAGACCGGCAGGTCGGTGTTGCGGAAGAAGTCGAAGATGAACTTCTGGACGCGCTCGACAAGGTCGGGCTCTTCCTCCTCGACCGGCGGCAGATCGTAGCGCAGGATCTGGCCGCGCGAATAGAGGTGGCGCGAATCGAGCAGCAGATTGGCGTCGCGGTCATAGATGCGGGCCCGCGTGCGGGTCGGCGAGATCAGCCGCCGCAGCACCGGCGCGACACGCTCGGGATTGATCGGGAAATCGAGATTGTCGAGTTGATCCGAGCCCGGCCCCAGGCTTTCGCCGGCCTGCAGCTCAAGCAGCTTTTCCGGGTCGATGCTGATCGAATCGGTTTCGACCGTCGCCGACGCCGCGATCGCGCCGGCGATGATCTCGCCCTGCGTCATCAGGCTTTCGACGCGGGCATCGATCAGCCCGTCGCGGAAGGTGTTGAGGTAGAGGATGCCGGTGACCAGGACAGCCAGGCCGGCAAGGTTGAGAAACAGGATGCGCCGGGTCAGGCTGGAAAAGATGTGGTGGCCGAGGAAGCGGCGCATCGGCACCGTGATCTTCGAGACGAAGGACGGCATGATGCGCGACGGCCGCCTGGCGGCGCCCGTCGGTCTTGTTCGCTGTGCTTCCACTGCCATCGAATAGCAGGCCCTGCCTAATTAGTGAGTAGCGAGTAGGCAGTAGGGAATAGAGAAGTGGCTGAGATCGCGGTAATGTGGCCGCTCGCACCATTCAAAACGGACTACTGACTATTCCCTACTGCCTATTTCACGCTTCGCGGAACCGGTATCCGACTCCGTAAAGGGTTTCGATCATCTCGAAGTCGTCGTCGACAGCCTTGAACTTCTTGCGCAGCCGCTTGATGTGGCTGTCGATGGTACGGTCGTCGACATAGACCTGCTCATCATAGGCCGAATCCATCAGCGCATCACGGCTTTTTACGACACCGGGGCGCTGCGCCAGCGAATGCAGTATCAGGAATTCGGTGACGGTGAGCGTCACCGGTTCGCCCTTCCAGGTGCAGGTGTGGCGCTCCTGGTCCATGACGAGCTGGCCGCGCTCGAGCGAGCGGGCCTGCTGGCTGGGCGCCTTTGCCGCAGCCTCGCGGGCGCTGGCACGGCGCAGCACGGCGCGCACCCGCTCGACCAGCAGGCGCTGCGAGAACGGTTTGCGGATGAAATCGTCGGCGCCCATCTTGAGGCCGAACAATTCATCGATCTCGTCGTCCTTGGAGGTCAGGAAGATCACCGGCAGGTCGGACTTCTGGCGCATCCGGCGCAAGAGCTCCATGCCGTCCATGCGCGGCATCTTGATGTCGAGGATGGCAAGATTTGGCGGACGCGCCGCCAGGCCTTCCAGCGCGGACGCACCATCCGTGTAGGTCTCGACGCGATATCCCTCGGATTCGAGGGCGATCGACACCGACGTCAGAATGTTGCGGTCGTCATCGACAAGCGCGATTGTTGCCATTTCAAGCGGCTCCCTCATGAGCTGTCCCTTCTTTCGTAGAGAAGGGGCTTTTGCAGGACAAATTAGGTACAAAATGTGGCATAGGCCTTGTCCGCTGTCACGCGCGGGGTGCCGCAGGCCACAATCCTACCTCGACATGGATTGGACGAACGAACATCGCCAATCCTTTGGGCAACCGTGAAACTTTTCGCATATATAAACGATTTAAACAACTTTCAAAATTTTTAAATCGATTAATGATTTGATATCATTTGGCTTTTCTGGTTTTGACCATCTCAGCCCGCTCGGCGGGCGTGCCGGAAATGCGCCGGCAAAGATGCGGCAAATCGTAGAAGGGACACCAATGTCGGAAGTCGGCAAACGCAATCCTGCTTGCCCGATCGATCGTATCGGCCTGAAAACCACCGGTATGGTGCGCTATAATTTTGGCGCGGCCGCCCTTTACGAGGAGGCGATCCGGCGCGGCGAGGCCCGGCTGACCGCGCATGGCGCGCTGGTCGCCGAGACCGGACAGCACACAGGCCGTTCGCCAAAGGACAAGTTCGTCGTCCGCGACGCCAACACCGAGGCGCATGTCTGGTGGGACAACAACAAGGCGATCTCGCCGGCCCAGTTCGAAACGCTGTTCGCCGATTTCCTTGCTCACGCCGCGGACAAGGATCTCTATGTTCAGGACCTCGTCGGCGGCGCCGATGCCGAGCTGAAACTGCCGACGCGCGTCATCACCGAGTTTGCCTGGCACTCGCTGTTCATCCGCAATCTGCTCATCCGTCCGGACAAGGCCGAGCTCGAACAGTTCGTGTCGGAGATGACGATCATCGACCTGCCGTCCTTCCGCGCCGACCCCGCCCGCCACGGCAGCCGCGCGGAAACGGTGATTGCCGTCGACCTTACCCGCAAGATCGTGCTGATCGGCGGCACCTCCTATGCCGGCGAGATGAAGAAGTCGGTGTTCACCATGCTCAACTATCTGCTGCCGCAGAAGGGCGTGATGCCGATGCATTGTTCGGCCAATGAGGGGCCGGCCGGCGAAGCGGCCGTCTTCTTCGGGCTTTCCGGCACCGGCAAGACGACACTGTCGGCCGATCCGTCGCGCACGCTGATAGGCGACGACGAGCATGGCTGGGGCCCGCACGGCATCTTCAATTTCGAAGGCGGCTGCTACGCCAAGACGATCAAGCTGTCGGCTGAAGCCGAGCCGGAGATATTCGCCACCACGCAGCGCTTCGGCACGGTGCTGGAAAATGTCGTGCTCGACGCCGACGGCGTGCCGGACTTCAACGATGGCCGCCTTACCGAAAACACACGCTGCGCCTATCCGCTCGACTTCATCCCTAACGCCTCGAAGACCGGGCGCGCCAGTCATCCCAAAAACATCATCATGCTGACCGCCGACGCCTTCGGCGTGATGCCGCCGATCGCGCGGCTGACCCCGGCGCAGGCGATGTATCATTTCCTCTCCGGCTATACGGCCAAGGTGGCCGGAACCGAAAAGGGCGTCACCGAACCCGAAGCGACGTTTTCGACCTGCTTCGGCGCTCCGTTCATGCCGCGCCACCCCTCGGAATACGGCAATCTGCTGCGCGAGCTCATCGCCAGCCACGGCGCCGATTGCTGGCTGGTCAACACCGGCTGGACCGGCGGCGCCTACGGCACCGGCAAGCGCATGCCGATCAAGGCGACACGCGCTCTGCTGGCCGCCGCGCTCGACGGCTCGCTGAAGACAGCCGAATTCCGCACCGATGCCAATTTCGGCTTCGAGGTGCCGGTGGCGGTGCCTGGCGTCGATAGCGCCATTCTCGATCCGCGCTCGACCTGGGCCGACAAGCCCGCCTATGACCGCCAGGCGGCAAGACTGGTCGGCATGTTCGCCGTCAACTTCGAGAAATTCGAGCCGCATGTCGATGCAACCGTCATGGGTGCGGCGCCACGCATGCAGGAAGCGGCGGAGTAATCGTCACGTCGCTCAGCACCATTGAAGGCCCGATTTCGATCGGGCCTTTTCTTTTGTCCGCCGCCGCGCCATGACTGCGGCATGCCGATCGACGACGACATCATCATATCGGGCGAAGCCGTGATCCATCCCGGTGACCTGCACGAGGATTTCATCCGCTCGTCGGGGCCGGGTGGCCAGAACGTCAACAAGGTGGCAACCGCCGTGCAACTGCGCTTCGACGCGGCCGGCGCGGCCGGCCTGTCGGAACGCGTGCGTGCCCGCACGATCAAGCTTGCCGGCCAGCGCGCCACCAAGGACGGCGTCATCGTCATCGAGGCCGGGCGCTTCCGCACCCAGGAGCAGAACCGGGCGGACGCCCGGGCGAGGCTCACGGCGCTTGTCGCCAAGGCAGCCGAACCGCCGCCGCCACCCCGCAAGAAGACGCGCCCTTCGAAAGGCGCGGTGGAGCGGCGGCTGAAGAGCAAGGCTGGACGCGGCACGATCAAGAAGCTGCGCGGCCGCGTCGGCGACGACTGATCCGTCTGCCAGAACGTTTTCGGGTCGTTGTCAGCGCCTCCGTGTGGCATTCTTCAAGGTCAAAGCAGCAACCGGATTATCACCGACCTCATGCTCGTTTTGCCCAAAGGCGTCCGTCACATGCCGGCCCATCTCTCCCGCGCTGTTCAGGAGGCGCTGGTCGAAGAGGTGAGAGGCATCGTCCAGCAGGCCCCGCTGTTCGTCCCTGCCATGCCGCGCACCGGCAAGGAGATGAGCGTGCGCATGACCAATTGCGGCCTGCTCGGCTGGGTCACCGACAAGGAGCGCGGCTATCGCTACCAGCCGACGCATCCGCTGACAGGAGAGCCATGGCCGCCGATCCCAGAGGGCCTGCTCGATCTTTGGCGGCAGGTGTCGGGCTATCCGAATCCGCCAGAGGCCTGTCTTATCAATTTCTACACGGCCGACGCGAAGATGGGCCTGCACCAGGACCGCGACGAGGCCGATTTCTCGGCGCCTGTCGTCTCTGTCTCGCTGGGCGACGATTGCCTGTTCAGGGTCGGCCAGACGACGCGCGACGGCGCCACCAAATCGTTCAGGCTGAAGAGCGGCGACGTCGTCGTGCTCGGCGGCGAGGGCCGTCTCGCCTTCCACGGCGTCGACCGCATCTATCCCTCGACCTCGGCGCTGCTCAAGAACGGCGGCAGGATCAATCTGACGCTGCGGCGGGTGACGAAGCCGAACGAGAACGCCTTATAAGCCGATCCTGACGCGCGCCCTACCGAGGTCGCCAGGGTCCTGGAAACAGCCGCAACTGCTTGGCAAGGCTGCCGCGCCGGGGCCGCCCGACGCTGTCACGCCTCTATTTCGAGAGCCGAAAGCGGCTTCGAGCAGCAAGCGAGGATGAAGCCGTCATCTATCTCGTGATCGAGGATGCCGCCATTGTGGCTCATCTCGACGGCGCCGGAGACTTTCTTCACCTTGCAGGTTCCGCACAGGCCGAATTCGCAGGCCGCGGGGATCCGCACACCCGAGGAACGCGCCGTCTGCAGCACGGTCTGGCCGGCGATGCACTCGGCATCGACATCCGAAAGCGCGAAGCGGATCGGTGTTGCCTCGATAGGAACGGCAACGTCTTCCCCAGGCGATGCGAACGGCGCCGGGACTTCCTCAACCGCGGGGGCGGCAAAGCTCTCCTGGTGGTATTTCGTCATGTCGAAGCCGGCGGCTTCAAGCATGCCGCGCACGGCGCGCATGAAAGGATCCGGACCGCAGCAGAAGATCTCGCGTTCGCGGAAATCGGGCGCCAGCAGCGGCAGCCGGATCGCGTCGATGCGGCCCATATGGCCATACCAGCCCTCGCGGCTCGACCGCTCCTCGATCATGAAGCCGAGCGACAGGCCCGGCATATGGCCGCCGAGCAGTTCGAGTTCCTTGCGGAAGATGATCTCTTCGGCGCGCCGCGCGCAGTTGACGAAGCCGACATCGGTCCATGGCGCGCAATCGTTCAGCCAGCGCAGCATCGACATCATCGGCGTCACGCCGGAACCGGCCGAGATGAACAGATATTTGGCCGCCGGGTGGCTGTGCAGCGAAAAGTCGCCGCTCGGCCCATAAGCCTTGACGTGCGAACCGGGCACAAGGTGTTCGAACATCCAGCGTGTGCCGATGCTGCCGGCCTGCGCCTTCACCGTCACCGCGATCGAGAACGGCCGTGACGGCGACGACGACAGCGTATAGGTGCGCATCAGCGGTCCGTCCGACGTCGGCAGTTCCAGCGTCACGAACTGGCCCGGCTTGTAGCGGAACCAGGTCTGGTTGTCGGAGCGGAAGGTGAAGGTCTTGACGTCAGGCGCCTCGTCGCTGACGCCGATCACTTCCAGCACCTGCAGCCTGTCGTTCCAGGGCGCCATCTGATCGAGATGGCGATAGAGGCCAAGATCCGTCATCGCGTTCATCCCCAGACCTCTCAGGCGACACTGCGCAGGGCCGGCCGGCCGTCTTGGGCAAGCCGTGGGCCGATGAAGGACGCGTACCATTCGACAAACTGGATCACGCCGCCCTCATGCAGCTCCGAATAGGGGCCGGGCTCATAGGCCGGCGACAGAATGCCGAAGGCGTTTTCCTCGACGATGCGGCGATCCTGGTCGTTGGTCTCGGTCCAGACATGGGTGAGTTCGGCAAGATCGTAGTCGACGCCCTCGACCGCATCCTTGTGCACCAGCCATTTGGTCGTCACCGCGGTTTCCGTGGCGCTGATCGGCAGCACGCGGAAGGTGACGGCATGGTCGCCGAGGATGTGGTTCCACGTCGTCGGATAGTGATAGAGCAGCAAGGAGCCGATGCGGTCGGCCGAGACGCTGTCGGACAGGTTCCTCTTCACCGCCCGCTTGCCCGTCATCGTGTAACTGACCGCATCGCGCAGCAGCGGCGCGCGGGTGGCTCGGTATTGCCCGGCCGGATCGATGCGGAACTTGCTAGGCAGCCCGGCCGCCTCGCATTTGGCCCAGTGTGCCAGCATTTCCGGATCGCTGTCGGCGCCTTGCACGCCGGTCACCGTCGGGGCTTCCGGGAAGGTCTTGCACAGTTCCGGGTGATTGCCGGCGCAATGATAGCACTCGCGGTTGTTTTCCCAGACGAGCTTCCAGTTGCCCTTCTCGACGATCGTGCTCTCGAAGGCGATCTTTGCTTCGCTGAGCCGGTGCGGCTTGAGATAGGGTTCGATCATCGCCCGCATCGGCGCGAAGTCGGCGGGTTCCTTGGCCAGGCAGATGAAGATATAGCCGGCCACGCTTTCGCAGGCGACCGGCTTCAGGCCGAACTGGCTTTTGTCGAAGCCGTCTGCCATCTGGCGGGCAAACAGCAGCCTTCCGTCCAACTCGTAGGTCCATTGGTGATAGGGGCAGACCAGCTTGGCGGCCATGCCCTTGTCGGTGTTGCAGACGCGGCTGCCGCGGTGGCGGCAGGAATTGTGGAAGGCGTTGATCTTGCCCTGCTGATCGCGCACCAGCACGACAGGGTAGTCGCCGATCTGTACGGTGATGAAGCTGCCGGGCTTGGGCAGTTCGCAATCATGGCCGACGAACAGCCAGTCGCGATACCAGATCAGCTCCATGTCGAGCTTGAAGAAATCGGGATCGGTATAGAAGGGCTGCTCGAGCGAGAAGCCCTCTCTGCGGCCATTCAACAGCCTCAGCATATCGTTGCGCGCATCCATGTCCTGTCCTCATACTTCAAGGACTGAACTGGTGGTGATTGAGGAAGGATGAGACGCAGCTCGGCGAAAGCCGGGCACGCGCGATCCGCCTCTTGACCGCCCACCGCGATCAGTCGAGTTCAAAAATCTCGGGCTGGTTTCCGGGCTCTGGAGTGTCCTTGCGGACGGTCGCGACACCTTCCCAGGCTTTTGCCCAGTGGTCTCCCGTTGCGACTTGAACTCCACCACCGTTGCGGGGGCAGCGCCGGATTTTGACCGGCTTCCCAATTCTCCGCCCCGTCGTCACGAAGCGGCACCTGAGATGACATGATCTAATCACGACAGCGTTTGCGACATCGGCATGAAAGCGACATCGTATCCATGCGGCGCGACACGCATGCGCAACGATCAGGTCACGGGCAGCGGTCACGAAAATCGCCTCCGCCGATAGCTGTGCCGGCTGTCAAAATCGACCCGGAACTGGGGCAAAAGAGGTTAACGGTTTCGAAAAGTGACTATTAGCAGACTCTAAAATCGAACCGAACGGTTCGTTTCTGTTGACGGTGCGTGCAGGACGGTGTGAACGATGGACCTCCGATACAGTCTGTGACCTTGCGGCTGGCGTTTACTAAGTGGTTGATATCAACAAGAAAAATGCATGGCTCGGAAGCCCTGGCACAATTTCAAGTGGTGGATTCTTGGTCCACACGGAACAACTTCGTGATTGGAAACGGCGAACTGGCTTTCCCACATCGGGCCTGTCCGAACGACGCGATTTCAATCCCAAGACACGCCGCTAGACGGACGGAAAAAATACTGGAGTACCAAAAATGAAAAAGATTGTTCTCACTGCCGCCGCCCTTCTGGCTATTTCCGGCAGCGCCTTTGCTGGTAGCGATCACTATGGTTCGAATGCCGCCGCAGCCACGGCTGTCGACAGCTCGTACACCGCTTCGACCAACAAGTCGGAGCCGGCTGCTCAGACGCCTGCCCAGGGCGCCGATCGCAACCTCTTCGGCAACAACTAACAACAGATCCCGGCCGACAGCGGGCTTTTCGCCCGCCGCTCTGGCCGACCTTGAGAAATTCAGGAGACTAACATGAGCAAGATCATCCTTGCTGCCGCCGCCGTTCTGGCCATTTCCGGCAGCGCCTTCGCTGGCAGCGACAACTACGGTTCCAACGGTGCCAACCAGTCGGCCGCTGCGGCCGACCATTCCTACACGGCTTCGGTCGACAAGTCGGCTCCGGCCACCCAGCTGCCTGCTCAGCAGGGCGCTGACCGCAACCTCTTCGGCAAGTAATGCCGGTTTACGGGAATGGCGGCGATGCCGGCCATTCCCGTGAAATCCAGAAATTCAGGAGACTAACATGAACAAGATCATCCTTGCTGCCGCCGCCGTTCTGGCCATCTCCGGCAGCGCTTTCGCGGGCAGCGACAATTTTGGTTCCAATGGCGCCAACCAGCCCGCCGTGACTTCGCCCGCCGCAACTTCGATTGACAACTCGCGTACGGCTTCGATCCGCGAGAGCGGCTCGCCTGTCTACAAGCTGCTCAATTCGTCGGGCGACGCGCAGAAGTCCGCTCCTCAGGGCAGCGACCGCAACCTCTTCGGCCGTTAACAGCCGTAGCTGATTTCCAAAAAAGAGCGGCGGGGCACGGCCCCCCC
>NZ_VFTA01000016.1:0-152980 GCF_007003935.1 Mesorhizobium sp. WSM4310
TCCACATGGCAGCCTAAAGTCAAAAACGCCTATCAGTCGCCTCGCCCTGATCGAGGACAACCTGTTGAAGCTCCACACCTAGGTCACTATCGGGGGGCCTTAAACCTGAACAGCTCCATCGTCGCGGCTGCTGCGGAAGCAGGAGCTATCACTGGGACCCGTACTGGTGCTTGTCAGCCGCTGAGCCGCTACTTCGTCTTAGGAAGAGCATTGTCCTTGCCAAAAGCCGGCCAGTATTTCGAGATTGCCAGTGTGGCGCCGGCTGAAGAGAAATGACCATAGTCGAAATATAAAAACTCTCCTCTATCGAAATAGGCGCAGCGTCCTGCGCTGCACAGGAATTTCAGCGGATCGATGAATGTGGCGCCTTTGGTAAATGAGCGCACACGTTCGTTGACGTCGGGGTCCATCGCGATCGGCCAGGACGTATCGTCCAGATTTTGGCGCTTGGCGAAGAACGCAATTTTCCGGACGTCAGTTGGGAACTGCGGAGACTGGCCGATGACAAACACGCGCACGCCCAGGGCACGAAGCGTAGCGATTGTTTGCTGAAGACCGTCGAAACCTCTGACCTCATAGTCACTCCATCTACCGCTGAGGATAACCGTCTTGATGTCCGCTTCCAAGATGACGTCCAAGGCCTTGCGATTGAACCGGACACAATCAAGACGATCGTACGGGTAGTAATAGAGTATCGGCGCGCAGCTGGCGTACGTATATTCAACGATGTTCGCCTGCAATCGATTTATGTTAGCACCCAAGCCGGAAACATAGTGCGCGGCGAAGGAGTCGCCCCACAAAAAAACCGTTGTTGGAAAACCGCTGGTGCGCGTGCAATCCTCCATATTCCAGCTTTCGATCCGGCTGGTGCCCTCGTTGAAACAGATGCCATTCCTCCAGTCCCCGACGGAAATGCGCCGCTGGACATAGTCCGGAAACCGTTGCGGAAAGCCGTTGCCGAGCGCCCCCGCCGCTCCGCCGGCACAAAGGACAACGATCGCGAGCGCTGAAAAGGCGAAGATAGGCCCCGGGGAGGTGAAGGCCCTCTTCTGTCGAAACGGCTGCTCTACAAACTTCCAGGAGAATGCAGCCAATGCGAGGCTTGCCACCAACATCGCACCGGTCATCAACGGATCGAGTTTTTGGAACGAAAGATAGTGCGCGAACGCATTGAGAGGCCAGTGAACAAGATACAACGAATACGAGATGAGCCCAATCCAGACCAGCGGCCTGACTTCGAGCATGCGGGTGGCGACCGTCGAGGGGGTATTTTGGCCAACATAGATCAGAAGGGCCGTTCCGATGCATGGATACAAGGCGTTGTAGCCTGGGAACGGATCACTCGCCGAAATCGCGAAGAACCCGATGGCGAGAAGGCCAAATCCGGCCACCCCCACCGACTCCATCAGGAGTCGGTTGCCCAGCGGCGAGGGGCATTTGAGCATGAGCAGGGCGCCCAACATGAGTTCCCAGATTCGGGTCGGCAGCAGATAGAATCCGGCGGTGGGTGCCAGCGATGTCGCCATCACCGCCACTACGAAGCTGCAGAGAATTATCGGAAGAAGTGTCGTCAGCCAGCGCTTCCCGATGTAGCGATAGATTAGGAACATCAGGATTGGTGCGAAGATGTAGTACTGCTCCGCTACGGAAAGCGGCCAAGTGTGCAACAGTGGTAGAAGCGCGGCATCGATAGAGAAGTAACTTGACGTTTTCCAGAAGAAAACGTTCGACCAGAAGGTCGAGGTAGCTATGATGCTAAGACTGAATCCGCGCAGATCCGGTGGCAGAAGAATGAACAATGCCGCAATGCAGGTGAGAAGCATCACAAAGACGAGCGCCGGCAGAATGCGCCGGGCACGGCGCCAGTAGAAGTTGACGATGGAAAATTGGCCGCGTTCAAGGTCATCCAGGAGGCTTCCGCTGGTTAGGTAGCCGGAGATGACGAAGAAGATATCGACCCCGCTAAAGCCACCCGGGATCGCCGAAATTCCGAAATGAAAGAGTACGACCGGAAGTACAGCAACGGCCCTAAGGCCCTCGATATAGCGCCTATATTGCATCCAGCGGTTCCTTTTATTTTAGATCAGGACGCGATTGGAAGCTTTCAATCTCCGGTAGGAGTGCTGCCGAGATAAGGGCGGTATCAGCCACCTTTATCCGTCCCGAATGTTCTGTAAGTTGCAACTGGTACAGAAGCACGATCGCCATCGCCGGCCTTGACGGCCTGATTGTCGAGCAGATCGCGCGGATCGTTGACCATCACGGCCAGGTTATGTCCTGTCGAACAACCAAGCGGCTGTTTGAAGGATTCTTCATTGGGTAAGGCACCATATGAGGGACAGACCGGCGGACGGGCGTGATAGACAATCGCCTCAATTCGCACTGAGCCGGCGTCGTGTTGATCGCGCAATTGAATGTTGTCTTCTTCGATTGCCAACTGCCTGGCCTGATGGGCTACCCCTGCGCTGAGCTGGGGCGAACCGCTGATGAGGAGGTGGATGGCATCGAACCGGCCGCGACTGGCCTTGTCTAGGAAAACACGCAAACGCTGCCGTTCGGAAGCGCGCAGGCTTTGCAACGTCAGGACGGTGGTCTCCTCTCGGACAAGCATTGGTGCCGATGGTTCGACATCAACTGGCGTAGTGCTTGTGCAGCCACTTACGCTTGGTGCCAGAGCGACAAAGAGGATTATAAAACGCAACATCTTTGGATGACACTATTCGATGATGAAGCCGAGACCGCCCTGGGCGCTTGGCGCGCCCGCACGGATAGCAGCGCGGTCTCGCGGGGGACTTGTCACGGAATTCGTCGGAGCGCCCCCTCCGTTCAAAGCCGGTGCCGCCCGCTCGGTCGGTGCGCTCATCTGGTTTGGGTTGGAGCCTGGTCTTACAATGTAAGGCGTAACTAGAATGACCAGTTCTGACTCCTCTTTTTGAAACGAGGTCGAGCGAAAAAGCGGTCCCAGGATCGCCAGTTCTCCGAGCCAGGGAAAGGCCCTGACATCATTGTTGACGTTCCGCCTGATTAGACCGCCGATTGCGAAGCTCTGGCCGCTGGCGAGTTCGACGACCGTATCGGCTCGGCGCGTGGAAACTGCCGGCACGGAAATTCCGTTGATTTGCACGGCACCTTGCGTCGACAGTTCACTGACTTCGGGCGTTACGTGAATGTTGATTTGATTGTTGCTGAGAACTGTCGGCACAAATTCCAGACTGACGCCGAAGTGACGGAATTCAACCGATACCTGCCTGTTTTCCTGCAGGACAGGAATGGGAAATTCGCCGCCCGCGAGAAAGCTGGCCTTTTCACCCGACATAGCGGTGAGGTTCGGCTCAGCCAGGACGGAAGCTATATGCTCCTTGGCGAGCGCGTCGAGAACCGCGCTGACGTTGACGGCACCGTTGTCGAATCCGATTTCTGCTGTACCGCCACCCTGGGTTGAACCAGACCCAGCGCTTGCAGCGCTTCCGCTTAGAACGCCCACTTTGAAATTGCCGATTTGACCGAAGGCGGACAAGTTGACGCCGAGTGACTTCATGGCGCTGCGTGAGACTTCGGCTACGCGCACGCTGAGGTTAACTTGCAGGGATCCAGCGACCTTGATGTTGTTGACGACTTGCGCTCCGTCGCCCAGATATTGCTCAGTGACTCTTTTTGCGGTGTCGGCGACCTCTGCGTCGGGCGCCGTCCCGCTAAGGATTGCGCCGCGCGGCGTATAGTTGACGCGGATGGGATAGTCGCCGACCTGCTCCCGCAACATGGCGCGTAAATCCCCGATCGGTTGCGTGACAACGATACGCAATTCGGCGAGAGGCTCGCCATTGCCATCCAAGGCGAATAGGCTGGTCCGCCCCGATTTCTTGCCAAAGACGAAGATTGTTTTGCTCGATGGCGCCTGAAAATCCGCGATCGTGGGGTCAGCAACAAAGATGGTCGTGGCTGGCCCGGGCAGATGAACGGTCTCCCCGAGCGAAGAGGAAAGGGTCAGCGTGGCGTTGATGCTATTCGAAGCCGCATGCGGCGGGCCTTTGTCCTGCTTGTTTTGCGCCGCGACACCAAGTGGGAAAGTCACAATAAGCGCGCAGAGGAGATGGCCCAGGTAACGGGGCACTGCAGGTCTTGTAACCTTGTTGGCGATCGCCCGCCAATTGAGCGCAGCGCAAGGATGTTGAAGGATCAGCAAAATAGATCTTCTTTCGATTCGACAAACTATGCGGACGAGGCGTCAGTCAATTCTAGGATGTAACCAATGCCTCGGATGGTCTTGATCCGTGGCGTTGCACCTGATCTGGTCAGATGTCCCCGTAAACGATAAATTCCGACTTCAAGCGCGTTGGCAGACACGTCGTCGTTGAATGAATAGAGGTGATCTTCCAATTGCGCACGGGGCACGATGCGGCCTGCCCGGTTAAGCAGGTGCTCTAGAACACAGAGTTCGCGACGTGCGATCATCATTGGGTGCCCATCAACGAAAACCTGGCGGGCGACCGGATCAAAGTCGAGATTGCCAAATACGAGCCTCAGGTCGGTCATCTGTGTCGCCCGGCGCAGAATGGCTCTCATTCTGGCAATAAGCTCATCGGTAGAGATGGGTTTGAGCAGAAAGTCGTCCGCACCACCGTTGAAGATCGCAATTCGCTTATCGAGATCGTTAAGGCTGCTCATAATGACGGCAGGAACTGAATGCCCGTGGGTCCTCAACTGCCTCAGCCAACCCAAGCCATCGCCATCTGGCAGAGCCAATTCCAGCAGGAGAATTTCATAGCTGGCGCAAGAAAATGCACTCGAAGCCAGTTCCAGAGTACCAACGACATCAACGACGAAGCCGCCATCCCCGAGCGCAAGTCGCATGGCGCGCGCAAGATCCGCATGATGATCCACGAGCAGCGTTCGCATTTCATCTCCTCTCGAAGAGGGACGGCCCATCGAACGCGTCACCGGCGGCCATCTGATCGGAGCACACGGCGCGCAACTCGTCGCAGCTCTCGGAACTGGTCCGAGTCGGAGGGACATGCAAGTCGCTCGGTGGCAATAGGCGCGGGTGAGGACCAACTGACGGGCTCAAATACGCCGGTCGGCGAACCCACGAGGCCAGCAACCCGCGTGCGATTTCTCGTTGCATCATCTCTCCTACGTGCAGCCCCTGCGCTCGCAAGGCAGCGTCGCGGCTCAGAGCCCGATTCCCACAGAGGGTAGGGTTAGCTTTCGAGAAACTGATTGAACAAATCGATTATTTGGATCGAATGCATCCACGGTATGGATGCAGCGCACCATCTTCAACGACTGCGGCGTCCTGATGCACTGTTGTGTCTGTCGTGCTCTGCTTTTTTCGCTGTCCTTCAAGGCTGGCGAGCCTGGTGGAACCTGCGCGTCATTGGCTTGGTAGCTTGAATGCTCAACAACGGAGCGCCCTGCGCAAAGCCGCTCTCATTTCCAAAAAGCCTTGCAATCTGGTTGGAGCACTTCGCGCTCGACACCAAAATAGGCGAGGAAAACTGACGTCTGACAGGGATGTACATGCAACAGCCGATTTGCGGCACCAGCAAACGACCGCGTTCAGGCTGAAGATCGACGACCAACGGCTCCTCGATTTCCGCACTTTTACAAGCTCTTCCTGTGCGGGCGGATGCCGGCAAACAGCAGCACAGGGTCAGCGAAACCGGGAGCGGGCCTGCTTGATCGCCATGATCACATTGCCGCTGTCGCGCGTGCGGAGCGGAATGCAATCGGTCCAGCCGGCGGCAATCCGGTCAGCACCATCGTCTGCACGAAGCTCCCTGACGAAGACGTGCCCGAATGCGCTCAACAAAGCCGGGCGGCGGATCTTTCCAATCGCCGAAGGTGCGGGCTGGCACCGAGCGGCGAACTGCGAACTCATTCCTGCCCGGCGGCGCTGGCCGCCGCGAGCGTCGATGCGGACCCAGCCGCTCCGAATCCTCCCACAACACGATGAGCGCGTCGCGGACATCGCTGCCGTAACAGCGGCTGCGGCTCTTGCCCGCAGACGGCCTCTGCTCACGACGGTTCATAAGACGGATCGCGCGCTTGCGAATAATAGCCGGTTACCGCCTCGAACTCATCCAGAATGCGCCGCTTGTCAACGCCGCAATAAAGCTCCACGATCGCCGCTTCACCGTGTCGCCATGCTGAGCCGCGCCATCCTTCCCCCGAACCGGAATGGCACGACCTGTCCATCCCCTTTGGAACAGGACACTATTGGTAACATTTTGCTTGAGGCAATGCGGCTCGTTGCCTTCCTTTTCGCTGACCGGAAGGGTACCGGAAGTCGTCTATCGCATCTTACCCGCTGAAAGCGGCAACACCTCGACCTCAATCGCAGATCATAGGAAATAGACGATCGCGTCGGGGCCTCAGCATCGGTTCACCGGGTTTCCGTCATCGACTGAAGCGAATTGCCCCATCGACCGTCACCGGGTGGGCCGCGATACGTCGCCGTATATGATTAGCGAGCGCACGTAGCGGAGCCATAGCTCTCCACCCAGCCATGTTCCCCTAGTTGGAAAATGTCCGGCGGACCAGAGGTGCTGTCGTCAGCTTTTCCTGAATAGCGGCCAAGGCAATCCCTACCAGTCCATCACCACCTTGCCGGAACTGCCGCTCTTCATCGCATCGAAACCGATCTGAAAATCGTCGATGCCGATGCGGTGGGTGATCAGGCCGGAGACATCCAGCGGACCCTGCACAAGCGCGATCATCTTGTACCAGGTTTCGAACATCTCGCGGCCGTAGATGCCTTTGAGATGCAGCATCTTGAAGATGACCTTGTTCCAGTCGATCTCGAAGCCGGTCGGCGCGATGCCCAGAATGGCGATCTTGCCGCCATTGTTCATGGTGTCGATCATGTCGCGGAAAGCGGGGGCGGCGCCTGACATTTCGAGGCCGACGTCGAACCCCTCGGTCATGCCGAGCACCGGCATGACGTCGCGCAGCTTCTCCTTCGAGGCGTCGACGACATGCTGGACGCCGAGTTTCTTGGCTAGCGCCAGCCGCACCGGGTTGATGTCAGTGATGACCACTTTGCGCGCGCCGACGCATTGGGCGACGAGCGCGCCCATGATGCCGATCGGCCCGGCGCCAGTCACCAGCACGTCCTCGCCGACCAGATCGAAGGACAATGCGGTGTGGACGGCATTGCCCAAGGGATCGAAGATCGCGGCAATCTCATCGGGCACATCGTCGGGGATCGGCACGACATTGTGCTGCGGGATCGCCAGATACTCGCCGAAGGCGCCTGGACGGTTGACGCCGACGCCGAGCGTGTTGCGGCACAGATGCCCTCGCCCGGCGCGACAGTTGCGGCAATGGCCGCAGACGATGTGGCCTTCGCCCGATACACGCTGGCCGACCTTGTATTCGGTGACCGCTGCGCCGAAATCGGCAACGGTGCCGACGAATTCATGGCCCGTCACCATCGGCACCGGCACCGTCTTCTGCGCCCACTGGTCCCAATTGTAGATGTGCACGTCGGTGCCGCAGATCGCCGTCTTCTTGATCTTGATCAGCACGTCGTTGGGGCCGATTTCCGGCACCGGCACCTCTTCCATCCAGATGCCCGGTTCGGCCTTGGCCTTCACAAGCGCCTTCATCATGTTCGACATCAGGATTTCCCTATTCCGTGATTGCGCTTCTGGCGAGATAGCCTGCACAACGGGAAGGTAGGCCACTAACTCGTTTGAACGTCCGGAATGGTCAGCCCCGCCTGCTCAGCCTCGCGGCGCAAATTCTGACGGGGCCTGGGGCCGATCTGCTGGATCACCAATCCGGCTGCCAGTGAGCCAAGGTCGCCGCAAGTCTGCAGGTCGCGGCCTTGCGTGTAGCCATGCAGGAAGCCGGCGGCATAGAGATCGCCGGCGCCCGTCGTGTCGACCAGTTCCTTGATGGCGGTCGCCTTGATCACCACGGTCTCGTCGCCGCGCACGATCACCGAGCCTTTTTCCGAGCGGGTGACGGCGGCGATCCGGCAATCCTTGCGGATCTGGGCCAGCGCCTCGTCGAACGACGATGTCTGGTAGAGCGACTTGATCTCGTGGCTGTTGGCAAAGACGATGTCGACCGTGCCCGAGCGCACCAGGTCGAGGAATTCGTCGCGGTAGCGGTCGACGCAGAACGAATCCGACAGCGTCATCGACACTTCTCGGCCTGCCGCGTGCGCCAGCTTCGCCGTCTGGCGGATTGCCTCCTTGGCGCGCGGCGGGTCCCACAGATAGCCTTCGAAATAGGTGACCTTGGCGCCGGACGCCTTGTCGGCTTCGACATCCTCAGGGCCAAGCTCGACGCAGGCGCCGAGATAGGTGTTCATCGAGCGCTCGCCGTCGGGCGTGACGAAGATCATCGAGCGCGCCGTCGGCGGCTCACCCTTGAGCGGCGTGGTGCCGAAGGCGACGCCCTGCGCATGGATGTCGTGGGCGTAGATTTCGCCCAGCGCATCGTTGGAGACCTTGCCGAAGAAGGCCGCGCGGCCGCCAAAGCTGGCGACGCCGGCCGCCGTGTTGCCGGCGCTGCCGCCGGACGCTTCGATCGCCGGGCCCATGCGGCTGTAGAGCAGTTCGGCGCGTTGTGTGTCGATGAGGTTCATCGCGCCCTTGATGATGCCGTTGGTCTCGAGGAATTCCTCGTCGCACTGGGCGATGATGTCGACAATGGCATTGCCGATGCAAAGCACGTCATAATCCGGCATCAAAATCTCCGCCAAAACCCGAGCCGGCTTCTTGCCACGCCGGCCGGGCGTGGTCTCGCGAGTTGAAATGGGTTGCCGCATGCGCTTGATCCAGCCGCCCTCACGCAGCTGCCGGTCCGGCTTCACGCAGCAAATCGTCAGCTTTGTCCGTCTTCTCCCAAGTGAACTCAGGCTCTTCACGCCCGAAGTGTCCGTATGTCGCCGTCTTGCGGTATATCGGCCGTAAGAGATCAAGCATCTTGATGATGCCTTTCGGTCGGAGATTGAAAACCTCGAGAACAAGGCGCTCGATCCTTTTTTCCTCGATCCTTGCGGTTCCGAAGGTATTGACCATGACAGAAACCGGACTGGCCACGCCGATCGCGTAGGCAAGCTGAACCTCGCAGACCTCCGCAAGGCCGCTGGCAACGATGTTCTTCGCGACATACCGGGCGGCATAGGCCGCCGAGCGGTCAACCTTGGATGGGTCCTTGCCCGAAAAGGCACCGCCGCCGTGACGCCCGGTCCCACCGTAGGAATCGACGATGATCTTCCGTCCTGTGAGGCCGCAGTCGCCGGCAGGCCCACCGACCACGAACCGCCCTGTTGGGTTGACCAGAAATCTGATCCCCGAAGTATCCAGGTGGGCCGGCAGGACCGGTTTTATGATCTCCTCAATGACGCCTTCGCGGACCGTGGCTTGTGAGACCGCTTCGTCATGCTGCGTTGACAGGACTATGGTATCCAGCGCCACCGGGCGGAGCCCTTCGTAGCGTACCGACACTTGAGATTTCACGTCCGGACGCAGCCAGCCAAGCTGTCCCGCTTTCCGGACCTCGGCCTGTCTTTTCGTCAAATGGTGAGCGAGTTGGATCGGCAGGGGCATCAATGTATCCGTCTCGTTGCATGCGAATCCAAACATGATGCCCTGATCCCCTGCCCCTTGCCCGAGATCCTGCCCTCGTCCTTCATCAACGCCCTGGCTTATGTCGGGCGACTGCTCGGTGAGGGCCAGAACGACGGCGCAACGTCGACCATCAAAGCCAATCGCATCATCGTCGTAGCCAATATCGAGTATCGTATCGCGGGCGACTTGGCTGTAATCGATGTGGGCATGGCTGGTGATCTCGCCAGCCACAACGACCATCCCCGTCTTCACCAACACTTCACAGGCGACGCGCGCCTTCGGATCGGTGCGCAGGACCGCATCGAGAATGGCATCGGAGATGTTGTCTGCCATCTTATCGGGGTGTCCCGCGCCGACGGATTCGGAAGAGAACACGAACTGCCTGGTCATAAAAATGCCCTCGCTTCAAGTGCTGGAGTTAGTGAGGAGTTTCTGGATTGGGGTGGCTTATCGGTCGGGGATGCCGGGAACATCGAACGCAGTGCAGAAGTCGGCAACGTCTCTTCGTACGCTCGCATGAACTTCCTGGTCATCGGGCTGGCGGCAGACCGAGTCGATGAAAGCGGCGATCTGCACCATCTCCGTTTCGCGCATGCCCATGGACGTCACCGCTGGTGTCCCTAAGCGGATGCCGCTTGTCAGCGCCGGATGCCGCCGGTCGCCCGGGACCATATTGAAATTCGCAATGATGCCTGCACGCGATAAGCGCTCCGCATAGGCTTTGCCTGACAGCGACCGGTCCCGAAGATCAAGGATCAGCATGTGATTGTCAGTGCCCCCGGTGACGAGTTCATAACCTCGCTCCAGAAGTGCCTGGGCCAGAGCCTTGGCGTTGTGGACGATCTGCTGACCGTAGACACGAAAGGACGAGTTCGCTGCTTCCTGCAAAGCGACGGCAAGCGCGGCGATAGTATTCATATGCGGTCCGCCTTGCAGAAGAGGGAACACGGCGCGGTCTATACGTTTGGCCAGATTGTGTTTGCTCTTCGGATGATGGAGGGGCTGATAACGGTCTTCATTCCTTGATAAAATGAAGCCACCCCGGGGACCGCGGATCGACTTGTGAGAGGTGCTGGTGACCACATCGCAATGGGACACGGGGTTCGGATGCACTCCTGCGACAACCAGGCCGCAGATGTGGGCGATGTCAGCCACCAGATACGAGTTCACCTCCGAAGCAATTTCGGCCATTGCCGCGTAGTCAAAAATACGCGGATAAGCAGTTCCGCCGACCCAAATTAGCTTCGGGCGTTCCCGCTTGGCGGTCTCGCGCAAGTGGTCATAGTCAATTTGCTGTGTCTTTTCGTGCAGCCTGTACGGGACGCGCTGATAATCGCTGCCGGAAAAATTGACGGACCAACCGTGAGTCAGATGGCCGCCTTCGGGTAAAGGCAAGCCCATGACTTTGTCACGGGGGCTCAAAAGCGCGCGATAGACAGCCTGGTTGGCTGGCGAGCCTGAATAAGGCTGGACGTTGGCATGTTCACTGCCAAATAGCGCTTTCAGGCGCTCGATCGCGAGGGTCTCAAGCTCATCGACGATCTCGTTTCCGGCGTAGTAGCGCGCACCGGGGTATCCCTCGGCATACTTGTTGGTGAAAATCGACCCGGTCGCTTCCAACACCGCCGAGGAGGCAAAGTTCTCGGAGGCGATCAGTTTGAGAGTTGTCCGCTCCTGACGCTCCTGTCTTAGAAGCAGTTCGTGAACGCGGGAGTCGACGGCGGCTAAGTGAGGCCGCCCGTAAGTGTCGGGCTGCGCGATGGCGCCGCCGGCGGAGTTATCCATGGTAGTCGCGCTCCATTTGGACTGATCTATTTCACGATCAAGCAGGCGGTCCCTTCAACCGCGCGTCTTGTATTGCTTCCAGGCGTTGTAGGTCTCTTTTATGATGGCCATCATCGTGGGGCAGGAGATCGACCACCAATTGAGCCAGCTCGCCATCCTTGCCTCCTGCTTGCATATGGTACGAAGACTGCGGACGTTGTTCGTTGCAGCAAAGAAAGTTGGCTCTGACCAGCCGCCGAACGTGGCGTCGAACCTGCTCGCGAGGCAGACCGGTAATATCGGCCAGCTCGCCGACGGTTAGATCCGCATGCGCGCAAAGGCCCAGGATTCGAAGGCGATCAAGATGCGCTGCCGTCCTTAGGCGATTTACCAGTGTCAACATTGGTTAGCATCAACCCGGACGGGATGCAGCAAGCCGCTAGCCCTTCTATCCCCATCAATCCGCATGAGACCTCTCTCGTCATTTGCTGTAAATCCGCTGGTATGGATGCTAATGGAAGATAGATCACAGTCCTTTCTACGACTAAGACGCCAGATATTGGGGCTAATGTACCACCTGACAGGAGACTACACTCACGAACATTATGTGAATTTTTTTTAACGTTGCTGAGAATCAAGGGGGAGGTTTGGCGAATGTCTCGCCGTCGACTGTCGAATCCTGCCCGACGGGATTATAGGGTGCGTAGCCTGCTTGTCCTTTCCACATGACCAGCGACGATGGGGCGAAGGCGGCAGACATAGCTCTGGAGCATGCTGCGGTATCTTTGGCCTGAAGCCGAGGAAGGCGGACCGTGGCTTCCGCGCCGCTGCCGGGAGCCCGCGAACAGGCCAAGTGGATCAGCCGGGTGTTGCCGTCATAGAGCGTGAGACCCAAAGCTGGCCAGCCGCGCCCTGAGGCTGACGCACCGCTCAGCGTCCACCTTGCTCTCGAAGCCCATCGGCATAGCGCCGATAACGACTTGACCGCGTGCGTGTCGACGAGCGATCGGTGAGCGCAAGGATCGAGGGTGCAGTGCAGGATAATGCTGTTTTAAATCAGCGCTGTTTTCAGCCGACTGCCTTGAGCGTGGCACGAGGATATAGGCCCAAGGCAGGAGATCATCGTCTGCTGTTCGGGAGGCCGCCCTGGGCGCGCGACAGCCGTTCCTTCGGCTGCGCCGCTCCGCCACCATCCGCGCCGTGCCTTCCGGAGACCATTCCCGCTACCGGCCGGCGCCCGTGAAAACCTCGACCCGGCGCACCGGCTCGAGATGGCTGGGCTCAGCGTAACTCTGAAGTCGTCATATACCGAAGTCTTCACAGACTTCGGACATCCCCCTCACAGTCCGATCCAGATGGCGTCAGGAACACCGCTTGCGTTGATGCGGATGAACCCCTGCTTGTGCCACAATGACCCTTATGTCAGCGCGCGAGCCAAAGCTTCCGCGCAAGGCGACGGCTAGGATAAGGCAATGCCGACGAAGGGCACATTGCTTGCCACACTCTGGAATGATGGCATGCTCGGAAGGCCTAGGCTTTGCTCAGGGCCGCCTGCAAGGCGCGCTTTGAGGTTATTCACATAGCCTTCTGCGTAGTCCTGCGCCGTCGAGACCGAAAGATCAATGCCTGCCGCCAAGGCCTCTTCCATCAGGTGCTTTACGAGCCCATTTCGAATGGCCAGCTTGACCTCGGGGCCTGCGATAAGGCCGATCGCCTGCGCGGCCATATTGAGGCCAGCTTCCTCCAGCGCTCGCTTCATATCGCCTCCGTTAATGGCCGTACGCAGGAGATTGGCTGCTTGCGACTCAGCCTCGAGAACCATCGAGGCAAGATCGGCTACTTGTCCGAGGCCCGGAATGAAGCTGAGCAGTCCCACCGCCGTTGCCGCCAAGTCGAGCACTTTCGTCTCGATTTTGAGCACGGAGTCGACGACGTGCATGACGGCCCCGCCGTTCTTTTTGGCTGACTTAATGTCAGGCTGGTCCATCAGGCCCATCTTCATGTCCGCGACGGCATTCTGCTCTTCTGCGGTTTGGGCGCCGTGGGTGATTGGCTGCTGAACGTTGCGGTTCGCAGACGACATGTTTGTGCAAAAATGGGCAAAGTCTTTTTTGCTGATATTGCCGGAATCAACCGTATGCCCGCCGCCAAAGTCGAAGAATTTATGATGGGTCTTATAGCCCGTGATCGAATTGTTCAGGAGGCCAAACAAAAGAGGATCTGAAAGGAGCTGAGAGGCTGCTTCCCGCACTTTCGGATCAAGGCTCTTGTCGTCTTTCATTTTCGCCAGTTTGTCGCGAGTCAGAACACCGCTTCCAAAGAACGTGTCCTGATGGTCCTTGATCATCTCGACCGTATTCAGCTCAGTTTGCGTGAGGCTCATCGACGATGAGGCGACTTGCAGGAAATCCTCTTTGTGCATCTTCCCTTTCGAGCCACCGCACAACTGGTTCCAAGCATCGGGGTGATCGAGGAAATATTGCGCCGCCGCAATGACCTGGGGCGGAAATTTGCCGTTTTTCGATTCGCCGCCGACCATTTTCTTGAACTCATCCAGACTCAGGTCCTTGGACAGATTTTCGGAGTACCGGTAAAACTCCCGCAAGGCATCGCTCAAGGTCATGACCGAAGGCTGCAAACCTCCGCTGCCGTCGGATGGTATGTAGTTCTGCTCGTAGCTTCGCGCTTGGGCTTCCTGAAATGCAGCAACTTGTGGGTGGTGGTTTGAAAATCCGGCCAAGTCCTTGGCGTTGATCTTGCCTCCACAGCGGCCGTCGCCCTGCGAGCCAATCGCATAAAAAAGTCCCGAATCCTGCTGCAGTCCCTGGATCGCCGCTTTCAGATCCGGTGGCGTAGAGGGATCATTGGCTTTGTCGGTCAACGACTTCCAAGTAAGCGGGCATTGGTCCTTGTGACGGTTGAGTACCGCAACAATCTGCAACTCAGCCGTGGTCAGCGACCCACCGTTCCACGTGATTCCGGGGCTCGGCCTGGGAGCCGGCTCGATCTTCGGAGTGACGCCGAGCAGATGTTGGGCTTCAGTCGCCTTGGAGCGTTGCGATTGGTCCTCCTTGAGAGCCGCCCTCATATTTGGCGGCAGCAGATCCAGTGGGTGTTGCTCCAAGCCATTCAATGTCAAGACATCCGGTGCCAGATGGCCCAAAGGGTCCTGCCGCAATTTATCCATTGTCGAATCAAGATTCGACGCTGGCAGATCCCCTTGCGCGAAAGAGCCGGGCTTGTCTGCCAGCACACAAGTGGACAGCATCGCTTCGAAGCACGATGCACTTTGCTGATGCTGGGTCGCAAAATGGGAAACTTTCAGGCCCGGCCAACCCCTTGCGGACTGTAGCGAATTTGAGCGGTAGAAAGTTGAAAGATTACTGGCCGACATTATGCATCCTCAGACGTGACGTTGAAATCCCCACAAGAGACCCCGACAGAAGATCCCTTGCGTTTCACAAAATTCGACAATTCCAAGCGTCGGCAGGTCACGAATGCGCCTGCCCTGCCTTCAATTGCTGTGTTCCGGGCCGGCTCCAAGGTTCGGTCCAACACAATGGCCGGAGTCACCGCGAGAGCTGCCGGGACTCATCATGAGCGGATTAGCTTTCGAGAAACTGACGAGTTTGCGAAGAGTTCACAAAGGGGTAGCCGCAGTCATGTTCTTCAGAGCTGCGGGAAATCCTCAATGTTCATTTCTTGCCCAGCTCAGGCTTCCCGCCAACGCTATCCTGTTGTGGGATGTCAGAAGAATAAGAAGCATCCGGTCGTCCGTCGCGAACGACCGTAGTGGAGGAGCCGCGAAACAAGATCAGCACTGATTCCTTTGGCGTTGCCGCTATGTGAGTCTGCGCCTGCGCCTGCGCCACCAAGCCGTTAAAGGTCTGCTCCACGAGTGCGACGAAGCGCGGTGGACCGGAAACGAAGACGAGGCCATTGCCTGGCACGGGTTTGACCACATAGCGCTCGTCGGAGATATCAAGCTTGTCGAGAGCCCCCTTGAACGCATCGAAGCGAATCGACGTCATCAAAAGCATTCGAGTTTGCGATTCTTGTGCAGCAGACACATAGAGCACAAGGCCGTCATAGTACCATTGTAGACCGTAAAGGTTCGTCAAGCGGTCGAGGAACGCGCGCGGTGGCAAATCAGGCATACGTCCGCGAATTCGCCCCTTCACCGCAGGACTGATGTTGACCCTGATATTCAGGTTGTTGCCGAATTCCTGCAACGCTGCAGCGAGCTCCTGATCCAGAACCGTGTATCTATAGGGTGTCGCCGGAAGGGACAGCGGGACTGCATGCGCCGGGTGAATCCCGGTGGACAGAAAAAACCCGGCACAAAGAAGTCTCAAAACATGCAGGGTGACGGGTTGGATAAGCGTTCTCGGCATGTCGCACTGATAAACCAAACGCTGAAATCATCACAAGTGACTAAATTGCCGAAGAGATTTTAGATTGTCGAAATGACGCCGCCGTTAGTCAGCTTGTTGTCAGCTTGCCCCCCTAGGAGTGTTGCGCCGACACCGGGTGATGAATGGGCGGGGCTCGCCCGGTCAGAGAGAGCAACCGAGTCCTTACATGATGATGCCTGTCACGTCGATCTCTGCCACTCTAACGGCTGGCCTCCCCAGGGTCGGATCACCGTCGATTGTCGAGCAGGCCCAGTTTGAGCGCGCCTTAGGGCATGCAGCCGACTCGCTGAAAAACGATGCCGCCGCGGGGCCAGCGAGTGCGGCGCCAGTTGCTGCGGCGATGGATGTTCAGCGCGCGGCTGCGCCGACGAGCGGCATGGGCGATCGCGTGTTGCAGACGATTTCCTCCCTATATCCACACAACACTGTTTCCTTCCCCGCGCTCGACCATGACATAGCCCTTTCGAAGGGCGCTCTACCGGGACCGGCGCAGAAGCTTCCCGTTCCAGGTGAGGCGGGAACCGGAATCTCGGGCATTCCCCAACAAGGGCAAGACTTCGAAACGATGATGGCTGGTCTTCGGGATGTTTACAACGGCGTCACCCAGGTGGCGCTTATCTCCAAAGGCGTCAGCGGCGTCACATCATCCGTGAATAAACTTTTGAAGGAAGGCTGAACCGCGCGCATGATTGGCTTGGCCGAGGGCGAAATCATGCGTGGCCTGTCAGGGTGGCGGTCGGTTAGACTTGTCATGCTGCCAGTTCTCGTCGCCCTCACTGCTTGCAAAGCCGACCTCTACACGCAATTGCAAGAGCGTGAGGCAAATGAAATGCTCGCACTTCTTGAAGACAACGGGGTCGCCGCGATCCGGGTGGTCGCCAAGGATGGAACCAGCACGATCCAGGTTGACGAAAAGCTGCTCGCCTTCTCAATCAACCTTCTGAACGCCAAGGGGCTGCCGCGCCAATCCTTCAAGAACCTCGGTGAGATATTCCAAGGATCAGGCCTGATTGCCTCGCCGACCGAAGAGCGTGCCCGTTACGTGTATGCCCTGAGCGAAGAGTTGTCGCGGACGATCAGCGATATCGATGGCGTTTTTTCTGTACGTGTTCACGTCGTGCTGCCGCATAACGACCTTGTGCGAGCCGGTGCCACGCCATCCTCGGCCTCGGTGTTTATCAGGCACGACGCAAAAACAAATGTCGCGGCTCTGCTGCCAAAGATAAAGATGCTTGTAGCCGACAGCATCGAAGGCCTGTCCTACGATAAGGTGGAAGTGGTTTTGGTGCCGGTAGAACGTTCCGCACACGAGCAACGGCCCGATCCGACTGCTGTTTTGCCACAAGCATCACTACCTCTTCCTGCGCCACTTCTGGCGACCGTAACAGGTTTTGCCGCAGCCGTATTCGCCGTGGCCTGTTATCTCTTGATCGGCGTTGTTACGCGTCGGCGCAAGCAATCAACCGGCGTTTCCAAGGTCGAGGGGCGCCGGGATGCTTCTGCTGTCGAGGCCATTCGCAAAAGAATGCCTGCAATTGGACGTGGGTGACATCTCATTGCCAATGCCTATACAGACCGCCCGACCTGATGGTCCGCACTTTCCGGGCGCGAGCGAGCTTGCGGCTTCGGCCCATCCAACCCGTCTTGCGGCGCGTCTTGATCCAGCGTTATCGGCCGAAACGTTAGTGAAGTTGCAGAAGTGTTCCAGACTGCATCCAAGGCTGGCAGAATTGCTGGGCAACGATGACGTGGATCTGAACCACATCGGCTGCAGGCCGGACCTTCTACGCGGGCATGATCCATATCGAGCGACCCTTCTTGCTGGTAGTATCTGGCATGCCCGTTCGCTGGTCGCGTTTGTCTCTCAGCCTGAGCTTGCCATCCTTGTTAAACGCATCGGCGTGGATGCACACGCATTCGGAATCCGACACCTGCTGCATGCTGTTGACAAAAGACTGATCTCGGACCCAGAAAAACTCGCTCAGCAAATCGAATACGATGGACACGCATGTCTTGGAGCTTGGCTCCAGGACAGTTCAGCGACCGAGCGTAACCGCGTGCTTCTTCGATTGCCCGAGGGGACTGCCGCGGAGACTCCAGCACATGAGCATTGGACCGCCGCCGGCCAATTGCTTTCACTTGTAGTAGCTCATTTTGAGACAGAGACCCCGGTGAAATGACAGTCGAACTTTCCGAGGGGCCAATAGCGCCGCAGATGCGTCCAGTCGGACCACTGATACCCGCGAGCGAGCTCGAAACCTGGCACAGCGCCGCGCAAGCCCTTGCCGCGGCAGAACGGCATCGGCAGCGCGTTCGAAACTGGGCACGCGCGGTTTACCAGCGGGCGTGGGCGCGCGGCCACATGGAGGGCTCGAATGCAGGCACCGAGGAGATGGCAGGGTTGATTGCGGAGACAATCTCCGAAATCGCGCGACGAAAGGCGGCTCTGGAGCAGGAATTGCCGCAGCTCGTGATGGAAATATTGAGCGATCTTATCGGCGCTTTCGATCCGGGCGAGCTATTGGTGAGGGCTGTTCGTCACGCCATAGAGTGTCAATACAGCGGCGCCGACGTTTGCCTTCATGTTTCTCCCATGCAAGTCGACATGCTTGCACGAGAGTTTGCTCGATGCGACGGCCAGGATGGTCGACCAAGGGTGCGGATCGAGCCCGACCCGACATTGTCGCCGCAACGCTGCGTGCTGTGGAGCGAGTACGGCAATGTTGACCTTGGACTTGACGCCCAGATGCGCGCGCTGCGCCTTGGTTTCGGGACGCTCTGTGAGAAAGGCGAGCTATGAGAAAGCCCGTCCCAGAACATAACGCTGACGCCCACACTCGAGCTCTCGTTCCAGCAATCTCGTCTTTGAGGGCTGCGGCCAAGCGAATTGACACGCGTGCGGTGCGCGGTCGGATCACGCGGGCTATCGGCACACTGGTTCATGCCGTCTTGCCAGACACTCGTATTGGGGAACTTTGCCTCCTAGAGGACCCGCGAACCGGGCTGTCGCTCGAGGCCGAGGTGATCGGCCTGTCGGGTGATGGTGTATTGCTGACACCGATCGGGGACTTGGTGGGCCTATCCAGCCGCGCAGAGGTCGTGGCCACTGGCCGAATGCGTGAGGTGCCCGTCGGCGGCGATTTGCTCGGTCGCGTGATCGACAGTCGTTGCCGCCCATTGGACGGCAAAGGCGAAATCAAGACCGTCGAAACTCGGCCCCTGCATGGCAGAGCCCCCAATCCGATGACGAGGCGCATGATTGAGCGGCCATTCCCGCTTGGGGTCCGTGTCCTCGATGGTCTGCTGACGTGCGGCGAGGGCCAGCGGATCGGGATTTATGGCGAGCCAGGTGGTGGCAAGTCGACGCTGTTGTCACAGATCGTAAAGGGTGCCGCCGCTGACGTCGTCATAGTGGCGCTCATAGGCGAACGTGGACGGGAAGTTCGTGAATTCATCGAAAGGAATCTTGGTGAAGAGGGCCTTCTCCGTACGGTCGTCGTGGTTGAAACATCCGACCGCTCGGCGGTAGAGCGTGCGCAATGCGCTCCAATGGCGACTGCGCTCGCGGAATATTTCCGCGATCAAGGCCTACGCGTTGCTCTCATGCTGGATTCGCTGACGCGCTTCTGCCGCGCTATGCGCGAAATAGGCCTTGCTGCGGGTGAGCCGCCGACGCGACGGGGCTTTCCTCCTTCCGTTTTTGGCATGCTGCCAGGCCTGCTCGAGCGCGCCGGCATGGGTGAGCGGGGCTCAATCACGGCCTTCTATACGGTGCTTGTAGAGGGTGATGGCACGGGTGATCCAATCGCCGAGGAATCGCGTGGTATTCTCGATGGCCATGTCATCCTCTCACGCGCTATTGCGGCGCGATCGCATTTCCCCGCTATTGATGTGCTGCAGAGTCGCAGCCGCGTCATGGATGCAGTCGTTTCGGGGACACATCGCAAGGCAGCATCCATTTTCCGCGAGCTCCTGTCGCGCTATGCCGAGACCGAGTTCTTGATCAATGTTGGCGAATACAAGCCAGGTGGAGATCCCCTGACTGACCGGGCTGTCGCGTCAATCGACGAACTGAGGGAGTTTCTGCGCCAGAGCGAAGATGACGCGTCAGATTTCGAGGAGACGGTCGCATGGATGTCGCGTCTGACCGCGTAAACTGGATTCAGTCTTCGAGTATACGGCTTCTGAAGGAAATGCAAGAGCGTCGTGCCCTTGGCGAGCTGTCCAAGAAGGAAGCCCAGCGCGATGTGGCCGCCTCAGCCGTACAAAATGCCTCTAGGGAGCTTGCAATGATACAGCAACATTGTTCAAGAAAAGAAGCAGCGCTCTATCAGCATCTGATGTCACTCGACAACTTGTCTAGCGCAGCGCTCGACCGTCACCGCCTTCACACTGAACAACTTGCCGCTGAGATCAATTCCAGACGGCAGATGCTTGATGATACCCAAATCGCTCAAGAGGAGGCTGAGATGGCGGCGTCCAGGACGAGGGAGCTATGGGTCATATGTTCGGCGGCAAGGGACAAATGGCAACAAATCGAGGACGACGTGCGGCGCGCCGTCGAGACTCATTCGGAGGCCGCAGCCGAGATCGAGGCCGACGATGAGATACTGCTGAAATATGCGAGGGGGTCGCTTGCCTAAATGCCGCGCAACCGGATCCGACGGTCGCAAGAGGTCGTCCGAATGACACGACCGTGCAGTCTTTGATAGGCGCTGCGGTCACACCCGCCATGTTCGAACCAGTTCTGAAACTGTCCCACACGGTTGTCTCGTGGCTCAATGATACAGCAGCGCCGCGCACGCCGTTTCAAAGCCGGATCAACGAGGTGCCGCTATCGGTGCGAACGGCAGGGCTTGTCTGGCAGCAGGAACCTGCTGCCATTCCGATGCTTGACTGCGTCTGGAGAGTGGGAGCCGAAACGGTCATCTTGTCACTGTCGCGCCCGCTCGTAGAGGAGTTCATCACGACAGTGCAGAACGGCTTGGCCTTCCCTTCCGAGCCAACTGCTTCGCTAATTCTCGAACTCGCTCTGGAGCCGCTTGTCACTCGACTGGAGGAGACGACGCGTCTGAACGTGCAACTCGTGCGGGTATGCGAAGCCACGATGCTGGCTCCTCATCTTGAACTCGACATCATTTTCGGCGCGGTCAAGGGCAAGGGCCGTCTATTCCTGTTCACGCCACTTGACGGCTTAGTACCGCCTGCGTTTCGCGCGCTAGGCGAACTGCTTGCCCAGTTGCCGCGGCAGCTGGGCGGGCTGCCTCCAGAGCTCCCGCTCATTGTTGCAGGAGAGGTCGGCACGCTTCGCCTTCCTGCGGCGCTTCTTCGAAGCGCATGTGTCGGTGATGCATTGTTGCCCGATATTGCGCCGTTCGGCCGCGGCCAGATCACCCTAGCTGTCGGCCAGTTGTGCGCCGAGGCGGATCTTGACGGCGATGAATTAATCTTGCGGGGGCCTTTCCGCCCGCGACCGTGTCCTTTGGAGAGTGCGCATATGACACAACCCGGATCGCAACTGGAGCTTACTAAGGATCTCGACGATGTCGAGATCGTGCTTGTCTTTGAATGCGGCCGCTGGCCTATTTCTCTTGGGGAATTAAGAAGTGCCGGCGAAGGGCATATTTTTGAACTTGGATGGCCGATCGACGGCCCGGTCGACATAGTGGCCAATGGTCAGCGTATCGGGCGTGGCGACATTGTCCGCATCGGAGAAGAGCTGGGCATCAGGCTCCGTGGCGGGTTTGCATGCAATGAGTGAAGCTCAGCCGACAATCCTGGCGCTTCTTGCGGTTACCGCCGGACTCGGTCTGCTGGTTTTAGCAGTTGCCACGACAACGGCCTTTGTAAAGGTATCAATTGTTCTTTTCCTCGTCCGCAATGCGCTCGGGACCCAGACCATACCACCCAATGTGGTGCTGTACGCCGCGGCGATGATCCTCACTATGTTCGTTAGTGCGCCCGTTGCTGAGCAGACCTATGACCGCATGTCGGATCCCAAGCTCCACTATCAGACATTCGACGACTGGGTAAGCGCCGCTAAAGCCGGAAGTGAGCCCTTGCGCGAGCATCTCAAGAAATTCACAAATGAAGAGCAGCGGCGATTTTTCCTATCTTCGACAGAAAAGGTCTGGCCAGAGGAAATGCACGCTGCAGCCACGCCTGATGACTTTGCAATACTTGTACCATCTTTCTTGCTATCAGAATTGAAGCGCGGATTTGAGATAGGATTTCTACTTTATCTGCCTTTTATTGTTATAGATCTGATAGTGACAACTATCTTGATGGCAATGGGTATGTCGATGGTCTCACCAACTGTTATATCTGTTCCGTTCAAGATCTTCTTGTTTGTTGCCATTGATGGTTGGTCAAAATTGATGCATGGGCTTGTGCTGAGTTATACGTTACCGGGAGGCTGATCATCACTGAATCCAGCATCATTACTCTTATGAGCCAATCACTGGTGGTTTTCATGATCTGGATTCTACCGCCGCTCATTGCATCAGTGGTTGTCGGCCTCGTCATCGGCATCCTCCAGGCGGCGACGCAGATCCAGGATGAAAGCTTGCCGCTCACCGTGAAGCTTCTGGTCGTTGTCGCGGTGATTGGGCTGTTTGCTCCTGTGCTAAGCGCCCCGCTCATAGAGCTAGCCGATCAGATCTTCACCGAGTTTCCCGCAATGACACTTAGCTACTAGTCCGCCCCATGGACGCGCCATCGGCCGATATTCAAATTCTGATCCAGACGGCTTTCGAACTCGTCGTTGCGGCAGGTCTTGGGGCAGCCCGCGCGATGGGCATCATGCTGATCTTTCCCGTATTCACACGCTCGCAGATCAGTGGGCTGATCCGGGGCTGTTTGGCTGTTGGCTTCGCACTACCATGCCTGGCACACGTCAGCGGCGGATTGCCGGCGCTGGATCCTGATACGCGCCTGATCCAGCTAACCCTGCTCGGATTCAAGGAAGTTTTTGTCGGTGTACTCCTTGGCACTTTTCTTGGCATTCCGCTTTGGGGCCTTCAGGCTGCCGGGGAGCTTATCGACAACCAACGCGGCATCAGCAGCCCGACCGCTTCGGCCGATCCCGCGACGAACAGTCAGGCTTCCGCGATGGGCGTTTTTCTGGGGATCACTGCGATTGCCATATTCGTCGGATCAGGAGGCCTGGAAACTTTGATCAGTGTCCTGTACCGCAGCTACTTGATCTGGCCGGTGTATCAGTTTCACCCGACACTGAGCGGGCCAGGAGCAATGGAGTTGTTGGGGCTTCTCGACAGCATAATGCGCACGGCATTATTGGTTTCGGGGCCTGTCGTGTTCTTCCTGATACTGATTGATATATCGATGATGCTGCTGCGTCGCTTTGCCCCGCAATTTAAGGCGAGCCAACTGTCTCCGGCAATCAAGAACATTGTCTTTCCAGTTCTCATGGTCACCTACGCTGCCTATCTGGTGGAGAGCATGAAACTGGAGGTCACACGTGCCAACGGCGTGCTGGAGTGGTTCGACAAATTGCTGCCATGAGCGACACAAGTGAAGAGAAGACACACGCCGCCAGCCCGAAGAAGTTAAGTGAAGCGCGCAAAAAAGGACAGCTGCCACGTAGCTCCGATTTCGTCCGCGCGGTCGGGACTTGCGCTGGGCTCGGCTACCTTTGGCTAAGAGGCAGCGTGATCGAGGACAAATGCCGGGAAGCGCTCCTATTAGCCACCAAGTTGCAGAGCCTACCTTTCGATACCGCGGTGCCGCAGGCATTGGTTGTGCTCGTCCAACTCACAGTCGCGGCTGTTGGCCCGCTGCTTGGAACCCTTGTCGCCGCGGTGATTTTGGCCAGCCTGCTAGCCAATGGTGGATTTGTCTTCTCTCTGGAGCCGATGAAGCTCAGCTTTAAGAAAATTGACCCCTTTGAAGGGCTGAAGCGCTTGGGGTCTGCTCGTTCCATGGTCGAAGTCTGCAAGACCATGTTCAAGGTATTGGTTCTCAGCGCAACCTTTTCCATTGTCCTTCTCGGGATGTGGAAGACAATGGTCCCTCTGCCGATCTGCGGCATGGGCTGTGTTGGCCTCATCTTTATGGAGACAAAATTGCTGATGGGAATTGGCGCCGGCGCACTGCTGGTCGGCGGACTGATCGATCTTCTGCTCCAGCGCGCGTTGTATCTGCGCGAAATGCGCATGACCAATACCGAAGTGACGCGCGAGTCGAAGGATCAGCAAGGAGCGCCAGAGTTGAAAGGTGAACAGCGTCGCATCCGCGAGGAGGCGGCCGACGAGCCTGCGCTTGGCGTGCATCGCGCCACGCTGGTCTTAACAGGAAGGGCGGTCCTGATCGGTCTGCGTTACGTTCGCGGTGAAACCGGGGTGCCGTTCTTAGTTTGCCGTGCCGAAGGTGAGCGCGTTTCACATGTGTTGAGCGAGGCGCGGGCACTACGCCTGACGATCGTCCATGACCATGTCTTAGCGCGTCAGCTGATAGGCACTACAAAACTCGGCCACGCGGTTCCTATGCAATATTTCCAGCCTGTCGCGAAAGCATTCTTTGCCGCAGGCTTGGCCTAGTCATGGAAGTCCACGACTGCCCAGTTCAAAACTGACCTGGCTCCATGCTAGTGGCAAATGTCGGCTGGCCATCCGTGCCCCAGTGTCTCTGTCAGGCCAACCGCGCAACCGCGGGCCTGGGGCAATCACTCCCCTCGGATCTGCCACCCAGCAACTACGGCAAGTCCTCCGGGCATGACCTTGCAGCCTCTGCTGGCCGGTGCGTGGCGCAGTCCGAGGTTTTGAGGCCGGCAGTGCGGATTTGATTGGTGCAGCCGTTGGAATGCCCTCGTCAGCTAGTCGTCAACTAAGCGCCCTATGTTGAACAGCCGTGCTAACTTGAGCTCGGTTGCGAAACATAGGAGTACGAATCGTCATGTATGGTCGAATTGGTGGCTCATCCGATAGTTACCGCGCGCATAATGCCGGCGAGCAATCGGATGCAGGAAGCGAAGGGTTCGCGGACACATTTGCCCGAATGCACTTATCCGGATCGGAAGGTAGCGGCGCCTCATCATCGGCGGCTCCCCAAGCATACTCCCTCAATTCCCGACCTCCTGTGGTGGAGATCAACAGGACTTCCTTCAGGAGACAGGTGAGGCAATTTCATGGTGATGAAATCACGCACATCGCCGACAATCCTCAAGAGTATTCGGAGTTCGTATCGTCACGAGCCAGGCGCACCGCGGACGTTGCTCAGCAATATGGCATCCGTCGAGATACGGAGCACGCGCGATATTTCAGTTACCAATTGGGAGACCGGAGTGCCGGACTGCTGAGAATGGAAGGCGGATTCAGCATGAACGAGTTCGAATCGGAAAGTTGGCGGGAACAATTTCCTGGTCGAACTGAGGTCACTTCCATAGTGGATCTTCAAGTCGCCCATCCGCTCGTCGAAAATGCGGGCGATATTCTGCTGGAGCATCAACTTCGGATAGACGGCGACCGACCGTTGCTGAATTGGCGTGCGGCTAATCCGGAAGCACAAGCGCGCGCGCAGACGATGGGGTTTGTTGAAGTGGATCATGGCGACCTGGTGCTTGACCCTACGCAGCATCCCGACAAATGGACGAAGAACAGTGCCGGTGAGTGGCAGCGTGCAGGCAAACCTCCACTCTATCTCCACAAAACCGAGGATAGCGACAGCAGCGATAGCGGGTCCGACGACGATTTCATGTGATTTGTCGACCCGCCGCCGAGCCTTGCAACTGGTGACGGTTGCAAGGCTGTTGGCAGTGAATGCTAATTGTCCGGCGACAGCCCCGCCTTAGCGCCAGCGCCGCCGAGCAATCCAGCCCATCTCCCAGACAATAAACTGCGGATGCGCATCGTGGGTGCTTGCGAGCGGATTGTATTCGGGCCGGAACTCCGCCTCTTGGAACCGAGCTCTCCCGAATCCAATTTTCTCCACCACACCGTTGGGTCGTTGCGATGCGCCGATCCCGATCGGATCGGCTATGCCTGCTCCGCGCTCGCAGGAAGACCTTCCGCCTCGATCTTGGCGGCGCGATCTCGGCGATAAGTTGGATGGGAGGCAAGATACGCCGCCACGTCAACAGCCGGTAACGCGACATCGCAAATCGGCCCTGACGGTAGCCGATCGACTCCAATCGCCGGACCGCAACTCGCGCAGCGGCATTCGCGGTTTGGCCAGGAGAAATGCTCGCTGACTCACAGCGTGGCCGGCCGCATTCTGAGTGCCCTGTCATGCAGCCTGCGCCGACGGGAGCTCGGCACGCGAATGGCGTGGTTGGCGGCCAAGCCCTGAGGTCAACAAGGACTTACAGAAAGCGGGGGTGAGTTTGCCGCGATGAATTATGACCTTCTCGCGACCGGACCTAGCATCGGCTTCCTCTCGCTCTCGATTGTAGCCGCGCTGTTCGTTGGATTTAACGTGGCAAGCGGTGAATTCGGAATCAGCCAGCCCTTCCAAGTTTCTGGCCATGACGGGGCGACTCGTGTGGATGTGCACCCACATCGGGCTCGGCATCGCACCATTGACCAGCATCTTGGGCTGCAGCTTCATCTCAAACAGCTTTCCTGGCTCGCCACGCAGCGCGACCGGTGCCTCCGGCGGCATCAATTCGTCGGCATTGCACAAATGTTCCAGGTATTTTTGCGCCGGAAATGCGTAGGTCTTCATGCAATCAGTCGTAATGCCGGCTTTTCCTTCATTCAATGCGTTGGCCTGTCCCAGCACCATGTTCAGCAACCCTTTGAGCTGGTCTGTGCGTTCGTGCACTTTGGGTAGCTGGGTGGAGGTGAGTAGCAGGCGTACATTACGCCCCTGCAACCCGGCGAGACAGGTTTGCATCTCAATGGCCTGGGCTCGCAGGTACTGGGCCACATCGTCCACGACCTTACCGGCCTCCTCAGGCTTCATCTGGCGCACTTGGGAGACGACGCTTTGCTGACCGGCCAGATCGAACTGCAAAAGTTCGTCCAATCGTTTGAGCCGCTCCGTCAATACCTCCATTGACAACGCGGCGCCCCCGATTGTCGAGCCTGCCCCCGACGAACTCGCAGCCACCTCTTGCGCTCTCACCTGTGTACTCGCAACTTGATCCGAGCGCGCGAGAACCTTGGCTGCTGGCACTGTGCCGGCGTTCGCAGCGACTGGTGTTGATGGCTGCCCGGCGGCAGAAGTCCCGGCGCGAGCTGCCGACTTATGCTTTGACTTCCCTTTCCTTCGCGCTGTAGTGCCTTCTGACACTGCAGCCGTACCAGCAGTGTCAGCCGGTATCGCAGCGCCTGCCCTGGCCGGCATCGCAGCGCCCGCCTGGGCCTGTGGCGCCATGATGGCTGACGGCGGAGACTGCAGGTTCAACAAGTGCATGGCATCGTGCGCAGTGATCCATGCATCGTCCACGATCCGTTCGAACAGTTTCAATGGGAGGCCGGCATCTGGGTAGGTATGGCTTAGCTTGGTATGCACCTCGTGCAACGCCAATCCAAAATCCGAAAGCCGCTCCATGATTTTTTCTACAACCGCGCAATCATGAGCGTTGAGTGTTTTGCCATCATCCATTATGCCCTTCGCCAAAGAGAGGGCGCGAAGAGCTTCTTGAGCGGCGCTTGCCATCAGCTGCACCACTCCATTTCGACCGACGAGGAGTTCCTTCAAATCTGGCTCGAACCTGCTCGCCCGCAGTTCAATCTTGGCCCGCGCAAGACCGATCCGCTCACGGACCAGCCAGATCCTGACACTCAGTACCGAGCCGGCACGCAGCCGCAGTGCGCACCGCTCGGCTTCCCGCATCACGGGCGTTCCACTGGATAGGCTAGCGGTGGCAGCGCAGGCGGATCGCTGCCGTTCGGAGCGCCATGCCTTTTTTTCCCACCACTTAATTGCCGCCGTATGGTGGTTCTCCACATTTAAAATCAACAGCTCCTGCCGGTCCGCCTGGGAGTAGGAGTAGAGTTTATCGACCATACCTGCCGCTTTCTTGGTCTTTTTGTCCAATTTCGTGATCGTCGACAGGCCAAGTTTGTCTACTTCATTCGCGGCGTCGCACACGATCTGGCAACATCTACGCACCTTGTCGTCTGGCATAATTGTCTGCGCCTCAGCCGCAGGCAGGCTAGCGCGGTACTCCAGAATTGCTGAGGCTGCATCGACGACCCCACTGATCAGCTCCACCGCCTCCTCGGGGACGTCGGTTTTCCTGGCCGCAGCCTCGCAATCAGTCAGTTGTTGAACAAGACTGTTCATTCTGAGCTGTGTCGGACTGATATCTTTATTTGACGATGAGCTGGTGCCTTCCACCTGCGCGGTTGATAGTTGGCTACCGACCGGCGCCATGGCTTCGCCCTCAGACATGGAGGGAGAACCGCGCCGCCTTGCGGCTGCGCCACGTGGCGCTACGGTTCCGCGTGGTGGCGCAGCGGCTCCACGTGGCGGTGTGTTCAGGATTTGATCTTCGCCAATCGAGGCGCCTGGCAGACTTTCGCGGGCATCGCCTGGACCGCGCGCAACTGGAAGGGAGGAGGGCCTCCTATCGGCGTCCCCAGAGCGCATCTGCTCCACAACGGAATCGAATGACTGTCCACCTTCTCCCGCAGCAAGACTTGATTGCGAAAGGGAACTGCTCGCCCGCCCCGCGCGGCTGGCTCCAGTTTCAGCCTGCGATTTCCGTGGTCGGCCAATGCCCTTCATATTGCGTCTCCGTAGTAGGCGAGAATGTGCTGCTATTGTGCTGGCGGCTGACGAGACCAGCGGCATCTTTCGGTTAACGTCACGGTCAGCCAGACCCGCGACGGCGTAATGTTCCCGCCAAAGTGCTTCTCAGTAGCAGGCCAAGATTGGCCCGAGCTCACAGGACTTTCGCAACGTTGCCATCGATGTCCTGAGATTATCAGCGCTTCAGTCCGCCGATTTCCAGGAACAGCGAATGAAATCAGACCAACTCGGCTAGCTCCCCTTCCTAGACACGTGCCTGACGATTTTATTGATGCGTCACTCCTCTCGTTCGCCACCGACAAAGTCACACATTTGCTTCAGAGAAGCGTGTGCGTTGCGTATCACGCGGACCATTTCGATCTATAGTTACAAAAAGTGTCGAGACGGGACCTTTGGATCCGAAGGTCAGGCACGGCCGGCCTAGATAGACCGCTTGGCTGACGATTAGCTGACGATGGGAGTTCTCACGAACAGGGCAAGAAAATCCGACCGCTTCAAGCTTTCGATATGGTGAGAAGAGGATCCGCACCGGCCTCCCAAAGCCGGCAGACCATCCCATGTTCGTACGGTCGCCGACCTTCTCGAAGCCAATGAGCTCACCGCGCCGGGCCGTGATGTGCAGGCGAGAGAATGGTGATGCAAAGACCGAGTTCCTGCTCGTTGCGTGCGCCCGTGGAGCCAGCAAGAATACGGTCATTGCGGTCATGCAGCACGTGGACCGTGTCTCCTGTTCGACACCACAGCATCGAGGATGCAAACGAGCTGCTGCGGCTGCCATTCGGTCGCGGCATGCGTGGACGGCGGGATTGGCCGAACAGCCGAGATCGTGGTCGACTGTTCGATGCGAGAGCAACATCCTGCAGAGCATACGTTTTTGCGCTGGCCGGTTTTTGTCAAAAGCCGTCAGGTTCTCGAAAGCTCCCGCCCTTAGCTTGATCGAGGCTAACCTTTAACACGTCGCCGCCAATGGCAAATGCCGGAGTACCTGATGATAGCAGCAATTGGGAGTGGAGTTGGCAACCTCGGGACTTCCTTGATCCGAAAGGGCCATGGGGATTCGAAATCCGAGCATTCTGGTGATGGCAAGCCGGCTGATGGCAATGATGGCAAGCCAGCTGGTGGGAATGATGGCAAGGCAGCTGGCGGGAACGATCGGGCGGATAACCGGACCGTTTCAAATGATCAACTTCAAGACAACTCACAGTCTGCAGCACAAAGTGAAGCCTTCCAAAGTATCCTGCGATCGTTCGCGTTCCAATTCGCGAACGATGCGATGGCTGAGGCCGATGAAGCTTTGGATGACACAGAAGATGCCTGACGCGGGAAATCCGGCGTGAGGTCATACAGGCCGTTATTGACGGCACAACTCCAACAGAAAAAGGAATGATCATGGCTGCAGTTGATAATAATAAAAAATCAGGCAATACCAATACCAGTAGCGCCGGCAATACCGATAAAACTAACAGTGGCACTCCCGGCAATACAAGCGGAGCTGATGCTACTGCTTTTCAGGCGCAAGTGCAGGAACTAACCAATGTTAGCTTGGAGGCGACGAAAAGGAGTGTCCAGTTGCGCACTCTAACGACCAATCTCCAGACCATCAAGAAGGCCGCCGACGAACGCGTTTCGTAATGTCGGAAGCGGGTTTTAGACTGCCCCCTAGCGCGTCTCCTTATTGACGCGACGTAGTCCCGAAATGAGCCGCATGGCAATTGCCATGCGGCTTCTATCCTGTTTGAGAGATGCTCTGTGGATGACGCCGTTTCCCTCCGTTTCGAAGTGCGTTCGGGGCACTATTGCGGTCTGACCGGCAAGACGGATCTTCAAAAGTGTTTAATCGGCAGCGGCTTCGATGCCGATTTGGTCTTTGTCGAGCAGGGACTGGCACCGCATCACCTTCGTGTAACTCTTCTTGGCAAGTCGATCGAACTGGAGGCGCTTGCACCCGGACTCAGTATCGAGGGCAACCGGAATATCGCCGCAGGCCAGTCCGTTGTTGTGCCCCTTCCTGTCGTCCTGCTCGTAGGCGAGATGTCCATTGCTTTGTCCGTGCAGGATGCAGAGCCGCCTGGTTCGACCGGCATACCGCGCCTACCGATCGGTGTGCTCGCCATGGTCATAATCAGCTCACTCGGGATCGGCGCGCTTTCAGGCACGATCTCCTATCTTGGCAATGCAAGTGGATCGAGCCCCAATTCACTTCGGGCTGAAGTCGCGTCCAGAACGATCAGTCACCGCGCTGACAATGAACTTACGGAGGCAGCGGCCCAAGAGCTGCAGGAGGAAGTCGATCGAGCGGGTCTTCTCGACGTCAAGATTGGGTCGGCAAAGGGTGTTGTGACCGCCGAAGGCACCGTCACGTCTGAATCGGTCATCAGTTGGCAGAAGCTTCAGCAATCGTTCGATCGTCGCACCAAGGGTACTCTAACACTGGTGAACGGAGTGCTCATCAAAGAGGAGAAGGCGCCATCCGCAATCGCGGTCGAAGCTGTGTGGCATGGGGTCCAACCATATATTGTCATCGACAGCGAGAAGTATTTTGTCGGCGCCATTTTGGCTGATGGATGGGTGGTCGAACGTATTGAGGACAGCCGTGTGCTGCTGAGCAGGAATGGCCGCATTGCTGCTCTCCAATATTGAAAGCTCGCAGGCCCCATCAAGCAGCACTCTATGGCCAGCCAAACATCCTGTCGCGCTCGGTGCTGACAAGCTGGCTGCGTTGGAAACATTTGCTGCCCAGCCATTTCGCGCCTGCTTGTGGCTCTCATGCAGGGTCACGCGCTGGCCAAGGCTGAGGCGCCTTCGGAGTTCGAAAGCCACGTTTCATGGCGTAACAGCAGAGTAAGTCTCAACCGATTGCAAAGGTGTCTCGATGGCCAACGTCCTGCGTGACTTCATCAAGCGTGCGCCGGCCAGCCCGGATTTAATGGTTGCGTTGATGCTGCTTCTGGCTGTCGCGATGATGGTCATGCCTATCCCGGTCGTGGTGGTCGACGCCCTGATAGGATTCAATATGGGGTTGGCCATACTGCTGATGATGGTTGCCCTGTATGTCAGTACTCCACTTGATTTTTCCTCTTTGCCCGGCGTTATTTTGATTTCCACTGTATTCCGTCTCGCGCTCACGGTCGCAACGACGCGACTGATCCTGGCCGAGGGGGAGGCCGGCAGCATTATTCATACTTTTGGCGATTTCGTCATTTCAGGCAATATCGTGGTGGGTTTCGTCATATTTCTGGTCGTCACCATGGTGCAATTCATGGTCCTCGCGAAGGGTGCCGAACGGGTGGCAGAAGTGGCGGCGCGTTTCACGCTGGATGCTCTGCCGGGCAAGCAAATGGCGGTCGACGCAGAGCTACGCAACGGCCACATCGATGCCAACGAATCCCGCCGGCGGCGCGCCGAATTGGAGAAGGAAAGCCAACTCTATGGCGCGATGGACGGCGCGATGAAATTTGTGAAGGGCGATTCCATCGCCGGGCTGGTGGTTATCTGCATCAACATGCTGGGTGGAATTTCGATCGGCCTGCTCTCCAAGGGCATGTCCTTCGGCGAGGTACTGCATCACTACACTCTGCTGACGATAGGCGATGCATTGATATCGCAGATTCCGGCCCTTCTGCTCTCCATTACTGCGGCGACCATCGTCACCCGTGTGACTGGGACGGCGAGGATCAACCTCGGTACAGAAATGGTCAGTCAGCTCACGGCCAGCACTCGAGCCTTGCGACTGGCGGCCGGCGTCCTGGTTGTAATGGGGTTCGTTCCTGGGTTTCCCCTCCCCGTCTTTCTGATGCTGGCCGCAGTGTTCGCTGCGGTAAGCATTGTCAAGGCTGATGTGCTGGGCGCCGGCACTGCCGATGCGAAAGGTGGAACTGCAGCGGAGCCTAAGCAAGCCGCGCCTGCGAAGGAATTCCCGATCGCATTTTTTCTAGCGCCAGATCTTATGCAGGCGGTCGATCAAGCCGAATTGCAAAAACATATTGGGCGCGTTTCGCTCCTGGTCACAGCCGATCTGGGCATTATCGTTCCTCGCATCCCTGTCTTGGTTGACGAGCAGCTGCCTGAATCGCAATTCCGAATTGATGTCGAGGGCGTGCCAGTCGAACAGGACGCCTTAGATCCAAACCAGATGGCGCTCCGAGCCGATGTAGCGCACGTCGACTCGAGCGGTGTCCCCCTTAGACGTGAGCCGAAAACGGACAGACTCCCGGTTGAACATACCCCTGCAAAGGCCCTTACGGGCGCCGGCACGGAGCATAGGGCTCCCGGCGAACTCCTCGCCTTGCGCGTCCATGCAGCGTTGACCCGCTACGCACCGCGATTGGTGGGCATCCAAGAGACCCGACATTTCCTGGGCCGAATGGAGCAGGAATATTCTGAGCTTGTGAAAGAGGTGCTACGCACGACGCCGATTCCTCGGATTGCCGATGTTCTGCGCCGCCTCCTGGAGGAAGGTATCCCAATCCGCCACACCCGTCTCGTGTTGGAGGCATTGGCCGAATGGAGCGAGCGTGAGCAGAACGTTGCCCTGCTGACGGAATATGTCCGTTCTGGTTTGAAGCGACAGATCTGCCACCGCCATGCCAACACGGAGGGCATCGTGTCCGCCCTGGTCGTCGAGCGCGAGAGCGAGGATGTGATGCGTGGCGCGGTTCGAGATTCGGATGCAGGCCCCTATCTCGCACTGGAGGATCGGCAAAGCGAAGCGATGCTATCACAGATACGTCAGGTCCTTTCGAACGCAGAACCGGGTCAAACCCGCCCTATTCTGTTGACGTCGATGGATGTCCGACGTTTCGTCCGCGGCTTTCTGACGCGAAACGGGGTTGATCTCGCCGTGCTGTCTTATCAAGACCTCGCCTCCGACTTTACAATTCGCCCCGCAGGATCCGTCACACTCCCGCACGGATCGAACAGCGGATTGTTAGAGTAGTCCCACCTTTCCTAACTGAACGCCACGCGCCTCCCCGATAACTGAGAGATAACATGAATAGTAATACAGTTTCTCCATCGCCTATGTTTCTGCGCCGGAACTCACTTCTTTTTGCCGTACTCGCCATTCTGCCTTTGGGCGGTTGCGCCAGCTGGCAAAAGCCGGCTCTTTCCGTGCAGGAGACATCTTCCCCCGAGTTGCTCAGCGCCGATCAAATCGATCCGGCTATGCGCGAACGCATTTTGCGCGAAGTTGGTCAGGATGTTCAAGAGCGGGCTTTGCGGGATGAGGTGAAGCAGCACCCGGACAATGTTGATGCGGCGATACGACTTACAAATGCCTTGGTGGGCCAGAAGCGCCCGCACGAAGCGGTTGAGGTGCTCGACAGCGTCTTGGTTGCAGCCCCAGGAAACGTACGTGCATTGAATGCGAAGGGCGTGATTTTGGACATTGAGGGGCGGCATGACGCGGCACAGGCCCTGTATCGGCGAGCTCTCGAAAACGAGCCAGGCAATCAGATGGTGCAGCATAACTTCAATCTGTCGCTTGCCTTTAACGGCAAGTCCGAACAACCAAGGTTAGCACGATCGCAATAGGTGGGCACAGTGCATGCGCAGCCTGTTCCCCGGCTCGAACACGCGCTCGGCTCCCATCATAGATGGCCCCCTGAAGAGAGCCATATCTATGCAAAACAGTTGCTCCAGATCTGGCCGGCAGAGATCGGCAGGAGAGCCGGATGACATCACGCGGCCACCCGCAAGGCCACCCGCCTCGCTTCGTTGCCAGAGCGCCCTCTCCCTCGCCGGTCACCGTCTCGCAATGCGGCGACCTGGCTTAAGGCGGTCGACCGAGCGCCCGATGCAGTAGCCATGAATACGTAACGCAGCGATGGACCCGCCGGATCGTGTCGCGCTTGTGCTGGCCGTCCCTGCCATTACAGCACGGTGATTGTAGCTGGATCATATTCTAGAGGCATCGATGGTGTGGATGCCTTCGATCCAAACAATCGATTTGTTGAATTCGTCCGCCTGAGGAAATTAGCTGCGGCGATCCGACTTCCGACGCCTGCAGGCGCAAAACCAACAGCGTGAGCGCTGCGGGTCCGGAGGCAGGCTGCAAAGTGCAATCACCAGCGCTGATAAGCGGCAAGTGAAGAATGTATCGCTCGGGCAACTCCTGTGTTGTGCACGGTTGCCCCGCGAGGTGAACTGTAGCAGCTTGGCAGCTCAGCGTTCACGAAAGGAGAAAAGATTTGGGGCCAAGCAAAGACCGGCTTTTTTGATTGTCTTGCTGTATCGCTATGGTGGGGCGGGCGCGACCGCTCCCATAATTCAATACGCTGCCTTTAGCGATGGACGATGACGGGATGCGTCGCCGAGACTTCAATGGTGGAGGAGCAGCGCACCCGTCGATCCATTTGCTTTCAGCGGCAACCGCCACTATGAAGCGACACTTCGCCCAACTGTGTTTCAAGCTGCCCGGAGAAGTTTATGACAGAAGAACCCCACAAGACCGACATCCTCATCGAGCTCACTGCCGATGTTGTATCAGCCTACGTCTCCAACAACCCCGTCCCGGCGGGGGAGCTTCCTGCCCTGATCGCCCAAGTGCACGGGGCTCTAAACGGCACGGCTGGACTCATACCGGCAGAAGAGCCTGTGCCTGTAAAAAAACCTGCTGTCCCGATCAAAAAGTCGATCGAACCGGACTACATCATTAGCCTTGAAGACGGCAAGAAATTCAAATCGCTAAAGCGCCATCTGGCGACGCACTATGGTCTGACCCCAGACGAATATCGCGCCAAATGGGGTCTGCCGTCGGATTATCCCATGGTGGCGCCGAATTACGCCGCTGCGCGCTCCGCCTTGGCCAAGACCATGGGACTCGGCCGCAAACCGAAAGAGCCGGAAGCCCCAGCCACGGCGCCGGCGAAACGGACCCGCAAGAAGGTCGCAGCCTAAATCCGTATCAACAGTCGTTCGGACGCGCAGCAGCCGTTGGCCCAATCTGCGCGGAATCAAAGGGCGGGGATGAGCCCCGCCTTTCCCGTCCAAGAGCCTCATTTCCAGAGTAATTCATGATGGCTCCAGCAATCCCTGCCGCGGCATTAACTTGCATGCTCCGGCCCGGGTTTCGAGCCGTCAATGCGTTCCGGCGATGACGAACCTTGCCAAGGCTTTCCCGGACCGTTAGCCAGCCTTGCTGAGGCTGCCTGCAGAGGACTTTCCCGTGCGGCGATCCTGTTCCACCTCGTAGTTGATCTTCTGGCCCTCATTAAGGGTCGACAGGCCCGCTCGTTCAACAGCGGAAATGTGGACAAAGACATCCTGACCGCCGTTGTCAGGCTGAATAAAACCAAAACCCTTCGTGCTGTTGAACCACTTCACCGTTCCAGTCGCCATATCCATTCCTTTGTAATAAGTCGCAACTTAGGCAGGCCATTCACGCCAGCCTGATTTGTACACGAGACTTTAGGCGCATCAAAATCGGAAAATTGCAAGGCCCACTCGATCGCCTGATCTCCAGCAGCAACTGCAACATATGCGAGGCGCGTGCCAGACGAGGCGTATGCCAGACGTTTCGTCGTGCGCTGTCGCTCGAACGTTGACAGAAACAATGACACACCTTGCAAACTCGGCACATCTTGTGGACGTGCTCGGGTCGCTTCTCGACTGCGATACCCGCTCCTGACCGGGTATCGTCGGCCAAAATGAGAGTTTTTGTCATGTGCCGCCAGACCGAAAGATCAGGCGCGCAGCGACCTGCACATTCAAACCGGAACCCGCGAACCTCGATTAGCTTCTGCCTGCTCCGAAGGGCGGTAGCCTGCTCTGAGGCGGGCCACTGTCGGGTTGAAAACCAACTGTCGGGTTCGGAACCCCAGATTGTCGGCAAGGTACGCGCCGCCCACTGGTTGGCCAAAGGGGCACTGGCTCCTGATCCTGCCGCCATGCTCGCCCGATCTCAACCCGATCAAGACAGGTCTGCTCAAAACTCAAGGCGCGGCTGCGGAAGAAGGCGGCCAAAACTTTCGACGCTCTCTGCGGAACTCTCGGCGATATCTGCCAGCTGTAGGAGCCAAATCAAAAACCATTAATTGCGACAGGTGATTTTATGACATTCATTGCGAAGAGGCCAGAATGAACAGCGGAAGAGAGTAGCAGCTCTCTGGTCGCGGCGAGGTGGATCGTCGACACGATCGGCACCTGGCCCGTGCGGGGATCGCACCGCAGCCAGCACCAGAGCCAGACCTTGACCGCTTGCCTTGCTCAGGCGCCACAACAACGAGTGGCTGGAAGCAGATCCACGTGAACTCAGCGATATCGATCAGACGATGCTTACCCTCATGAAAGCCGATCCCGACGCTGTCCAGCGCCGCGAAATCCTGACCAGCATATGGCGCATCGGATGCCACCGCCTGCACACTCACCATCGACATGCCGGAACTCGGAACCAAAGGCCGCAAGCCTCGCCGGCCTCGGCAAAATGGAGCGGCCGCGCCTTCATCCGGGGCGGCCGGGCCAATGTTCGCCAGGCCCTCTACATGCCCGGCCCTTCGCCCTGCGCTTCAACCCCGACCTCAAGGCAAAATACCAGGCGCTAAAGGCGGCAGGCAAACCCGCAAAGGTCATCATCTTGTTGCGAAAGCTCCTCATCCTAGCAAACGCTCTCCTCAAGGCGCAGCGAAAATGGCCCCTAAAACCCTTGACCGAAACGGATACCTTAGCCTTTCAGGTGAGGCGGGCCGAGATAGACCAACCGCGGGTTTAACTTCGCGAGTTTAAGCTGATTATGCCGATGCAACTCTAGCGCCTGCGCGACCGTTTTAGCTTCCATCAACAAGGCGGCAGGCTGGGAGGAAGTACCCTCCCCTGCCGCGAACAAGCTTTGGACAAAGCCCCACCTTGTCCGTAATGTGATCGGGAGGCCGGGGCGCGGCGGTGCTCAGCGGATGTGACGCGCGAGATCTGCGACCCTACCCATCAGCACTTCCATCGGTCCTCGCTGGAAGATGCGCAGCCAAAGCACCGCAAAAGTGCTGATAACCACAACGAAGCCAAAGAGCGTGGACAGGCTCTCGTCTTTGAAAATGTTTATCTTCATAAGATAGGCTATTCCCGCAATGTGCAGCACATAGGCCGTCAAAGACATCGAGCCGACTGCGATTATTGGCCAGACCAGCTTTCGCAGACGCGGGAGCGCATCCACAGCGAGCATGCAAGCCGCCAAGATGATCATTGCGCAACCGGTGCTGCCCACGATCGAAAGCGTCGTTTCGCTATGAGGTGCGGCTATCCATGACGACTTGACTATAAATGACGACTTGGAAGGCTCAAAAGCGCCGTCAACGTCAGACCACCACAAGGAGGTTTCAGTCAAAGCGCGGGAACTCAGCGCGAGCAAGGATCCCCCATGGCCCAACACGGCCAGCGCGACCCCCGCCAGACCAAGGCGCCAATGCGCTGCTAGCGTATTAAGATTAAGGCGCGCGATGGCCATGCCAGCGATGAGGAAAGGAACCCAGGTCACCGCGGGATAGTAGCCGTTGACCATGAGGTTGAAGACCGGGTCGAGGAGGTTGGGGGCAACCGACAGAAGGGAGGAACGGACTTGCGGGAGAACTAATGCCGTAGCGGCAGCGATCAAGCCCAGCTGATATGCGCTGAGCCGATGGAGCGGCAATACCAACAAGAAGCAAATTCCGTAGTATTCTAGGATGACTTCGACCTGGGTACCGAGGCAGCCCAGGATTGAGCCAAGCGCGAGCAAAACAAGGGCACGAATTGCGACTCTGGCGATGGCCTGTCTACCGGCTATCCCCGACTTCGGCGCCTTGCGACCTGTAATCAGGAGGATTGAAAAACCGGCCAATACGGCAAACAGGGCCGACGGCCGCCCATGGGTTAGTTCCATCAGAAACCCGACTAGTCCTCCTTCGCCGGGGTCGGGACCGAGATGGGCGGCATACATCCCGAAGACAGCCAGGCCCCGAGCGAGGTCGATGCCGACCAGCCGATCTACTACCGACCCATTCCTAGCGTCGGCAACCGGTGCCTTCATTACCATGGTAGATTCCCTTGTTGGGTGTGTGGATCGCGGGAGCCGCGATAGGAGAGCCGGTCGGCTGCTGCCGTCGCCTCGTGAAAGGGTTCAAAACATCGCGCCATCTGGCGCATCGAGCCGGCGACAGAGCTGTTCAGCCATTAGCCTGGGGTAAGAACAACAGATCGGCTCACAAAGCCTGTGTCACGGACCTGAAAAGTGGTGTCGCGGAACCGTCGTTTTTTGCATGATGGCTAAGCCGAGAGATCCACTGCACCGACGAGAGACTCAGCGACGTTAGATATCCGATCAGTACGCCGCGGCTCCGCCGGTGACGATCACCCCGGGTGTCAAGGCCAGGGCGTAAACCTGCCATAATCTGTGGTAGTGCGCCCGCGACCAATCCGTTCGACAAAGCTCGGCGCATGGTCGAGCCAATCATATTCTTCCATGTGGCTGTTGCCTGAAAAACCGAAGACGCCGTTCGCTGGTCCAGCTCCAGACCTCGGCCTGCGTCGGTCATTAGAACCGGCGCGCCTGTTTCCCAAATCAATTTGCTGATGCAGCCGCCGGGGGTCACATTGAGCAAAAGTGCCGAGTTCAGGACGGGTTTCATAGGGGCTCTTCGTTTGGCTTTGTTAACGACCCCTTTCTTGCAAGTTGTAGCTGACAGCAGCCTGAAAGCTCCCCAAATAATTCGCTGCCGCCGGTTCAGCCTATTGTCAGCTTCGACCAATAAGATGGGAGCCTTGCCCTCATACCGGAGCTCGGCAGCATGATGCGAATACTGCTCACTGAAGACGATAAGGACCTTGGAAGTGCTATGCACGATCATTTGGTGGCTGGTGGCCACGCGGTCGACTGGGCCAAGAACCTGTCCGAAGCGCGCGATTATGCAGCTGTGGTCGGCTACGACCTTATTTTGCTCGACGTTCACCTGCCGGACGGCAATGGGATCGACTATCTGCGGGAGCTGATCAAGGAACTTGAATCGGCACCGGTCATCATTCTGACAGCCTGCGATCGGATTTCGCATCGCATCGAGGGCTTCAACGCTGGAGCCGACGACTATTTGGTCAAGCCGTTCGATCTGGGGGAACTCTCAGCGCGTATCCATGCAGTGGCACGTCGCCATGGGCATTTTCCGGAGCCGCAATTTTCGGTTGGGACGCTTTCCATACAGGCAGCCGAGCGACGCCTCTTCCGCGACGGGCAGGAGGTCTACCTGACTTGACGCGGATGGGCGGTGCTCGACTACCGTCTGCCCCAGCCCTGCACGGTCGTTTCAAAAGGGAAGATCGTGGACGCGCTTTTCGGCAGACGGCGCTGATTCATACTCTAAAAGAAAATTCGGCTTCCAGTTGCCTTGGCCATGACTTTCCTTCCCGAGAGATGGGTGACAGTTCATTCCGGATAGATGGGTTACACTTTCGGCCCTTTGCAAGGAGAGCAAGGTGCCTTGGAAGGAGTGTAACGTCATGGAAGAGCGGCTGAAGTTCGTCGCCCGGCTGCTGGACGCGAGAAGATGGCGGTGCTTTGCCGGGAGTTCGATATCTCGCGCAAGACCGGCTACAAGATCCTCACGCGCTACAACGACAGCGGCCTGGAGGGCTGACGGACCGATCGCGGCGGCCCTATCGCCACGCCAATCAGCTTCCGTTTCAAATCGAGAAGCTGATTGTGCGCCTCAAGCAAGACAAGCCGACATGGGGTGCGCCGAAGATACGCGAGCGGCTGGCCCGGCTGTATCCGGATGTGCACCGGCCCGCGATCTCGGCCGTGCATGCCGTGCTCGACCGCCACGGCATGGTCGAGCGCCGCAAGCGCAGGCGCAACAGGGCGACGGGGACACCACTTTCAAACGGCTGTCGCCCTAACGATCTTTGGTGTGCCGACTACAAGGGCGAGTTCGGCAGAGAACACGGCCGGGACAGGGGATCACAAACACTTGACCGTTCCAGACCCTGGCAGTGGCGCATCGATTGACCGTTGGCTCTGTTCGTGGGCACCGAAAATAGGGCCTTCTTGGTCCTCGGCAGAGAATATGGCCCGGACGGGGGATAACAAACACTTGACCGTTCCAGACTCTGGCAGTGGCGCATCGATTGACCGTCGACTCTGTTCGCGAGCGCCGAAAATACGGACGACCCCTATGGTCAAAGTGCACTTCTGACCTGCTAGGCACTGTTCGATAACTGGAGGCACCCGCTACGGTGCCCTCGTATTTAAGACACCTGTCAGTTTCAAGCCTGGACATTGACGCGTGGCGCGGCTGCCATTCGTTGACCGCCACGTCGAATTGCCCGCCAACCAGTGTACAGCCGCCGGTGGTCACATTGAGCAAAAGTGCCGAGATCAGGAGGGGTTTCATAAGGCCTCTTCGTTTGGCTTTGTTAACGACCCCTTTCTTGCAATTGTAGCTGACAGCAGCCTGAAAGCCCCCAGATATTCGCTGGCGCCGGTTCAGCCTACTGTCAGCTTCGATCAATAAGGCAGGAGCCTTGCCCTCATACCGGAGCTCGGCAGCCTGATGCGAATACTGCTCATTGAAGACGACGACGACCTTAGAAGTGCTGTGCACGATCATTTGGTGGCTGGTGGCCACGCGGTCGACTGGGCCGAGGGCCTGTCCGGAGCGCGCGGTCATGCAGCTGTGGCCGGCTACGACGTTATTTTGCTCGACGTTCACCTGCCGGACGGCAATGGCATCGACTATCTGCGGGAGCTGATCAAGGGGCTTGATACAACGCCGGTCATCATTCTGACAGCCCGCGATCGGATTTCGCATCGCATCGAGGGGCTCAACGCTGGCGCCGACGACTATTTGGTCAAGCCGTTCGATCTGGGGGAACTCTCGGCACGCATCCGTGCAGTGGCACGTCGCCAAGGGCATTTTCCGGAGCCGCAATTTTCGGTTGGGACGCTTTCCATACAGGCAGCCGAGCGACGCCTCTTCCGCGACGGGCAGGAGGTCCACCTGTCTGGACGCGAATGGGCGGTGCTCGACTGCCTTCTACGCCGGCCCGGTTCGGTCGTTTCAAAGGGGAGGATCGAGCACGCGCTTTATTCATTCAATTCGGAGTTCGAGAGCAACACAGTGGAGGTTTATGTCAGCCGGCTCCGCAAGAAGATCGGCGGGGATAGAATAGCAACCGTGCGTGGCTCCGGATACAGGCTCGTGGTCACATGACGAACTCGAACAGCATGACGAGAAAGCTGATATCGTGGTTAGGCGGGGCAACGCTCCTGGTTTGGATCGCCGCCCCAACCATTGCTGCGTTCATTTTTTGCAATAATGTAAACGAAAGTTCGGATGACTTGCTCCAGGGGAGCGCAGAGTACAGAGAACCAGAGCTGATCAAGGTCTTGAATGGAAAACACGTTGATCAATACAATAACCACTTGCCAACTTATGAAAAGTACTGGACCTATCGTGAGCAGGTTATTAATAAGTACGGGGTAGTGCTTATTTCTGAACCGGAAGAGGGTCAGCAGCCCTTCCCTGATGCTCCCCTGAGTAACGGCTTTTGGCGAAACGCTGATTACCGCGTCTACACAGAGGAGATCCAAGACGGCGTGTATCATCAGTTGGCCGAACCGCTTGATGGCCGCCGTACCACAATCGCGAAGGGCGCACTTTTTGTCTTCCTTCCGACACTCGTGCTCCTGCCCTTTAGCTTAGCTGTTTGGTGGATCGTGATCCGGCGCTCGCTGCGGCCAATCGAGGTACTGCGACAGCAGATCGGATCGCGCGACGGCGGCAATCTGTCACCAATGGACTTGGGCGATTTCCCGGCAGAGTTGGCTCCAATCGCGGCATCCGTCAATCGGCTTCTCGATCGTCTGCGGGCGGCTCTCGAGGCCGAACGCGAGTTCGCCGCAAACAGTGCGCATGAACTGCGCACGCCGATCGCAGGTTCAATCGCTCAGATGCAGAGATTAGTGGCCGAGCTTCCCAATGGGTCGGCCAAAATGCGTGCGCGCGGCATCGAGCAAGCGCTGTCGAGCCTTGGCCGCCTTGTCGAAAAAGTGCTTCAGCTCGCTCAAGCCGAATCGGGGGTTGGCATGGCGGATCACGCGATCGATCTTGTCCGATCGGTTCGGCTGGAAATCGATGACCTGAGGAAAAAGCCGCAATATGCCGGACGCCTGCATCTTAACGTCGACGGCTGCCCCACTTTGATGCGCAAAGTGGATGTCGATGCGTTTGGGATCCTCCTTCGTAACCTGATCGAGAATGCGCTGATACATGGACTGCCCACTGTTCCGACAACAGTTTCCGTCCAAACTGATGGAACCATCGCTATTGCAAACGCCGGACCGGTGGTGCCCCTCCCCGACCTCGAAGGGCTTACAAAGCGATTTAGTCGTGGTGCTACTCCTGCTGCGGGCTCAGGCCTTGGTCTACATATCGCTAACATGGTTATCCAGCGGATCGGTGGCAGTCTAGAGCTTGCGTCGCCCGCCCGCGGTCGCAATGATGGTTTCGAGGCGATCATACGAATTCCTCAATGACACCGGTGAATTCGACGACAGTTGGACACAGGGCGGATTGCTGGCAAGGCTGCTGACAGGGCGAACTGTACGGCAGTATGTATACGGCGTAGAAATCGTACTTCACACAACGCATTTCGGCCGCGGCAATCAATGCCGCTATCATCGTCTGAGCAGTTCGATCGAAGCGACACGACATGATCGGCAAAATCGAAGGCTCCGCCTCACCGCTCGCTCGATTTCGCCCGGGGAGAAAAAAGGCCATCCGAGAAAGTGCAAGCCGCCGCGCAAAGGCGACGTGTCCAATTGTCTGGGTGCCCCTGTGCGCCGGCCCGATCGGGTTGGCGCAGGTCCAGTAAGGACCCGGACCAACCATTCCATTTAGACGACCGGCAGGTTTTAATCGGCGTCCGGATCGCCGTCCCAAAATGCCCCAAGTATACGGCTAGAAAGGCTGCCAACGATCGAGCTTTGGTCGGAGGCGTGCTTGTCAGCGTCTTGGGTGCTTGACCGGCCTTTGCAATGGCCATCGCCATCGCAAGTATCGTGCGTGGCCAGTGAGACCGCAATTTCATCAGCCTGGAGCCGACCGTATCGGTGCTTTTTTATGATTTAGGGATTTTTCGTTTTCCTCTTGGATCATCACGGGTTTGGAGAGGATCTGGTGTTAAGTGCCATTCGGAGCGCCGGCGAACGGCCCGAAATTAATGTGGTCGAGTGATGAAGCCTCCCGAATGCGTTAAACGAGACCCTTTATGGCGGCCCTGGCTGACAACAGTCTGAAAGCTGCAAGCGGCATGCGAAAATGGGGCGATCCTGAATGACGACAGATGCTATCAACATGAAAGAGGCTCGCCCTGAAAGCTGAGCACGCTTTATGCTCAGGCTGCTGACAAGGCCAAAGCAGCGTAAGTGCGTAGTGAAATCCAAGGTCCACATGGGTCGTCGCGCGTCCCATGCGCCTGGGAAGGCGCCGGCCCGGCCAAGCTTTCCCAGCTCGTCCGCATGATGCTTCGCTGAGCGTCAATGGACGTTGGCGCGAGACCAAGGCGTCGTGCGTTGCAATCCGGACGGTCCAGGGTATCAGGAGTTTCACGGCCTCGGCCCGCTTGGCTGGCCACAGTTGAAGCTCCAACGTACCGGCTGGCACCGGGAAATTGGGCTCTGCGCTGCCTCAACGCTGATGGCACGGTCAATGCTTGCCTACCGATGGGGCCGCCCATGCCGTGATGCTGTCGGTCGACGTTCGCAAACCAGACCCTCGCGAGACCCAGCGAAGGGGCTCGCCGGTACGACGAGGGACCTTACCTCTTTATGCGCGGCATCATTATCGAGGATGACATGTTGCCTTACACGTCGTCCCTCGCGCTCGGGTCTTTGTGGGGCGGATGAAGTCCTGATCGCGGTGGCACTGCTGCATGTTTGCGTAAGACCCATCCAGTCACGATCGCGCTGTCCTTCGATGTCGCGGTGCTGATAGGCGGGCAGATCGGTGTGCGCGGCGCCCGCCAAAGGATCGTCGTCACGCCGGAGGAGGCGAGCGTCATAGCCGGCGCGCCGGCGAAAGGCGCTTTCTGTCGGATGCCCGACAATGTCGGATATCGCAAGTATCAAGGTTGGATCAAACCTTGCGAATCGGGGCTTTCTTACTTGGCACGGGGCATGCTCAGGTATCCGCAAACACCCAATGGATAACGAGCAGACTTCCCATGGCCTCACCATGCCGAAAGTTTCCCGGACGCATCCAAAGATGAGGCTCGCGTCAGGCCCAGCAACACGCTGACGGCTCATGTGGCTCGGCGTCGCGTGCCGATCCACTTTCTCCCAATAGGCGTTCGGGAGACATAGATCCTTCAAAATGAGGAACAGATCACTTTGCCAGGAACGCAGCCCATAACCCCACTCTCCCTACCAGAACTACCAAGCAAGCCCCGCACTCATGGGCTTCGCAGGACGTCCGTTGCGTCCGAGTTGGTCGGCGCGGGGCCGGCTCCGATCCCCGTCGCATGGGAGGACGGCAAGGCGAGGGATTTCGTGCTCGACAACGGCATGGAGGTGGTCGTCATTCCCAACCACCGGGCGCCGATCGTCACCCACATGGTGTGGTACAAGATCGGCAGCGCCGACGAGCCGCCGGGCAAATCCGGCATCGCCCATTTCTTCGAGCATCTGATGTTCAAGGCGACGACCAACCATGCGGGCGGCGAATTCGACCGCGCAGTGTTCGAGATCGGCGGCTCCAACAACGCCTTCACCTCCTCCGACTACACCGCCTTCTATCAGACAGTGGCGCCGTCGGCGCTCGAGCTGATGATGAGCTTCGAGGCCGACCGAATGCGAAACCTCATCCTGACCGACGATGTCGTCAAGACCGAGCGCGATGTGGTCATCGAGGAGCGCCGCTCAAGCACCGACACCAACCCGCAGGACGTTCTCCATGAGGAGATCGACGCGACGCTGTGGCAGAACCACCCCTATCGCATCCCGATCATCGGCTGGATGCAGGAGATCGAGCAGCTGAACCGCGTCGACGCCACCGTCTTCTATGAAAAGTACTACTGGCCCAACAACTCCGTGCTGATCGTGGCCGGCGATGTCGAACCGGACACGGTGCGGGCGCTGGCCGAAAAGACCTATGGCAAGGTGGCGCGCGGACCTGACCTGCCGCCGCGCATCCGGCCGGTTGAGCCCGAGCAGAACACCAGGCGCACCGTCACGCTCTCAGACGCCCGCGTCAGCGTGCCCAGTTTTTCGACGCAGTGGGTGGTGCCGTCCTACCACACCGCCAAGCCGGGCGAGGCCGAAGCGCTCGACCTGCTGGCCGAAATTCTCGGCGGCGGTAACCGCGGCCGGCTCTACCAGGCGCTCGCTGTCCAGCAAGGTATCGCTTCCAGCGCCCGCGTCTATTTCCAGGGCACTATGCTCGACGACACCAAGTTCGCCATCTATGGCGCACCGCGCGGCGATGCCAAGCTGGCTGATCTCGAAGCGGCGGCCGCTGCCGAAGTTGCCCGCATTGCCGAGGATGGTGTCAGCAACGAGGAACTAGGCAAGGCCAAGGACCACTATTTGCTCAATATGATCTTTGCGGAAGACAACCTGGACTGGCTCGCCAGCATCTACGGCTCGACGCTGGCCACCGGCGGTACCGTGAAGGATGTCGAGGAACGGCCGAATCGCATCCGCAAGGTTACCCCCGAGCAAATCAAAGCAGTTGCCGCCCGCTATCTCGCGTTCGACCGTTCGACCACGGGCTATCTCTTGCCCAAGACGGAGAATCAAGAGATGACGCTCGGCGCTCGGCCCCATGCTGCGATGAACATCCAGGAGGTGAAGTCCGAAAAGGGCATCATCGCCTGGCTGGTGGAGGACCACACAGTGGAAATCGTCAACATCGGCTTTGCCTTCAAGGGCGGCACCAAGCAGGACCCGGTCGGGAAGGAGGGGATGGCCAAACTGATGGCCGGCCTGTTCATCGAAGGCGCTGGCCATTACGACAGCGGTGCCTTCCAGGTGAAGCTCGACCATGCCGGCGCCGAAATGAGTTTGGACGCGCAAAGCGACGACATCTACGGATCGATGTGCATGCTTTCCAAAAAGCAGGACGCGGCGTTCGGCCTGCTTCGGCTCGCGCTGAACGCGCCGCGCTTCGAGCAGGGGCCGATCGATCGCGTCCGCGCCGAGATTGTCTCCCGCATCGTCGGCAGCGAGCGAGACCCTAACGCCATCGCTCAGCGCAAATGGCTGCGCGCGATCTATGGCGCGCATCCTTGTTCAAGGCTGGGAGAAGGCACAAAAGAGAGCCTGCCCGGCATCACGCCGTCCGACCTCCGCGCCTTCCACCAGGCCATTTTCGCTCGCGACGGGCTCCATATTGCCGTGGTGGGTGACATTGACGCGAACACGTTGAGGGAAAGGCTTGACCAGCTGTTTGGTGATTTGCCTGAGCAACAAACCCTCGTCCCCGTCTACGATGTCGCGCCGAAACTCGGTCAACTGGTGGAGGAGAACTACGACCTGCCGCAGACTTCGCTGACGTTGGCCTGGCCTGGCGTGAAGCCTAGCGCGCCGGATTTCTACGCGGCCGTGCTGCTGAACGACATCCTTGGCGGCTCATACTTGACTTCCCGCCTTTACGAGGAGGTACGTCAAAAACGCGGCCTTGCCTATCACGTCAGCTCTGAACTAACCCTTGACTCGCTTCTGGTTACGACAGAGACACGCTCGGACTGCGCTGCCCAAACACTGAGCATCGTGCGAGATGTGGTAAAGCAGATGGCGCAGCAAGGACCGACCGGGGCCGAGCTCAAGGCGTCGAAGAAGCACCTGATCGGCGCCTATGCCATCGACCAACTGGGCTCGACCCGCTCGATTGCAGACCGGCTCCTGGATTTGCAGATTCACAAGGCCGACGTCGACTACAACCAGCGTCGCGCCCGCAGCATCGGTCGGGTGACGCTCAAACAGGTCAAGGCGGCGGCCAAAAAGCTGCTTTCGGCCGAGCCCGCCATTTTGGTGGTCGGCCCGCCGCTGGGCGGCAAGGATGAGTAAAGAAACTCATCTCACCTTCCTTCTTCATCGGGGCTTCTCGTGGGAAGAGCGAATGTGGAGGCCCGTGGGCCAAGCAGATCATGCAGACGCGCGGAGTCGTTTTCGCCGACCTTGCGCGGCATTGGCGGTCCGGCGGCCTCTCGCCGAAATGGCGCTCCTCAGCATGTATGCCGCCTTTTTGCAGAATTCAGTCGCATGCCACCAGCAGGCATGGTGGATGAAGCAAACATCCGACTGCTTAATCCATCAATTGATGAACCGCGGGCACTCAAACTAACGAAACTGCTGTCTTTTCATCGGGCTAGCGTGGTCTACCAGCTGCTTTGCCGAGGCCCTACGACGAACCCACTGGTGCAGAATACACACTGACGGCCTGTCGACCTGGATGTTCGCTGCGTTGAGGAGGAATCCGGTATTGCCCCTGTGCCTGCCGATGATCCGCCGTCTGAAATCCCCGCACCTGTTTGGAGCCATCGACCGCCTGCCGGCACTCGGCAGACCAGTTGGCAATAAGACGTTCGAGGTCGTCAATCCGTCGACCGGCGAAGTTTTGGCAGAGCTTCCCGATATGGGCGTGGAGGAGACACGTGCTGCGGTAGACAAGGCCTATGTTGCGCAGTCGGGATGGGCCGCGTTGACGGCCCGAGAACGTAGCGACGTTCTTTGGCGATGGCATCAGCTGATCATCGACCATGCAGGCGATCTCGCCGCGATTCTGACTGCGGAAATGGGCAAGCCGCTTGCCGAAGCCATTTCAGAGGTATCGCATGCGGCGGCGTATCTGCAATGGTATGCCGAGGAGGCCAATCGCGTCTATGGCGAGACGATCTCGGCACCCTCGACAGACCGCCGAATGCTAGTGATCAAGCAGCCCATCGGCGTTGTTGGCACGATCACGCCATGGAATTTCCCGGCCTCCATGGTGGCGCGCAAAATCTCGCCGGCCTTGGCTGCGGGCTGCACAATCGTGCTCAAGCCCGCTGAACAGACGCCGCTCGTGGCTGGCGCAATGTTCGCCCTCGCCCATCAGGCCGGCTTTCCCGATGGCGTGGTCAACCTGATCTATGCGTCCGAAGGTGATCGCGTGGGCCGTGAACTCTGCACCAATTCCAAGATTCGAAAGATCAGCTTCACCGGTTCGACCGAGGTCGGACGGCTGCTGATGCGTCAGTGCTCTGACCAGATCAAGAAGGTCAGCCTTGAACTCGGCGGCAATGCACCTTTCATCATCTTCGATGATGCCGACATTGACGGTGCTGTTGACGGTGCGGTCCAGGCGAAGTTCCGCAATGCCGGCCAGACCTGCGTTTCCGCGAACCGCATTTACGTCCAATCGAGCGTTCACGATGAGTTCGTCAAGAAATTCGTGGAAAGAATCCGGCACTTGTCGGTTGGCGACGGATTCGATGCCGGAGTGGACATCGGACCGCTCATCGACAAGCATGCTCTGGCCAAGATCGAGTCTCACGTCGCAGATGCCATTGCGAAAGGCGGCACAATACGATGCGGGGGCCAGCGTATCGGCAAGAATGGCACGTTTTTCGAACCCACGGTCCTCACCGAGATTTCCAGCGTCATGGCAGTCGCGCAAGAGGAGACATTCGGGCCGCTCGCGCCGATCATTCGCTTCAACGATGCGGATCAGGTCGTGCGCGAGGCCAATGACACGATATACGGCCTCGCCGCATACTTCTATGCCTCAAACCTGAAGCGGGTCTGGCGTGTGGCAGAGGCTCTGGAATATGGCATGGTTGGCATCAACACGGGACGCATGTCCTCGGAGGCGGCACCGTTTGGCGGGATCAAACAATCCGGCATCGGGCGGGAGGGTTCCCGTCATGGCCTCGAGGACTATCTGGAAATGAAATATCTTTGCATGGGCGGGATTTGAAACCTGCTGCACTGTCTCTCCGCCCCACCGGGGGGCGGCCTGCGGTCAATGCCGCCACCTAATTGGAAGTTCCAAACGCCGTTGACCTGAAACACGGATGCCCGGCAGGAGACTGAGCTCGCTGTCGGGCCGGACATGCCTTGGGAGGGCATAAGTCAGCGCTCCTAGGGCCGATGGGCCACTCAGTTCGTGCGCCTTTTGCCGATTGCGTTGCATGTGCCGTGCCAAGCCAAAAAGCATTGATAAACCGCCGATGGATCAGCTTTTGCCCTGTTGCGCATTCTACATTGTGGGATATGCGACAATGCCCAAGCGGTTGAATCGTCGTGTTGCAGAACCCCAGACGGGTCATGACTGCTATTCTTAGGACAGTGCGCAGCAAGCCGCTACTCGCTGCACTCCAGGCACACCATTTCCATAATCAAGCGGTGGGTGCTATGTTGACCGAGCTGTCGACCAGGGAACGGTGTGAGGCCTCAGATCCCTCCATATTGTTGCACCCGCCGGTCCAACAGGACTGCAGGTCCGGCCTCAAAGGATCTTGGCTGCTATGGCGACATTGCGGTGCACGCCGCTTTCCGACCAATGATGTGCGTCCAGGTCGAGGCCGGCCCTAATGAACCACCGCCTTGGCACCCTCGCCCATCTCATTTCGGCATCGACAAGCTAGACCAGAGCGCACTTGCAAGGCGCCATGCAGTCCTGTCGGCGGGCGAACTGTTGGTGACGGGTACAGCTGCGAGCGAACGTTCATCCACCGACGCACAGCGCGGACTGTCGCTTTTCAAATTAGGAAATCTCTGTAGCCACCATTCATGAGCGCGCGGCCACGCGAGACGGCCCGACGGATGCGGTCGCGCAGATGATCGCGAGGATCCGCCCAGTCGGCATGGACGCGCCGTTGACCGATGAGAACTTCGGCGAGCTCGCGATGAGGTGCTCCGGCGAGCGAACCGTCGAGCGCACGAAGAACGAAGGACAAACGAACGCCGCGCTTTTCCGGCGCAAACAAGCGGGGGGGCAACTGTTGCCCTAGACTGAGAGCATTGAGGCACTCCAGTCCCCTCAGTCGATGCTTTAAAAGCACCGCGGGCCAGATGGCTTGCGTATGCAGGCAAACAGGGTGGAGGATATTCGCGCCCGAGACGGCGAGCTGCAGCGCGTGGTCCGCATTGCGAAGAAGAACATGCTGGCTCTTGTCGGGCGCCAGCAGGACGATTGCACGACAGGGCAATGCCGAGAGTTCGAACGGCGGTGTCGGCGACGAGGCAGGCAACCGTTCCGCAATGACCGGCAGCACATGGACGCACCAGAGCGGACACCAGAATACGACCGAAGCGCGGCCACAAGACTCCGCGAAACAGAACACCCCAGCGTGACAGGTCGCCGGCCGACGCGACCATATCGAGAAAGGATTGGAGAGACCAAGTCTTGCAATGCTGGCGCGCAGCGGTCAGATCGCGCTGGAACGCTGGATTGCGGCGTAAGAACTCCCAAGCCCACTCCCGCAGCGTCAGGCCAGCGGTGTAGTCGTATGATCTTTCATCCCGCCAATCGGCCTGATCCGCGCCAGTCAGGAGATTCATGACTGACATCCCCTGCCCGCGCCTGCGTGCGTCGAAACATTATGCCACTTCGCAAAGCATCGGCGAAGGCAGCAGACGTCGAAGACCCCGTTTCGTTGAAGCGTCAGCCATCGCCACTGTCGGCGACAGAAGATGTGCCCAAATTGCCACCAGACCGTCGAACTGGCACAGCGACGGCCAGCGCGACCTGGAATTGATCCCGTAACGGTCATCGGCTCCTGCGTCGCGATCCAGACGTCCCTTGAAGGCGCAGTAGCGCGGCAGTGGATCGCACGCTGCTTGTCGGCAAGTTGTCGTAGCGGCGGCGCCATAGGCACGGTCATCGGAGGGTCTCCTGCGGCAAGCTTTCGCCATTGGAGGCCAATCTCCCCGCTAGGGCAGCCTGTGCAGTTGCACAGGTGAAGCGGATCAATCAGGGGGAGCCATGGCGGAAACTGGATGATGGCGGCTTGAGGAGAGCGGCGTATCGAGGCGGGTGATGAAGCCTGCCAGTACCTCTCAAGGAGAGTGATACGCCATGAACGAGACTATCAACACATTGTTCGCCTTCGTCAGCCCGACGAAATCGATGATACCCTGACGGATGTACTTCGCAGCGGCGCGCGCAAATTGCTTGCGCATGCGATCGAGATGGAGGCCGAGGCGTATGCCAAGGCGGTCGACTGCCTGACGAAAGATCATATTGCGTCGCTGGCGCTCTACGATTTCCCCGCCCAACACTGGGATCATCTGCGAACGTCCAATCCCATCGAAAGCGTCTTTGCAACCGTTCGCTATCGCACGGTGCGTACCAAGGGCTCGCTATCCTCGAAAACCGCCCAGCTGATGGTCTTCAAGCTGTTGGCCGCGGCCAGGAAGTGGCGACGATTGAAAGGACAAAATCAGTTGCCGAAACTCATCGCAGGTGCCAGGTTCCTGGACGGAATCCAGGTCATCGAAACGAAGCCGCAGAGCGCCGCTTGATCAGCCTCGTCACCCAAATTCCAGCATAGCTCCATCGGAACTGCCAGCCTTCCTTGCCGATCAGGCGCATATCAGCGCTGACGATACCGAGGACGGCGATGGCGGTCACCTCCAGGCCGCCGAGTAACGACCCTCAAAACACCGCACTGGTCGAGGCCAGCCTGAACCGGTATCTTGTGCCTGCCCTCGGGAGTCGCTCTATCCACCATGTGATCGACACCGACATTGCTAACATCACCAAGAAGATCGTCGCCGGGGGTCACCCGCAAGCGGCTAACACGGCCTTCTGGTGTATGCGGGCATTTTTCAACTGGTGTCGCAAACCGCCGCAACGGCTCATCCGCGGTTTCCCCGCGAGGGATTGGAAAATCCGGATCCGGCCCCGATCGTCAAGCGCAAGCGAGTGGTGAACGATGCCGAACTGGCGGCTATATGAACGGGCTGTGAGCCCGAACCGGGCGATATCGGCTATTCGTTCGGCTCCATCGTCAAGCTGCTCATTCTGACCGGACAGAGGCGTACGGAAGTTGCCGCGATGCGTTGGTCCTCAACCTTGAAGCCGGAACATGGAACTATCGGGTGACCGCACGAAGAACGAAGAGCCTACGCTTATTCCGCTGTCCACACTGGCGGTGTCGGTCCCCCAGACGGTACCGAAGACCAATGACACGTTTTTTTCCCTGCGAGGGGCAACGAAAGAAGCCACTTCTCAGGCTACGCGAAGGGCAAGAAGGCTCTAGACGGCAAGGTCAATACTGACGGGGTGGCTTTGGAGAACTGGACCCTTCACGATCTGCGCAGGACGCTCGCGACAAATCTCGGCAGGCGGCAGGTATTGCCACACGTCATCGAGCACATACTGAATCACAAGGCGGCGTCCTTGACAGACATTGGCGAAATCTACAATCTCTATAGCAACGTCAAGGAGAAGCGCGAGGTGTTGCAGATGTGGTCAAATCACATCGAATGGCTGATCAAGCAGGCTGCGGATGACGCTCTGGCGGCGTAGCTGCTGGCATGGGCGGAAGATGCGGCGCAACAATCGTCAGAGCCTCATCGAATTGGAGAGCATGCTTGACCAGCAAATGCGCGGCCAATGCTTCGATGGCCGACCAGTGATCGAGTACTAGCCGGGCCGTGCAATCTTCGATCCGCCCCCAATCGGGGCGGCGCGGCATCAGGAACCGCAACTCACCATAGATTCGCTTGGCATCCGCGTAGTCGCTGCTCCCCTCATTCCCATCGGACGCATTCATCGCCATATCGCGCGGGTCCAGATAGCCTTCGAATGCGGATTCTGCAAAAGGACCTGCCAGACACGCAACTATCTCCCGGATCGCATCATCGCGTTCCAAACATCGATCCATATCGTCCTCGAAAATCGGCTTTCGCTTCGAGGTGAATCCTTGCGCTGAATAAAAACCCGCGCCTTCGACAACACCACCGCACTCTCCGTCACCGACGTCGGGGTAAATACTAACACTTGAGAAAGCAGGGAGTTCACGGTCGTCGTCGAACGTCTGACGGTGCAAAACGATGGCGGCCACCGCGTGCCCGGCTTCGTGATGCGCCACAAGCGGCAGATATTGGGAGGCTACATTCATGCGGTGCGGCTCTCAGGTCTAGTTTGCTTTTGCGCATAGGACCGCAATTGTCGTGCCAACTGGGAAAATCGTTTCGGGCAATGCGATCGCTCCGATAGCGTTGCGTCTCCTGTCTGACATTGTTGGGAAGTCGACACGCGCCCGTCGCAATGCGGTCGACCTTCCGCGCGAGTTGGGTGACCCGTGAAGGCGGCCGACCAGGACGATGTTGCGCTGATCGGCGACGAAGGCGCGGCCGGGCGAGATCGCGCATCAGGGGGTGACCGGCGTGTCGGCGAAGTCGAAGTCGTCGATGTCCTTGGCCAGCGGCAACTTGGCGACAGCGAACTGGTATTTGATGGAGCGGGCCTGCTTCTCCGATATCTCGGCCTGCAAGAGATCACCGACAATCCTGGGCGGCTCGTGCCGTCGCTTGATGGCGACGCGCCCATGATCTCGTCATAGGCTCTGCGCATTCCGTAGAGCTTCAGCGCTCCCATCAGTTCCAGTACCTCGGTGCGTTCCATGGCTGTTTGTCCTCCTGAGACTGTCATAGCGGGTGCAGTCGGCGACCGCTCGTGAGCTAGCTTCAGCGCTTGGGGAATGGAAAGGATCGTGCCCGGCGCCGGATCGCGGCTGCGGGCCAGGATGTTGAGGATCACCGGCGCCGACGATGCACCGTGCTCGATGGCTTCCTGACAGGCGGCCTCGACCGCGCTCAATCCGTCGGTCAGCACCCAGGTGAGGATCAACACCATCTGCCGGTCGACGTCATCAACCGCCTTGAGCTGCGCCGCACCTTCTCCATTGCCGACCGCACGACCCAGCCAAGGAACGGCGCGCGCCGTGTGCCAGGGATCGTAGGCGACCTCGTTGCGGCCAAAGGAGCGAACGTGTTCTCCCACGACCACGCCATCCTCTGGCGGATGCGATCCGATCGACATAAGCATGGATCTCGATGGGCCGACCGACGGCACTCGACAGCACCGAGTATTTGTTGTTGTCGAAGCGCACCGTGCAGGTCTTCGACACCGACGGGGGAATGCAATGGAAGCCGTCGAAGCGACCGGCAGCCGCTCCCGCTGCGGCTTGGCCGCATTCGCCGACAGCAGCCGGTCCCGCGTCTCACGCCGAGCTCCCATGCGGGGATAGGGCTGGTGCTTGCGCTCGTAGCGGAACTGCGTCTCCTCAGAACGCAGGACCTTGCGCACCACCTTGCGCGAGATCTTCAGCTCACGGCAGATCGCTTTGATCGACTTCCCCTGGACCAGCGACAGCCGACGTATCTTTGCAATCGTCTCTAAAACCAACATCCAAAACACAAATGCCTCCGATCAAGCCGGAGGCATCTTGATGACCCCATCGTTAAGGGGTCCCGTTTGGACGAAAATCACCCTTTAAACAGGGTCCCCATTCCACGAAAAATCAATGCACTACCTTCCAAAGCTGCGAGAGATCGCCACCGACCGCTTTGAAGGGGCTTTCGGCGGTCTCGTCAGCGAGGTTGTGGCATGAAGAAACATCAATCCACAGCATTGGGCCGAAGCATGCCACGGGCTCATGCCGCGGGAGAGCGGGAAGATATTCTTGAAAGAAGAAGCGGTCTCCGACATCAATACCGACAGGATGGGCAGCTTTCTCACATCACTTGAGGTCGAGCGTGGCAGTTGCGACCCGCAATGCAAGGCTGGCGGCGATGCATGCCTTTGCGCGGTTCCTGATTTCGGAGCACCCCGAATATTAGGATACGCTGCAACTGGTGGTGACACTTCCCTTCAAGAGGGCGCGTGGGTGGCACCTGTCGAATATCTCGATGAGCCCGGAAATCAAGAGCGTCCTGGCGCGTATCGTCCGCCGCACGCCTTCTGGACAGCGGGATTACGCTCTGTTTTCGCTGATGTTCAATACGGATGCACGAGTTCAGGGATCCTGAATCTTCGATTGTGACCTTCGTCTGGTATCGCCCTGTCCCGCCGAGCAAAGCAACGACCGCCCCACACTGCTCACCCGGTTCGGTGTTCCATACTTGCTGCGCACACATGGCTGCGGGCGAAGGAACCACCATGGCGGAAAAAAGCATCCATCATCGCCCTTTGCGGGACACGACGGCCATCCACCTCGTCAAGGCGGGTGTTGACATCGCCACCATCAGTCGATGGCCAGGCCACTCGGGCTGAACTAACGATGCGCTACGCCCAGGCCGGTATCGATATGAAGCGGCAAGCGCTCGAACAAGGCTTCCCCGACGTGATGTCATCGGCAAAAGATCAGACGATCATCGCTTTGATGGCTGGATGTTTGGCTGGCTGCACCGCTTGTAGACGCTCAGTTATGTGGAGTTGTATCGCGGGAAGTCGCGCGTCTTGGGCTTTTGCGGTGTCAGCTCCACATCTCTCCGCAGTGCACGTTGTCACTGTTGAAGAGCCGTTTGTTCAATCTTCGTCCTGGCACGGCAAGGGTTGTCGATATTGTGGGCGTCTTGCGCTTGCCGAGCTTGTCCGAAATCCAGCGCCGGATCAGGCGTGAACACTGTTGCGTAGTTCGTCAGCCAGAGCGCGGAGAACGTCGGCGCTTCCTTCCAGCGCCGTAAAAGCGTAGGGATTGAGGAACTGTCGGCCCCAGAACAGATTGCGATCTGTGCCGGATAGCGTAGCTTCCTCGCTGACACGCGGCCAATTCTCCGCAATGCATCGGAGCTGGCCTTCAACAATCGCAAGAGCTTCCGGCGCGCTGAGCAGGAAGTGATGCGCCGCTTCAAGGCAGGACGCTATCCGGCTCATGCGGTTATTGCCGCTGATGAGCATGGCCTGGCTGGCCTCCTGGCCACTGCGGGCCTGCGGACAAATATCGTACGCAGGCGTGAGGGTGAGCTTAGCGCCGTCCCAGAATGCCGCATGGTTGCGGGCATGATCGTCGGTGTTGCCGCAAAGTATGTTGAAGACAATGCGGCTGAACAACTCGCGCAGAGTTTCCGACGGCGCGGTGAATCGGTGGCGAATGATCTCCGCCAAATCCTGGTAGCTGGCGTAACGCGCCATCATCTCATCGAGCGCGAGCATCGTCAGCGCTGAGACCATGGATTTGCGTTGCCAGCCGCCCGTGACCTTGATCCGGTCGAATCGCTCGACGAGCAACACGTCGTTGCCTGCGGCGCGAACGAGCGAGACGGATGCCGCTCTGATGCCGCACAAGGCGGCAAGCCGCATGGCTATGAATTCTCCTTTGACGACGCTGTAAAGGTCGGCAGACGAGGAAAATTTCGCGACATGCTTGACGGCGTCACCCTCGATCAGCGCCTTTGGCCTTGCGCCGCCGATCGAGCTGCCGTGATGCAGCGCCTGATCTAATTCGGGGGTGAGCGGAATACCTTTCTCTACCCGCTCCGCCGATTGGACAAGCTCTTCGAGAGTGGCATTGGCCAGTGCGCGCGGCTCGTAATGCATTGGCGAAAACTGAAAATCGAGCGCGCCGATGCGGTCCGAGCCTGATTCCAGCAAGAACGTCAGTTCTGAAATATCGAGCCGCGCGATTTCATCGCCCTTCACACCGAATTTGCGGTTTAGGATAACCCGTCGTCCCCAGGCATCAGGGGCAGCATCGCGGATGCATCCCGGCATGGTTAGGCCAGGAAGCAAAGGCAATTCGCCTGCCTTCAGGGGCAGTTCCGGGAGATAAAGCGGGATCGCGCTTCCCAGTTCACGAAAGCTCCTGCCATAGTTGAAGCTGACGAGTCCGTCATGGGCATATAGCCGCCCGGCGACAACCGGCGCGGTCTCGCCCGGCAGCCAGACCCAGACATAGGCTTCGTCGTACTTGGGGACCTTAGAACTCATCGACGATCTGCTTGCCGGCCTTGTAGACGTGCTTCGGCAGCAGCGCGATGCGATCGTCCATGCGGCCTGTGAGGGCTGTGATGCCATTGCCGTCGGCATCGAACAGCTTCACACCGACAATGGCAGCAGCTTCGAACATCAGTCCGATTTCGACTTTGGGATCGCCCTTCTCGATGCGCTGCAGGGTGCTGCGTGAAACACCGATTCTCTCGGCTAACTCCTGTGCGGTTAACCGGTGCTGCATCCGGCCAAGCCGGATGGTCTTACCGAAAAGGCCAAGCGCTTCCATCGCGTAGCGCGAATAGGTGCGTTTATACGTTGCCTTCATTCGGGTCTCTGTGACCTATGCATGATCCATATCGCCTTCTTTCGAACTTTATATAGGTAATGTCACAGAGCGACTGCCAAAGTCAAGACTCCGTATCGCAAGCGTTACCCATCCGAACGAGGAAGGCGGATATTGCCGACGGCTCCTGCACAACCGGCCAGCTCTGCGCGTCTCGGGCGAGGCGGAGATCTGGCGCTGGATCGCGGACAGCCTTGAGACGCCTCGCATGAGTCATTCATGGGCGGTCCCTGGTGCGGGGCCGCGGCGCTCGACTGCTGGCCGACATTCTCGGCGGCGGGACCCGCATCCGGCTACACCAGCACTTTTCGACCGCATACGCGCCCAGCTTCTCTCCGAAATCATTGCCAATGAGCGCGAACCTCATGCGATCGCCGAGCTGGCCTGGCGGCGCGGAATCTACGCACGCATCCGTATTCGAGACCGCCCAAGGGAGGCTGACTAGCGTAACGCCCTCCGATCTAAGCGCCTTCCACAAAGCCGCTTTCGCACGCGACGGGCTGCATGTGGCGGTCGTAGGCGACATAGATGCCAAGCCCTGAGAGTAAGGCTCTACCAGCTGTTCGGCGATTTGCCTCAGAAACTGGCGCTTGCCGGCGCGAACCAGTGGTATCGCGAGGGCGAGCACGCCGAGCGCTTTTCCTCCGCCCTCCACTGACCACAGACCCGCACGCAACGAAGCCGCGCTCGATCTTATCGTGGCGTGGCTAGGTGCAATGTTTGCTCTCGCCATCAGGCCGGCTTTCCCGATGGCGTGGTCAACCTGATCTATGCGTCCGAAGGTGATCGCGTGGGCCGTGAACTCTGCACCAATTCCAAAGATCAGCTTTACCGGTTCGAACGAGGTCGGACGGCTGCTGATGCGTCAGTGCTCTGACCAGATCAAGAAGGTCAGCCTTGAAACCGGCGGCAATGCACCTTTCATCATCTTCGATGATGCCGACATTGACGGTGCTGTTGACGGTGCGGTCCAGGCGAAGTTCCGCAATGCCGGCCAGACCTGCGTTTCCGCGAACCGCATTTACGTCCAATCGAGCGTTCACGATGAGTCCGCCGAGAAATTGTGGAGAAGGTCCGGCACTTATCAGTGGTCCGACGTCTACTCCCGGAGCGAAGCCGTCGCCAACCCAAGATCGAGTCCCACATCGCAGATGATAATTCGATGCGGGGCCGAACGATAAATATGCATGCTTTGGCCACCCCGAGGCAGGGCTCATTGAGATGATCCGACCGCCTTGGAACAAAGATGGGGTAGAGCAGATGAAGCGTTGGCAGCGTGTCTCCATTCGACGCGAGCGCTTAGGATGGGATCACGATCATTCGCATCACGCGCAGCCGCAAGGGCGATGCCATGGCTACTTTGGAATCGTTGAAGTGGTTTGAGCCGGACAGTCACAAATACACCCGTTACGCCGCGGCTCAGGAAACGGGGCGGCGTCCGGCGGTGGAGGTGCTCGCTGACTTAAAAAGGGTGCGGGCAGTCGTTGCGCTTGAGAGCGACGACATTTGGGATCCGGCACGGGGTGACCTGCTGCCAATCGGCAGTTAACAGGGTCCGACAAAAGTGTGCACAACATGCTGCTGAAGTGGCCTCCGGAAGCGCTACCGGAAGTTACGCGTCTTGAACTTGATAGGGTCGATATGGTCATACTGCATCGACGATGTCGCGCCCCTTCGGCATGCCGCGCGGATCGATGCCCGATCCGCCGTGATGAGCCTCGTCCCTCGGCCGTGCGGCAACGGAAACGGCGTCTTGCGGTTTCCCACGCTGGCCAGCCCGGCCGACAGATCGGTCAGCTCGTGGGCGACGAGGTGCACCACCTCCTCTTCCGTCGGATGCGTCCGCGGACGCCGAGCATGGCCGAAGCAAGAAGCACGCGCCGGAATTTCTCGAGAGATCTTGACCCAGACGACGACGTTTGCCGCACCCGTCTCATCCTCCAGAGGAACATGAAGCCTTTGGCCGAGCCCGGCCGCTGCCGGACCAGCACCAGGCCGGCGGCCTCGAGCCAGCTTCTGCCTCGCGCCTGCATAGCATCCTGACAGGTCACGGTGCGGCGCCGGTTAGGCGGCACGCCGATTTTGGCAACGCTAGCCTGTGAACTGAAGAATGAAGGTCGGACTTGCGGCACATCGATTAGGTTCAAATGATAAGTTGCTGCCCGGCGAGGTCGTTTCAGCGCATCTCGACTGGTGGGTCGGCAAGACAATGCGGAACGGAAATGATCGCAGGCGTAAAGGACGGCTTTCGGGGCCGGAAGCTTCAGGCCTGGAACCGGACCCCAGTTTGGCGCAAGCATCGTGGCCTCCGCCCGGTCAGGCATTCACCGGCTCGCGAAATGCCAATTGATTCTGCTTAACCGGGCATACCTAAACGGCCACTTGCGTTCCGATCTCGACCACACGTCCGGTCGGGATCTGGAAATACTCCGTCGCGTCGGCGGCCGTGCGCGCCAAGCCGATGAACAGCTTGTCCTGCCACACCGGCATGCCGGAGTTGGGTGACGCCTTGAGCGAGCGACGCGACAGGAAGAAGGACGTCGTCATGATGTCGAACTTCCAACCCTGCTTGCGGCAGATCGCCAGCGCACGCGGGATGTTAGGCTGTTCCATGTAGCCGAAGGTCAGTGTCACCCGCATGAACAGCTCATTGATCGTTTCCATCTTGATCCGCTCGCTGTCGGGCACCACGGGCTGCTGCGCCGTCACCACAGAGAGGATGACGTTCTGTTCGTGCAGCGCCTTGTAGTGCTTCAGGCTGTGCATCAACGCGGTCGGCGCACTGGCGGGATCGCTGGTCAGGAACACGGCCGTACCGGACACCAGCTGCGGTTTCTTCTTCAACAGATTGCCCGCAAGGAAATCGAGCGGAATCTGGTTCCTGCGCGTCTTGTCAAATAGATACCTGCTGCCTCTTATCCAAGTCCACATGGTCATCACGATCACTGCGGCAATGGCAAGCGAGGCCCAGCCGCCTTCGAATACCTTGACGATGTTAGCTGCAAAGAAGCCGGTATCGATGAAGACGAACACCGCCATTAAGGCTATCGCGACGCCGAGCGGCCATTTCCAGATGCGCGTCATCACAACAAAAAGCAGTATGTTCGTCACCAGCATATTGCCGGTCACCGAAATACCGTAGGCCGAGGCCAGCCGGCTGGATTCGCCGAAGCCGACCACCAGCAGCATCACCACCAGCGCCAGCATCAGGTTGATGCGCGGCAGATAGATCTGGCCCGACTGTTTTTCCGACGTGTGCTGGATGACGAAACGCGGCAGCATGTTGAGCTGTACCGCTTGCCTGGTCAGCGAAAAGGCGCCGGAGATCACCGCCTGGCAGGCGATCACGGTCGCCGCCGTGGCAAGCACGACCATCGGAATAAGCGTCCAGCCCTGGTTCATCTCGAAGAACGGATGACCGACAACGCCGCCATTTGCCAGCACGAAGGCGCCTTGCCCGACATAATTGAGCAACAGACAAGGGAACACGATCGCCAGCCAGGCGAGCACGATCGGCTTGCGGCCGAAATGGCCGAGGTCGGCGTAGAGCGCCTCGGCTCCGGTGACGGCGAGGAAGACTGCACCAACCGTAACGAAGGCGACGTCAGGCGAGTTGACCAGGAACGACACGATGTAATGCGGGCTGATTGCCAGCAGGATTTCCGGGTCGTCCATGATGTGGTTGAGCCCGGAAAGGCCGATGGCCAGGAACCACAGCGCGGTAACGGGTCCGAACACCAATCCTACGCCGCCGGTGCCAAACCGCTGTACCGCAAACACGATCGCCAGGATGGCCAGTGTCAGCGGCACCACATAGGGCTGGAACGTCGGCGTGACGACATTCATACCTTCGACCGCCGACAGTACCGAGATTGCCGGCGTAATGACGGCGTCGCCAAAAAAAAGCGCCGCGCCGACGATGCCGATGCCGATGCCGATGCCGAGGATCACCGCAGAGCAGGTCGGGAAACTGTTGCGCGCCAGCGCCATAAGCGACAGCACTCCGCCCTCGCCTCGATTGTCGGCGCGGAGCACGAACATGATGTATTTGATCGTCACGGTGATCGTCAGGGACCAGATGATCAGCGAGAGTACGCCGAGGATGTCGCCACGGCTGGCGACGTTGCCACCCGCTGATGCATGCAACGCCTCGCGAAATGCATAGATCGGGCTGGTGCCTATATCGCCATAAACGACACCTAGTGCGCCCAACATCAGCGCCTTGGTGCTGTGCTGCTCGACCTCAGAATGGCTCGATTGTTCGACAGGTTCTGCCTCGTTACCAGCATTGGTAAGGGCCATGGACGACACTCCGATAAGCGCGCGGTGCTCTACGCTTGCTGCACTGCAATATCAAGTTCCGTCACGTAATGTCTGCCGTCTCGCCTGTCGTTGCTCGCCTTGGTAGACTCGCCAGCCCGCAGCCCTACCGAGCAGCAATAGCGCCCCGGCAGAACCCTCAATCGCCCAGATCAATGAATGGTTATCGCCCACAGTGCCCCCCCGCGATGCGGCCGATGGCGACCAGGGTGTCGTGGGCGCACAAGGATGGCGCTTTCCTGATGACGCCGTGCTCCAGGTGTGATCGCACCGTTGCTGCGCAAGCCATTTACTTGCTCGTCCCAGCGAGGACCGTGGCCAACTGGAACGCAGGGCCACGCCGCTCACCGGCCGCACTTTGCGGCGCAGATAACGATTCGATCTCCGCGGCGAGATTCTGGTTGAAGAAGCCACCAAGCTTGTCGAAGGACACACGGTCGTAATATCGACATGCCAGTATCCGCAACCCAGAAAAGCTCCTTGGGCTCCGCTGCGCGCGCCACGAACAACCCGATCTTCTCTGCGAAGAGGACGCCGTAATCCTTCAGGTTGAAGCCAAACCGGGGGGCGGCCGTGACGTATGGGCGAAGGGCTAGGAGGCGGGTTCGGTGAGGAACGGCATTGATGTCCACGCCGTCTCCTGGAAAGACAGAGGAATGCGGTGTCACCGACTGGCGCCGGAGGTTGATCCGGTGATTAGGAGGAGCACTCGTTGTCGGATTCTCGACGATGTCGGACATCTGACACAACGCTGCCAGAGCGATCACGTTGTTCCGAAACGATTTTCCCAGTTGGCACGACAATTGCGGTCCTATGCGCAAAAGCACTGCGATGCCGCACCGACTGGAAGAACTCATCAATGATCACGCTTTTCGAACATGTGGGCGCCGCTACCAACACTAAGCGTTCCCGATCAAACGGAAGCCTCTATCCCTTCTTTCTGAAGGCTGTCCGGACATGAACGCATTTGATGTCCGTCCAACGCTGGATGCTCCCGACGACGATCTCTATCTTTGGCTTGAAGATGTGGAAGGCGAGCGGGCACTTGCCTGGGCCGCCGGCCAGTCGGCAAAGACCCTGAAGCACTTCAGTGGAACGCAGTTCGAGCGCGACCGCGCGACTCTGAAGGCAGGCCTGTTCCCTAAGCGGCGTCGCATCTCCCCCGGCCGAGTCGCATGGCTTGAATCCGATATCAGGGCTTGGATGGAAACTAGATCTGAGAGCCGCACCGCATGAATGTAGCCTCCCAATATCTTCTCCCGTCTGTGGCGCATCACGAAGCCGGGCACGCGGTGGCCGCCATCGTTTTGCACCGTCAGATGTTCGACGACGACCGTGAACTCCCTGCTTTCTCAAGTGTTAGTATTTACCCCGACGCCGGTGACGGAGAGTGCGGTGGTTTTGTCGAAGGCACGGTTTTCTATTCAGCGCAAGGATTCACCTCGGAGCTAAAGCCGATTTTCGAGAACGATATGGATCGACATTTCCAACGCGATGAAGCGATCCAAGAGATAGTTGCGTGTCTGGCAGGTCCTTTTGCAGAATCCGCATTCGAAGGCTATCTGGACCCGCGCGATATGGCGATGAATGCGTCCGATGGGAATGAGGGGAGCAGCGACTACGCGGATGCCAAGCGAATCTATGGTGAGTTGCGGTTCCTGATGCCGCGCCGCCCCCGTTGGAGGCGGATCGAAGATCGCACGGCCCGGCTAGTACTCGATCACTGGTCAGCCATCGAAGCATTGGCCGCGCATTTGCTGGTCAAGCATGATCTCCAATTCGATGAGGCTCTGACGATTGTTGCGCCGCATCTTCCGCCCATGCCAGCAGCTACGCCGCCAGAGCGTCATCCGCAGCCTGCTTGATCAGCCATTCGATGTGATTTGACCACATCTGCAACACCTCGCGCTTCTCCTTGACGTTGCTATAGAGATCGTAGATTTCGCCAATGTCTCCGGTGCGGGCTCACAGCCCGTCCATATAGCCGCCAGTCTGCTGCCTTCGAGTGGCCCATGTTGGCCGCGGCCAGGAAGTGGCGACGATTGAAAGGACAAAATCAGTTGCCGAAACTCATCGCAGGTGACGGTCTGGTGGCAATTTGGGCACATCTTGTGTCTCGTCGCCAGTAAACACGGATGCCCGGCAGGAGCTGAGCTCGCTGCCGGCGGAAATCGTAGAGCGCCAGCGACGCATTCTGATCTTTCGTCAGGCAGTCGACCGCCTTGGCATACGCCTCGGCCTCCATCTCGATCGACCTGAACCGGTATCTTGTGCGCCATCCGGACGATCTGGGAAAGCTTGGCCGGGCCGGCGCCTTCCCAGGCGCACGGGAAGCGCGACGACCCATGTGGACCTTGGATTTCACTCCGCACTTACGCTGCTTTGGCCTTGTCAGCAGCCTGAGCATAAAGCGTGCTCAGCTTTCAGGCCGAGCACTCATCCATTGTTGACAGCACCTGTCGTCATTCAGGATCGCCCCATTCTCGCAGGCCGCTTGCAGCTTTCAGGCTGTTGTCAGCCAGGGCCGCCATAAAGGGTCTCGTTAAACAATTCAGGAGGCCGTTCCAATGAACAATCAGTTTGCGAGACTTTTTCGAGGACCAGGTATGCAGGCTTGTTTCAGGACAAAGAACTTTCTGGCGGCAACCACCGCGATGACGACGGTATTCCTGCCGGCTGTGTCTCTCGGGGTGGGTCTGGTAGCATTTCCAACTGGAGAAGCGTTGGCCGACGACCCGATTTCGATCCCGCTGGAGTATGTCGGGGAAGGCCATGACCGCCTGGGCATCTGGGCCAAGATCAACAATGGCAACGCGCAGCGATACGTATTCGACACGGGCTCGGACCAGCTCAACACGCAGATCGGGTCAGAGGTGACCGGGGTCCGCCCGATTGCCGACACGCCTTACGTATATACGTACGGGGACGGAACGTATGGTAATAAGCTTCAGAACGTGGAAATTGATAAATTTACATATGTCGATCCAGATCAAAAGATAACAATCGACGGGCCGTCTGTAAGCGATAAGAAATACCGGGCTGCTCGCATTCTCGATTTTGTCTATACCCATGCGTATTGCAAGGACAACAATCTTAAGTGCACGCCGGGATCCGTGACGGATGGACTTAAAGATATGTATGGTCAGGATCTCCAAGAACCTTATCACGCCGATAAGGAGCAGCGGGCGAAAATGACCGCTGGCAAGATGGCAGACGAAGGCGGCGATTTCGCAGGTACATTCGGGGCCGGCGATTTTCTTGGCAAGACAAGTGTCTGGGGCATGATGGGCAGTGTCACCAGGTCTGGCTACGTGGTCTCCGCCAATGTGAATCCGGATTCCGAGAGCGACCAAACGCCTGGCTGTTCCCCCTGCACGATTGTCAACCTCAATCCAAGCCTCCGGGCCCAATATACTAATGCCATGCCATGGGGAGAACCCGAGGAAAAAGATCAGGATTCTTATCAGAATTTTCCTGGCTCTGGCGCCAATGCCTCGACCGAATACGAAGGCAGCTACAATCTGCAGTACACGGTTAAGGATGGAGCCCCACCAATCACCGACCCCAACAAGACCGCGGTATTGCTCGACACCGGCACACCGGGCGGTGGCAGTCTGGAGATCAGTGATGCGATGCTGAAGCAATTTCAGGATGCGGGCGTCAAACTTAAAAATGTTCGGAGAAATGAGCAACGCGAGATCGTAAGCGCATCGGGCAACATCCCGAGCGTTACAATCGCAGGAACGGATGGCGATCCGGTAAGGCTGGACAATATCGACTTCACCTACACCAGCGGCACGACGGAACAACCCAATGACCAGACCAGTTTTGTTGCCGGTCTTGACTTCTTCAAAAACAGATCGGTCATTTTCGATCTGGAGAAGAAGTATACCGCTTATACGTCACATTTCGTCACTGCCAGCAACTTCTCTACCGATTCATCCGCACCCGAAGGGACCGGTCTGAGCAGGATCACGACGAGCATGGGGAATGAGGGCGGGTTCGGCATAGCGGGTGTCGTCTCCGGCTCCGGATCGCTGACGCTTGATACAAAGACGGTGGTCCGGATGACGAATGTCAACACCTACACCGGCGAGACGAATATTGCTCAGGATGCCTATCTCTCGCTTGCGGGGCTCGGCAACATCCAACGGTCAGCGAAAGTCGTTGCAGACGGCACGTTCGATATCTCCGAACATGGAAATGGCAGCGACTATTGGGGAATCTCCGACGCCTACAACGATGCCCGTATTCGTAGCCTGAGTGGCAGCGGAACGGTCGAACTGGGCAAGCGTACCCTGGTGCTAACGGATTCGAACGACACGTTCGCCGGCAGCATCAACGACCTCGACGTTGATAACAATAATATGGGCGGCAAACTATTCGTTGCCGGTGGCGTGCAAACGCTGAGCGGAAAGAACAATTTTTCCGGCATGACGACGGTCGGTTCCGGCGCGGGATTGCTGCTTGCCGATACAGGTGTGCTTTCCCATGATGCGACCACGTCCGGCTTTCTCGGGAATGACGGGCAGATCGGGGGCACGGCTATCGCAAACAGCGGCGGTGTCGTCGCAGGCGGCGGCACCTACGGTGCGGTCACCATTTCCGAGGGCGGCACGGTCGCTCCTGGCAGTGCGACCGATCCGAGCAGGATCGTCACCACACTGACTGTCACGGGCGATTTCGCGCAGCAGTCCGGATCGATCTATCAGGTCGACCTCGCAAGGTCGTCCGATCTCATCGATGTTGGCGGAGCAGCGGCGATCGACAGCGGCGCGCAGATCGAGCTGCTGCGGCAGGGAACGCTATCGGTCGATGCCCGATATACTCTGCTCTCCGCAGCAGGCGGCGTAAGCGGCACCTATGGCGGGCTGACGGGGGCTCTGGCGACAGACGCGACGCCCTTCGTCGATTTCCAGCTCGTCTACGATGCCAACAATGTCTATCTCGATATCAGCCGCACATCGACGGCGTTTGCCGATGTAGCCAGCACCTTCAATCAACGCTCGGTCGCCGCAGCGGCTCAGGCGCTTGGAAGCGGTAATCCGATCCAGGACAACATCCTGTTCCTGACGGCGCCGGAAGCCCGCAACGCTTTCGATATGCTATCAGGCGAGGTTCATGCTTCCATTCATAGCGGCCTCATCGAGGACAGTCATTCTGTACGCGATGCCGCGAGCGAACGGATCCGTGCGGCGTTCGACGGCGTCGGTGCCTCCAGCGTTCCGGTGATGACTTATGGGCTGGGTGGTCTGGAACTGGCCCCGGCAACGAGTGAGAATTTCGCCGTATGGGGCCGTGGCTTCGGCGCCTGGGGTCATCTCGACAGCGACGGCAATGCCGCCGGTCTCGATCACTCGACAGGCGGCTTTCTGGCTGGCGGTGACGCGGCTGTCGGCGAAAGCTGGCGGCTCGGCCTCATCAGCGGCTACAGCCATACCTCCTTGGAGGCGGACGATCGCGCGTCGTCGGGCTCGAGCGAGAATTACCATCTCGGTCTTTTTGCCGGCACGCAGAACGGCAATCTCGGTTTTCGTTCCGGCCTTGCCTATACCTGGCACAGCATCGAGACCGGCAGGTCCGTGGTCTTTCCAGGCTTCGCCGACAGCCTTTCGGCCGATTACGACGCCGGCACGTTCCAGGCCTTTGGCGAGCTCGGCTACCGTATCAATACGGCTTCGGCTTCCTTCGAGCCCTACGCTAATCTCGCTTATGTGAATTTTGACGCCGATGGCTTCACCGAGAATGGCGGCGCAGCCGCCTTGTCGAGCGGGGATCGCTCGAGCGACACGGCGTTTACCACGCTAGGTCTGCGTGCGTCGACGGTACTGACCCTCGGCACCGTGACTGCTACCGCGCGCGGCGGTCTTGGCTGGCGCCACGCCTTCGGCGACGTCAGGCCGGATACCGCTCTTGCCTTTGCTGGCGGTTCCTCCTTCGCCATCAAGGGCGTGCCGATCGCAAAGAACGCAGCTCTGCTCGAAGCTGGGCTTGACGTAAACATCACCGAGAACGCGACGTTCGGCATCGCCTATCAGGGACAGATCGCCTCGGATGCCCAGACACACGGGTTCAGCGCCAAGCTCGGCGTCCGTTTCTAAATCACCCGCAAAAGAGATTGGTTATGAAGTCAGTGAGTGCATTTTCTTTTACCGTCGTTCTCGGCTCAGCGACGGTGATGTCTGTGTCCGCCGCGCGAACGGACGATGCCTGCTACAACAAGGCACAAAGCCTATGATGACGCAATGTTCAATCGACGACCTGAAGCCAGTCGATGGCGAGCTTGACAAGCTCTACAAGGAGATGGAGACCCGGCTCAAAGAGTCCCGGCGCATGTCCAGGAACTGGTCGAGACCGCGAGGGGCTACAACGCCACCTCGGAGAACACGCGCGACGCCTACCCCAAGGATTGGCGGCATTTTTCCTCCTGGTGCCGGCGCGCTGGCTTCGATCCCCTGCCTCCGGGCTCGAAGGTGATCAGGCTCAATATCAGCGCCTGTGCCTCGGGCACCGCCGCCGGCGATCCGAAGCGTGGCGCCCCTGCCCTTTAGTTTGCGACCATCGAGCGGCGGCTTTCCGGCCTCGCCTGGAACTTTACCCAGCGCGGCCGGCCGTTGGACCGCGCGGAGCGGCATATCTATAAGGTTCTTGCCGGCATTCGCCGCAAGCACGCAAAGCCACCGCGGCAGAAAGAGGCGGTCCTGGCGACGATCTGCTGGCGATGATCGCCACGCTCGGCCACGACCTCAGGGCCTGCGCGACCGCGCTATTTTGCTCCTGGGCTGTGGCGGCGGCCTGCGGCGCTCCGAGATCGTCGGTCTCGACGTCATGCGCGACGACAACAGCGATGGCGCCAGCTGGATCGAGATTTTTGACGGCAAGGGCTGCTGGTCACCCTGCGCGGCAAGACCGGCTGGCGCGAGGTCGAGGTCGGCCGCGGCTCCAGCGACCACACCTACCCCGTAGTCGCGCTCGAGAGCTGGATCCGCTTTGGCCGCATCGCACGTGGACCCCTGTTCCGCCGCATCTTGTCGATCAGGTCGATATAATACGAAAAAGCCGCCGCCATTCGGGACGGGCGTCGGCTATCATGTCCAGCCATTATGCGGCGAGCGGATAGCTTTCGCCGGACCAGGCAGAGAACTTGGCGGCAAAAGCCTTCATCTCGTCGACCGCGAATGTGGTGCGCGGTTGCGAACTCGACTTGCTGGGCGAGAGGGACCTCGCCGAGAAAGGCGCTGACATGAGCGGGATGCTGCTTGGCCAAATCGAGATCCGCAAAGCAATCGGCCAGCGCCGCGTCGTCCAGCTGTACGCTGCAGGGCGCGTTCACGTCGTCAAGACGGATGCCAAATGCTTGCTCATAATGGCCGCAAGGTAATCGTTTCGGGTCGGAGACACAAGTTGCCGCCTCCTTCGCCGTAGAGTGGCCCGATACAATCACGATCGATATTGCCACCTCTTATCGATAGTGATCGCATAGTTCCCTGATTCGACTCTCAACCGCTCATATCAAGCGATTACTTCCATGTATCTGCTGCGCTAGCCCGTCCTGGCCTTGGAGTGTCGCTCCTCACCTCCTCCACCACTCACCAGCCCGATGGGAGTATCGCCCGCCAGCAGCTTCTCCTTGCTGAGCAGCGCGGCAACCTCAATCGCCTCGAAATCGGGCAAATCCCGCAGTGTGTCGAGGCCGAAGTGCAACAGGAAGGTCTTGGTCGTGACGTAGGTGTAAGGCGTGCCAAATTCAGCGGGCAGGCAGACGTTGACCCACAACAATCAAGGGGACGGTGCAGGCCAAGATTGCGGCAGGGCTTGGGCCCCCCACCCTTCTCCTCAGAACTCCGCTGCTTCCAGCTGGCGGCTGAAACTCACAGGCGCAGCCAGCTTGGTCTCTAACAGCATCGATCGCATCATGGTGTCTGCCATGAATCCGTGTGCGTGAAGCGCTCCAGAGCGAAGATGTTGGGCGTCAACCAGGTTCACTCCAATGAGCTTCACTTCTCGAGTTCTGCACAGTGTCCACGACTGGCGCCGGAGGTTGATCCGGTGATTAGGAGGAGCACTCGTTGTCGGATTCTCGACGATGTCGGACATGTGACACAACGCTTCCAGAGCGATCGCATTGTTCCGAAACGATTTTCCCAGTTGGCACGAAGGTTGCGGCCCTATGCGCAAAAGCACTGCGATGCCGCACCGACTGGAAGAACTCATCAATGATCACGCTTTTCGAACATGTGGGCGCCGCTACCGACACTGAGCGTTCCCGAGCCGACGGAAGCCTCTATCCCTTCTTTCTGAAGGCTGTCCGGACATGAACGCATTTGATGTCCGTCCAACGCTTGATGCTCCCGACGACGATCCCTATGTCTGGCTTGAAGATGTAGAGGGCGAGCGGGCACTTGCCTGGGCCGCCGGCCAATCGGCAAGGACTCTGAAGCACTTCGGTGGAACGCAGTTCGAGCGCGACCGCGCGGCTCTGACAGCCATTTTCGACAATCGCGACAATCTTCCCCTGATCGCGCGCCGTAGTCAGTACCTCTACAATTACTGGCGAGATGACGGTAATCCACGCGGACTGTGGCGCCGGACCACCCTTGCCGCCTACATGAAGGCGGATCCCCAATGGGAGCTACTGCTCGATCTGGATGCTCTCGCGGCTAGCGACGGAGAGGACTGGATCTGGGACGGCGCGTCCATCGAGCCGGAGAGACGGGAAAGAGCCGTTCTGCGCCTGTCGCGCGGCGGCAGCGACGCGGTCGTGCATCGCGAATTCGACCTGATTTCTCTGAGCTTTGTCGCCGACGGCTTCAACCTCCCCGAGGCCAAAGGCTACGTTAATTGGCTGGACCCTGACACGCTTCTGCTTTCCAGTGCGCTTGGTAATGGCATGGCCACCCGCTCCGGCTATGCGCGCACAGTTCGACTGTGGAAGCGTGACGCGGATCCCCTCACCACGCCGGCAATCTTCGAGGCCGGGTTCGAAAGCTTCCAAGTGTCTGGTCATTCGGACCGCACCGGCCGCAGCGAGCGCCTTTGGTTCATCGAGCAGCCGGCCTTCTTCGAGAAGATCAGCTGGATCGGCGATAGGAGCGGGCCGAGGAGGCAGATCGATCTTCCTCGCGACGCGTCGTGGCGGGTCTTCGGCGACTGGCTGGCGGTAAGGCCGCGCAAGCCCTGGACGGTGGGAGGCACCACCCATCCCGCCGACGCGCTGATCGTCATCTCGCTTTCCACTTTCCTCGCCGGCGGACGCCGTTTTGAGACCCTGTTTCAACCAGGGGAAAGGCGCTCCATGCAGTCATTCTTCTGGAATGACGGGAAGCTCATTATCTCTTACCTCGTCAATCTCGCACCGCGTTTCGAGATGTTCACTCCCGGCCACCAGGAATGGACGCGCCGAGTCCTGAACACCCTGCCCGCCGAAGGTACTGTCGACGTCTGGTCATTCGATGCGGCAGTTCACGAGACCAATGGAGAGGTCCTGATCTGTGCTCAGGATCCGATCACGCCGCCGCAGCTCTTGCTGTTCGATCTGAATGCCGCGCCGTCTCTCAGCGCTTCAGCAATCCTGAAGCGCAGCCCGGAGAATTTCGATGCATCCGGACTGGTGGTCACGCGCCACGAGGCAGTCTCTATCGATCATGAGCTGATCCCCTATACGCAGGTTGGTCCGGCGAACGGGAACGGAGATGCTCCGATTCACCTTTCCGCTTATGGCGGGTTCGGCGTATCATTCCTGCCCTACTACAACTCCCCGCTGGGCAAGCTGTGGCTCGAGCGCGGTGGCACGTGTGTCGAGGCGAACATCCGCGGCGGCGGCGAGTTCGGCACCCGCTGGCACGAAGCCGGGCGCAGGGAGGGCAAGCGTCTCGCCCACGACGATTTCGCCGCCGTTGCCTCCGACCTCGTGCGAAGGGGCATCACCCTGCCGAGGCGGATTGCCGCCGAGGGTGGCTCAAATGGCGGCCTGCTGATCGCAAACATGCTGACCCGCTATCCTGAGCATTTCGGGGCTCTGTTCTGCACAGCACCGCTTATCGACATGCGTCGCTACACCAAGCTCTTGGCGGGCGCGAGCTGGATCGACGAATATGGCGATCCGGACAAGGTTCACGATTGGGCTTTCCTGAAGGAAATCTCCGCCTATCACGCCGCAGCGCCGGGACAGCCCTATCCGCCTATCCTGATCGCCACCACGAAACGCGACGACCGCGTCCATCCGGGCCATGCGCGCAAGATGGCCGCAAAACTGCAGGCTCTTGGCTATCCCGCTTACTTCTACGAGGCCAGCGCAGGCGGGCACGGCTGCGGCGAGGACAATCGGGAGCAAGCCGCATTCATCAGTCTAGGCACCAATTTTCTCCGCAGCGCAATCGGCTTCAACGATCACCCTCCGGAGACGGCGGAACGCGTTGCAACGCAAGAGGGGCATTTGAGGTCCATCAACAATTCATTCGAGCAGGAGACGAAATAGTGCAGTGCATCCTTTCTGAACATCAAGGAGTGAATCTCATGGCGAGAACGCGAATGGGCGTAGCGCGGGCAACAGCAGCGGCGGTGGCCCTGATCATGGTGGGACAGCAGGCCGTCGCCGCGGAGCCTGCGCAAGCAGAGACCGTCCTGGCGGAGACGGGAGCCTCGGTCACCGAAGCGCCAATCCCTTGGCAGGTCCGCCTGCGGGCGTTGGGCGTCGTTACGAAAGATCTGGGCTACGTTGATACGCTTCCCGGCTCCGGTCTTTCGTATTCGGACACGGTGACGCCGGAACTCGATATCTCGTATTTCTTCACCGACAACATCGCCGCCGAACTCATACTCGGTACCACTTATGCCAACATCGCGGGCCAAGGGACGATCGGAGGGTTGGGCAACATCGGCAAAGTTTGGCTGCTGCCGCCGACACTCACGTTGCAGTACCATTTTACCGATCTCGGCGCGTTCAAGCCTTATGTCGGCGCCGGCGTGAACTACACGATCTTCTACAACCAGGACACTGGCAGCGCTGATGCTCTCAAGGTGAAGAACACGTTCGGCACGGCGCTGCAGGTCGGATTCGACTACATGGTGGACCAGCACTGGGGCCTCAACTTCGACGTGAAGAAGCTTTTCCTGAAGCCGGACTTCGACGTCACGGTGACCGGCGCGAAGCTGACGGGGAAGGCGGAGCTCGATCCCTGGCTGATAGGCGCAGGTGTCACCTACCGCTTTTGAATATCAGAGTGAAGTCTGCTTCCCGACTGCCGGTTTAAATGAAGGGCGCCTCGCGCGCCCTTTTTTACGGTCGACACTGCAGCGCAAGACCTCATGAAGCTATTGTCGGGCGGGGTTCTCTTCCGGCGGACCAAGAAGATGCACTGGCCAACCGGCCTTGCGCCTGAGGTGGAGTGCTTAGAAGCGCTTTGGATCGGGACGGGCTTTGGTATTGTGGGTGGAATGCTTCAGCCAGACCATTTGCCAGCATCGTCTCCCGGACGTCATGTGTGAGCTTCTTTGTCAGCGCAAGGCGAACACGGATCTCCTAGCAGGCCGTTGAAGAAGTGTCCCGTTTGGCCTTGAGGATTGCCTCGTCGCCGTTGTGATAGAAGGTGATGTCGATGGAGCCGTCGTCGAGCAGTTCAGCATGGCCGTCGCCTGTGACCTCGTCCATTTCGTCGAATCCGACCCATGTGAAGAAGACCGTCGACGGGCCGTAGCCGAGTTCGAGGGTTAGATGAGCCAAACGCCAGTGGGGCGTCCTGGGGACGACGCGCGCGAGATTCTGGTCGTGGTGGCCAGCCCAATACGATGTGAGAAGTTGCTGCCGGTGCGGGTACCGGAGGTCGCCGATAGTGACAGCCGATGTTCGACAGCGGCAAGGACATGCTCAGCCGTCAACGCGCCGAGGGCTTGGCCGGGAATGGTGGTGATGGAACCAATCCAGAAAGCGGCGGCTGCCCAGGAGAACGCCTTCGCGGGACTTTGACTCCAGTCCGCACACCCTGCTCAGATAGTCCGAAAAAGAGGTCAGAAGCGGAGCATCCGGATTATTATCTACACTGGGAACAGAAGCATGGAAGCGTTCTGGAGCCACTCGCCGCGCGTTTACCAGTGCCGACACTGCTCCAAGCTGACTATCTGCCATGACCACCTGCCGAACGTAGTCCGTTGATGCCACCGGTACCCTTCGCGGTCTGCTCCAGCGGGAAGATCGGGTCTGATCGACCCTGCTGACCTGTGCGGCGGCCTCTCTCGCTAGGGCGTCCCCCTTCCTGTCGTCCTCCTCCGCCGCTTTCGGCTGCTTTCGGCCCGCCGCCCTCGCCAAGGCGTCGTAGTCGGTAAGCGCGTCCTCCGTCTCCTTTAGGGGCTTCATCGCGTGACTAGAGTTTAGCGCGTGTTTGTAGGCGGCGGACCGAATGGTCGTCGAAATGCCACTCAGCGCCACCGCAAGATGCCCTAGGGCTTCCGCCTCATGATCTGACAGCGGCACGTCACGATTAGAGCCGATTGCCCTGCCTTCTTCCAGTTTCACAATGTTTGTAGTCATTTCCTGCTCCATCGCGTTGACTGAGATACGATGGAGACGGAAGTGGAGAACAAATTTTTACAAGCAACTAAGATGATATTCTCGTCAACGGGACAATAGTGGACGTTGAGGGCGGCGAACAGGGTGGTGGTGCCGTTGCGCTTGTAGTCGTGCCTCATCGTACCGAGCCGCCCCTTCTTCATCGGCAGGCCGGGTGGGTGCGGTCGAGCGCCGGATCTGGCTCTTTTCATCGACCGACAGAACGATGGCATGGGCCGGCGCATCGAGATAGAGGCCGACGACGGCGCGCAACTTGTCGACGAACTTCGGATCATTGGAGAGCTTGAACCTGGCGCCAGCGGTGGGGTGCGAGACCATGCGCCTTCCAGATGCGCCTGACGGCGCTGGCGCTGATTGCGGCGGCTTGCGCCATCATGTCGGCGGTCCAGTGGGTCCTCTCGCCCGGCGGATCGGCAAGCGTCAGTGCCACGACGCGCTCGCCGACATCGGGACCGAGCGGCGGAATGCGCCACTGTCGCGTCTTGTCGCGCAGCAGCCCGTCACAGCCTTCCGCGGCAAAGCGCTCCTGCCAGCGCCAGACGTCGGTCTTCGACTTGCCGATGCGGCGCATGACCTCGCCGGTGCCGACGCCGTCGGCGGGCAAAAGCACTATCTCGGCGCGCCAGACATGCTTTTGCGGGGCGTTGCGATCCCTGATCAGCGCCGTCAGACGGACGCGATCGGCCGACGAAACGGTGAACGATCTTCCTGTGCGCATGCGCCAGACTCGCACGCGCAGGCCAGAAAGGGAATCTCTGATTGGACTCCTATGTCAGGCGGGAACCACTAGACGCCGAGACCGCCGATGCAGACATGTTTGGTGTCGAGATAATCCACGATGCCCTGGAGGCCGCCTTCCTTGCCGAGGCCCGATTCCTTGACGCCGCGGAACGGCACCTCCGGCGTGGTGATCAGGCCTTCATTGACGCCGGTACTTCAGTCCTTCCATCACGCGGAAGGCGCGACCGAGATCGCCGGTGTAGAAGTAGGCCGCGAGGCCGAACTCGGTGTCGTTGGCGAGCGGCGTGCCCGACCTGAGACATGGGTGACGTTTTGTACCGGACACGGATGAAGTGCACCCCTCGGGTGAGCGTTTGCTCGATAATATCCACTGAAGTGAAGCAGTCGGTCTTAATGCTGGAACTCATGCCACCCGACCGACCCGGGAATTCGCAGCAGCGGCGCCGTCGAGTGCAGAACGAATGCCGTCAACCAAGGGGTCGATCTCGCTTTCGGTGATTATATAGGGCGGACAGATTCCAAGCACTTCTCCCATATTGCGGATCATGACGCCGTGCTCGCGGCACCGCCGCTCGACATCGCCGATCCTCAGCTCGGGCGCGAAGACGCGACGGGCGCACGATCCTCGACGATCTGAACCCCCGCGATGAAGCCGCGGCCGCGGGCTTCACCGACAAGCGGATGGTCGCCGAGCGCGTCCGCGAGGGCTCCATGCAAGTGATCGCCGAGACGACGCGCCTGGGTCACGAAATCGATCTCGCTGTAGATCCTGATCGCCTCGGCGGCGACGGCCGCTATCACCGGATGACCGGAGTAGGTGAAACCGTGACCGAACACGCCGACCTTGTGGGCCTCGTCAGCGGCGCATTGATAAATCTTGTCGAGATAATGACGCCGCCAATGGGCAGGTGACCGGATGAAAGCCCCCCGGCGATCGAGAGCATGTCCGGTTCCATCCCAAATGTCTGGCTACCAAACCAGTTCCCGGTGCCTCCGAAGCCGCAGACCACCTCGTCGGACAGCATGAGGATAATTTCTCACTTTCTTGCGAAGATCGGGGGTGTCCACGGTCATTCGTATTACGCGAGATCCGCGAGGCCAAAAACCATCATACCAGAGAGGCGAAACTGCTATCTAGGTGTTTAGATGCAAGAAATTAATCCTGCATTGTTCCCGCACCAGGAACACCCGAGAGGATACCAAGCAGTATTGAACCTTGTTGAAAATGCTCTCGGCGCGCTGGGCGTTATAATTTCTCGAAGGCGATCACAAGGACGTCGCGATAAGCGTACGGCATTTTCAGGTTTTCGGCCACAATCGACGATACATCGTGAAAGGTTTCGCGGTCGTTGCAGATCACAAAATCATTCGGGGAGTTCATTTCGACCTCGCCGAGGAACTCCTTTGAGGCGTCGGTGATCATGCTCATGCCGCCGGTGACGTTGACCCGCCCAATCATATAGCAAGCAATGAAGTCCACCCCGTCCTGGTGAAGGCCCTCGGGTGCCGGTTTGCCATTTACACCATCGCGCGCGACAATCCGGTAGGGATGGATCTTGATATTCCAACGATCATGTCGGGCGGCTTCACATAGAATTCTGCAGAAACCTGTCAGAATCTTTTCTAAGACGGGATGGTCTATAAAGGAGTTTTCAAGGGGCTCGAAGTGGCGCTTGAAGCCGCCATTCAGATGATTGACACTTTTTGATTGTTCGTAGGGGGCGTGGGGTAGGAGCCTAAAGATTCCGTCAGTCGCGTCATATTCAAAAGCGCTATAGCGCCGGTAACGATATGTTCCGCCGTCACGCATGTATTCATCGAGAAGAAGTCGATTCCAATGGTCAGCAAAGTTCTTCCAGGCTGCATCAATTTCGATGCCAAAGCAGGCTTCGGCGCGCTCGCCTTTTGAAAACCACCATCCATTTGTCACCAGACCGTCAGTGCATTGTTGACTGAGGTTGGCCGGCGCCTGGGGTGCGTTGTTTTCCACGGGTGTCTCCCTTTTGGTGACTTGGCGAGGACGGAACGCTTTGGACAACGCTATGTGGGTTGCGGCTTGGTATTCCCAAAGGTCGCGGTCCCTAATGTATCTCGGCGTCCTGGCTCGGATCGACCGAGGTAAAAAGCGTGTGTGATCGACTATGTAGCTGACGCTCCCGCTAACGCCCTCGAGGGCGGATGCAATGGCCCGTTCGCACATCTGGTGAATAGTACTGCCCCATGCACCTGAAACCGCCTCTTGGGACCAGGCTTGCTCAAGCCCTTGCTTCAAAACGATTGATGCCACGTCAAGAGAAGCGGTTTCGAGGTGACGCAGCGCGTCGAAGATAATGGCCGCGGCAGGGGCCTCGCGGACTTCGAGAACCTTTTGGCCGGTTGTGATGTGTTCAAGCCCGACAAAGCGGCCGTGCCCGAATTTGCCGACCGTGTTATTCAGGAACGGGATTGCGTCGACCAATGCAACATCACGGTCATCAATTGACACGAGACTTCCGTCTGCAAACCCGAGTTTGATCTCTACCGGCTGCTCTGCGGGAATGTGGCGCGTCCAAGCAAATGCCTCCTCGGGGATGGAAAAGTTCTCGGGATCTTCCAAAGGCCCCGACTCGAATTCCCGACACCAGAGGTTTTCGTCCGCGCTCCACGTGCGGTCCGCCACAAAAGTCGCTCCACACTTGGACAGGTCGGAGGTCTTCTGTTGTCGGGATATCACAGAGCATTCATACGGACTGCCGAAGTTGCCGGAAAATCCTGAGCGCTTAATGCTATTGTTAAGGCGCGGAAGACTGTTTTGAGAAAGGTTTGCTGTATGAAGAACCAGCCGTGAGTTGATTGACCTAGCATGATTAACAACCAAAGATGCGATTATGGGACGGCTCAACGAACTGCTCAACGGATAGATGCCAAGGTACTTGGCGTGGGCTCGAATGGCTGATTTCACGCCTTGTTCGACAAAGGCATCCCGCCCTTCGAGGCAGACAAAGCGCGCGCCGAACATGGCTGCCGTCCGTTCCAACAAAGGCTGATCGATGCGCGTTCCGACATCCGCTGCGACAGCTTCAATGTTCGCAAAGCCAAGGCTTTGCAGCTTGTAGAGAAGATAGGTGCTGTCGAGACCGCCGCTGAACATGGTTGCAACTGGTGCGGTTCGGTCCGGAAAAGCCTCCAGATCTTCAAAACTCGAAATGCCGCCGATGGCGGGTTTGGTGGAAGCCAAGATGGGGTTCATTTGGATGTCCTGCTCTCAAACCAGATGCCAGCAAACGTCGCAGCGAGGACGAGGCCTGCGCCTATCAAGCTCGGTACTGTCAAAGGCTCATTCAGAAGAAGGTGCGCTAGAACGAAACCAAAAAAAGGTTCTGTTCCCATCAAGAAGCCAACCCGTGTCGGTGTGGATTTTCTCACTGCGGCATTTTGAATGTAGAATGCAGCGAGGGTGCAGAAGAGTGCAAGGAAGGCAACAGCGCCCCAAAACTGAAGGGTGGCCCTCACAACAAGGCCTGAAATTCCGAACTGAGCGACGGCCAAAACGAAAGTAAGTGTTGCCACCGTCGATCCTTGGATGGCCGTCAGGGCTGCAGATGAAATCTGCCGGCCGGCCAGAAGGCGTTTGGTGGAAACGACCATAACCGCTCGCAGAATCGCGGCCCCCAAGACAAGCGCGTCACCCGGGCTGAACCTGCTGATCCCGCCAGTGAGAATGCCGACACCGATGCACGCTATGGCAGCACTTGCCAAAATGCCCGTAGGTGGAAGTCGCCGTGATAGCCCATAGTCGATGCTCGGCGTGAAAATCACACAAAGCGATATGATCAAGGCCGTGTTCATTGCGCTTGTCGATGCAACGCCGTAAGTTTCAGCAATAAAGATGCAAAAAAGTATTGTTCCCAATGCGAAGCCGCGGATGAAATCGCCCCAGGAGACCAATGCGATCTCATGTCTTGCAGCCACTGCCGTAATGATCGTAGTAATCAGGAAGCGATAAAGAACAAGTATCGAAACCGGCGCGTAGAACAGTGCGCCTTTCCCGACCGGATAGCTCGCCCCCCAAACGAATGCGACTCCCAGCAAGGCTAGATCCACCGAGAAAGATGGCGTCCGTGTTTTCCTGACAGGTATTGGAGAACTTTCGAAAACGTCCACCTTCAAAGTTTCCTTTGTGTTAGCCATCCACCCCTGCTGCGAGGGTCAAACAGATCAGGTCGTTCAGCCTCTTGGGCGATCCGTGCCGCGGCGTACTTGTTTTTGGTAACGCAAGTGCCGTGCCGATTCGGAAAACCATTGCTAGACAACAACCTGGTCGCCTTGATAGTTCGGCGGTTCATGTCCATTGTTGTCAGAATGCCGACAATGACTTCAACTGCAGGGATCCTACCGGCAGGGCCTCAAGGCGAACACGCGGCTCCAAGATGCCGACACGATGGCTGGTTCAGCCATGCTTCGACAGTTGCCTGTTTTTTCAGTTCCTTTGCTGTTCGTGCGCTAACCGCAACGCTCCATACTAGTCTCGCGTGGCTGTCCCCGTGGGGTGGGCGGCAGAAAGCGATTAGGCCCGCTGAAAGAGGCGAACCGCATCCGAAGGATCGTAACCAAGAGAAGGACCTGAAGCGAGAGCGAAGGTTGCGGGAGGCCGCGGCGGGCCTAAAAGGCAATGCCGACCGCCCCAGGAAAGGCTGACAAAAACCGCAGCGGCCGACTGTCCAATAGGGTGCGCCGGGCCAGGGCGAGCCAAATGGCAGGGGCTGCCGGGGGACCCTAAGAAAAGCCTGGGTTCACGAGCACCCGGCGCGCGCCATCAGGCGGCCAGCTACTTGGAGGGCGGGTGTATCATGCCTGTTTGTCGGGCCGAACCAGATCCATGTGGCTGACGCCGAGGGCCAATGCCAGTTCATAGATCGTGATAATTGTCGGATTTCTTCGGCCTTTCTCCAAGCCGCTGATGTACTGCTGACTGAACCCGGAAATCTCCGCAAGCTGCTCCTGCGTCAGGCGCTTCCTTTGCCTGATCCTCTGCACATTCCGTCCGACCAACTTGCGCATATCCATGCACGCAAGCCAGCGGATCAGGCGGCTTGAGTTTATCAACTATAATATGTAATCCACATTTAGCAGGCACAGGGCTTCGCGGGTCCATTGGCCGGAGATAGAATTAGCGATGTTGCAGCCCAGATCGAACACGCCGTTCGCCGACGAGGTCCCCTGGTCGGACCGCATTACAGCCTACGACAAGGACCACTTTACAACCTATATGAGGCTCCTGGACGCCTCGGCCGACAACGCCACTGAAGAGGAAATGGCCAAAGTGATCCTCGGCATTGATCCGGCACGCGAACCTGAGCGCGCACGCAACGTTCTTCGCAGTCATCTCGACCGTGCAAACTGGGTGGTGACGAGCGGCTACAAGGATTTGTTCGCCAGTTGACGAAATGGGCGGTGCGGTCGCTTCGCTTCAAGCAACGAAGTCGCGCAACCGCCATGCATCGACGTATCACCACAGCGCGGATGGCCCAGCGCTTCGCTGTCTCATCATTTTGTCCTCCGCTCGCCAATGGCTGCTTCCCAGGAATGGGTGCGGCGGCGAATCATGACAGGAACGGGTCCGCCGTCTGAGCCGCACCGCATCCGAAGGGCCGGATGGACAACCTACTGAAAGCTCACAGCTGGCTAAGGGTTGCGGGACGCCGCGGCGGGCCTAGAAGGATGCGGCGCCACCTGCTGAGAAAGGCACAAAACAGAGCGAATTGCGAGAGTCTAACGACGCGCTAGGAGGCGCAGCGGAATGGTCGAGACGCCAGAGCCAAGAAAATCGGGGCTCGACCCACCGGCACACGGCACGCGCGGTGATGGGCGCGGGCGCCCACTACGTGCGCAGGCTCAACAGAATCTCACACGGATCAGCATCGAGGGCCGCAGTTACGTCGAGAAACTCAATGACATCGAGACGCCGTTCGCCACCCTCATATTTCGCCACGAAAGATTGCGGACGACCAAGCTTCTCAGCCACCTGCGCCTGCGTCAGCCCTTTGACATTGCGCAGTGAGATCAACTGGGCCAGAAACCGCTGGTGGCGGGGAGATCGAAGAGATTTGGGCATTTAGGTGAACCGGCAGGTAGAGACCGGCTCAGCGACTAATCCCCGTTTCGGATTATCCCATTTTGGGATATTCTGCCTTGGATCCAGCGATCAACATGCGAGGTTCGCGGCAGACATGAATCAATCAACGGGAACAGATAGGACTCAAAGCTCAACACTGCTCGACGAAGTCCCTTGGTCTGACCGTCTTACCGCCTACGACAGGGCGCACTTTACCATCTATATGAGGCTCCTGGACGCCTCAGCCGATGAGGCGCCCGAAGAGGAAATGGCCCAACTGATCCTCGGCATTGATCCGGCACTTGAACCGGAGCGCGCCAGGAAGGCGCTTCGTAGTCATCTCGACCGTGCGAACTGGATGGTGACGAGCGGCTACAAGGAATTGTTCGCCAGCTGACAAATTCGCAGTGCTCGGTCATAGAAGCGTTCCTGTGCCATTGGTCAGGCTGATCGGGGCCTGCACCACAGACGCGCCGGCAAAATGGACCCGGTGGCGAGCACAATTCAGTTCCCAGGAAATCGGGGTTTGGCAACTGTCCGAGCGTCTGACGTGATAGAAGGTTCCGCTCTGTCTGGATGGGTATTAGCCCGGAGCAGCACTCCATATCGTACCGGCGCTCGACGAAGGGTCCACCTCTTCGCTTTCAAGCCGCATAACCGATAGCCATCGCCCTAAGTCAAGGGTTAGAGATTACCGGCAGGCAGGTATGCAAGCGGGCCATCCTCGGAAACTATATAACCGCACGACTAGCTGTGAGCTTTCGGGAGGTTGTCCATTCGGACCGGACCGGGGAGACTGGAGTTACCAAGCTTCAGCACTCACCGGAGGGTCCGAATGAACATCCATAAGAATGCCCGTCTCACACCGCTGCGTCGAGAGGAGATGGCGCTGTCGGTGATAGAAGGCGCTTTCTCCAAAGCCCATGCGGCGCGTGTCTACGGCGTGTCGGCCAAGATCGTGGCGCGCTGGGTCGAGCGCTACAAGTCCGAAGGGCGGGCCGGCATGATCGACCGTTCCTCGCGGCCCGCCAATATGCCGCAGGCCACCGCTGCGTTGATCGCCGAGCGCATCATGGCGCTGCGGCGGCAACGTTGGACCGGCAAGCACATCGCCCATGAGGTCGGCGTCTCGCCCGCCACCGTTAGCCGGGTTCTCAAGCGTGCCGGACTGTCGCGGTTGCGGGATATCGAACCGGCCGAGCCGATCCGACGCTACGAGCGCGAGCATCCTGGCGAGATGATCCATATCGATATCAAGAAGCTCGGTCGTTTCGAGCGCATCGGTCATCGCATTACCGGCAAGCGCACCGGCAATGCCAGCTCGCGCGGCAGCAGTTGGGAGTTCGTCCATGTCTGCATCGACGACGCCTCCCGCATCGCCTTCTCGCAGATCCTGCCCGACGAGAAAAAAGAAAGCGCCATCGCCTTCCTCAAGGCGGCGGTGGCCTACTACGCCAGCCTCGGCGTCACGATAGCCCGCGTCATGACCGACAACGGCTCCTGCTACAGATCAAAGGCCTTCGCCAAGGCCTGCCGCGATCTCGGCCTCAAGCACGTCACGACAAGACCCTATACACCCAAGACCAATGGCAAGGCCGAGCGCTTCATCCAGACAGCACTGCGCGAATGGGCTTATGCCATCGCTTATCCGACTTCAGATCACCGCGCCGCAGAGTTGCCGGTCTGGCTGCACAGATACAATTGGCACCGTCCCCACGGGAGCCTAAAGTCCAAAACACCTATCAGTCGCCTCGCTCTAACCGAGGACAACCTGTTGAGGCTCCACAACTAGCTCGTCAGCGACGACACACCCGCTCGAGCACCCATAGACTATGATCACCGGCGCGGACTGGAAGAATACGGCTGCATCGCCCGAGCCGGCGGAACAGAAGATCTCGGCATCCAGTCAACGCTCGATACAAAGCGCGCGATCGAATGGCCCGAGCACAAGGGGATCAAAAAGCTTCTCAGACAATTGAGGACCCTTCGGACCCCAAAAGGGCTATAGCCTGATTTTGGGTTCGCACGCCTAGCTTCTTCTTGGCATTGTCCAAATGAAAAGCGATCGTGCGTGGCTTGATACCCAAGATGCGGCCGGTCACCCAGGCTGAATTACCCCGCGCTGCCCACCTCAGGCACTCATATTCGCGGGATGTCAGCGAAACCCCATCCACTGTTCGATCGCTCGGCAATTTGCGGCGAACGCAACGATGAAAGCAGGCCGCCATCAGTTGAAGAGCTTGTTCGTACCGCTCAGCGACCCGAAGAAATACTGGACGAGGCTCATCGGCGGCAAAAGTAACCGCAGCGATGCGGCCGCGGAGATCGACAATTGGGATCGTCAAACCGCAGCAGATGCTGAATTGAGCCGCCTCATCGAATAGCTGCTGTTGAGCCGGCGACATTTTATCGCCTCCCAAATTCGATCCCCAGTGAAACGGGCAGCCGCCATTTCGAGCACGCAAGACCACAGGATCGAGTTTCTCATACTGATTTTCCAGATACTGTCTGGTCCAGCGGGGTGGATAGTTTGAAATTAACCTCGGTTTGCCGGAAGGCCGTGCTGGCAAGGAGAGGTAGGCAAAGAAGATTAGGTCAAGTCGTCCGGCCGCCTCAGCCATGGCATCCCGGAAATCTGCCTCATCGATACTCTGTGACAGTCTTTCAAGGAATGTCTCGAAAACAAGTGGCATGTGCCTCGTCATCGTCGCGCTCGATTCTTCCTCTTTCTGCACGCCTTCCGGCTGCGTCGTGTATGTCCCGACAAACGTGATTGAATTCGCGGGCGTCGCTGGGCTGACCGGGCTCCAGAATGCTGCCACACTTTCGATCTTCGTCGGTCATCCCAATCATGCTGGGCTCACCCGATGGGCGTCTGGCAGACGCCTCATGATCTCAACAGCTCAATCAGAGAATCTCCATGCATTAAATCATGACCGCCCCTGCACCGACCAAATCAGGAGAAATCATCCTGCGCTGACCAAAAGCCATCATTGACCCCAGCTTTTGCAGGAATTTGGGTCGGCATTAGCATAACAATTCGGATAGCCGCTCATCCCCCACCCGGGGCGCCGTGATCCGCAAAGAAGTGTTGCGATGCTTTCTTTTCTTTGATAGGCAAATCGTCTCAACAATATTAAAATGCCTTTCCTTGTGAACGGGGTGGCGTGTGAGTATCGTCCTTCTATATACCTGACGTGATAAAATTCACCGCAATGATTATGGCCCGCTGCAATGATGTAAAGGGCACGTCTAAGCTCAATCTGCATCGGAACGTGCAGATGACCTTTACCAGACCCTCGATCCCGCACGGGCCATAATGATACTGATTACGTGGGTCAAAAAGGGCGCCCTGCCGGCGGGGAGGTACACCCGCAGGGCGCGCCGCACAGAGGTCCTGGTCGTTGGGCAACAGGACAGCGGCGGCAGAACTGATTCGGTTACAAATCGTGACTGAAATAGCCCGGAGCATGCTCAAGATCAGATATCTGGAATTCAACAGTTTTGGGTCTGCTCGGCGCAGTAGCGCGCAGGGACATGCCTGCCTCCGGACTCGCTCCTTCGCGATCGCAAAATCATACGGCACCCTCGGCCTTCAGCGCGCGATAGGTGGTATCGACCGACTTTACCGTCGCGTCGACAATGATGTCGATCTCTTTTCGGGTAATGATCAGGGGGGGGGCATAACCGAGGATGTCGCCATGCGGCATGGCCCGTCCGATGACACCATTCTCAAACAGAGCAGCTGCAGTGCGCACCCCGACCTGAAGGTCGGGTTCGAATGGTATCCTTTGTTTTGGGTCCCGCATCATCTCTACGGCCGACAGGATACCCACTCCGCGAACTTCACCAACGATGGGATGTCCCGCCAGCTCGGCCTTCATCCGGTCTTGCCAATACGGTCCAACATCGCGGACATGCTCCAGAATATTTTTTTCTTTAAGCAGTCGAATATTGGCGAGCGCGGCTGCGGCACAAAGCGTGTGCCCCGAATATGTCCAGCCGTGGCCGAGTGCGCCGTGCTTCTCAGTTCCTTGTTCCAAAACCGACCAGACACGGTCGCCAATGATTGACCCGGAGATGGGGAGGTAGGCGGAACTCAAACCCTTTGCGATGGTCACGAAATCCGGACGCATGTTATACAGGTGGGAACCGAACTTCTCGCCGGTTCGCGCGAAGCCACAGACCACTTCATCCGCGATTAGAAGGATATCGTATTTGTCGAGCACCGCTTGAATGGACGTCCAGTACCCTTTGGGGGGCGGCACAATACCTCCTGTCCCAAGTACCGGCTCTCCGATAAAAGCTGCAACCGTTTCCGGTCCTTCGGCCAGGATCAAGGCTTCAAGCTCATCGGCACAGCGCCGGGAGAACGCTTCCTCGCTCTCCTCGACACGCGCCTGGCGGTAATAGTGCGGCGTGGTTGTATGGCGCACCAAATCCAGAGGCAGGTCGAAGAAATTGTGAAAGAAGGGAAGGCCAGTTAGGCTACCCGTGACCAATCCAGACCCGTGATAGCCGCGATTTCGCGAGATGATCTTTTTCTTTTCGGGCCGGCCAAGAATGTTATTATAGTACCAGACCAGCTTGATGTTGGTTTCGTTGGCATCGGAACCGGAGAGGCCGAAATAGACCCTTCGCATGTTCTGACCGAAATACTCGACCACGGCCTCTGCCAACAGGGCGACCGGCTCCGTACCTTGGCTGGCATAGACGTGCGCGAACGGCAATTCGTGTGCTTGCCTGGCAATGGCCTCGGCGATCTCCGTGCATCCATATCCCATGTTGACGCAGTAGAGTCCTCCGAAACCGTCGAGGCTCCTTCGGCCTTCGGTGTCCCAGATATAGACGCCTTCCGCACCGGCCATAATCCTATTTGGCGTTTCGCCTCGGCTGTGCTTGGCCAGATGCGTAGAAGGATGGAAGACGAAGCTTCTATCCTTCTCCCGGAGTTGCTCGGTTCCCAGATTGCTCAAGCGCATGTCCCTCTCCTCGCGATAAATTGGCGGAGGGCACTCGGCCAGCCACCTGTTTAGCAAATAGCATACCGGAAACGTCCCTTGAGTTTCTCGGGAATGCAGGTTATTCGCCGTGAAATTCGCGGGATCGGCCCGAATTGCCGTGAAAACTAAGGCGTCACCTTCGCCTTAGCCGAGGGTCGGGGGCGCGTCCTGCAAACACGAACAGCTTACGACGCGCATGCGCCCAGCATAGTGCCCGATTAGCGGGCGATATTGACGGATGAATAGCGCTCGGGACGCTGTTCCCGCCGGCCGCGCGAGGCACGATAGAGCGCCGGCGGCCATGTTCCGCCGAACTGCCGGTCATCCCTTACATTCTGACGGTCCGGATCGGTCTTGCCCTTCCCAAGGGTGGTAATGAGGTGATCAGGGGCAAAGCACATTCGCCTCGATCAGCAGGCAGCGGGTTCCGTGCCGCGGCACAGGCTCCAACCTGGTTGGCCAGCGCTGAGAGGCTGAGGTCGTGCCCTCGCGCATATTGATAGCTTTGGCGGTGCGGCGGCTGGTGCTCGGCAGACTTCTCGAAGGAGCATAGCCAGAAGGTTCGGCCCGGCAAAGACGCGCGGCGAGAGCTCCTTGCCATTGACATCTTGATTCGCAGCCGACCAGCGCCGCCAAGTTCTATCGTCAGCGTGTTGCCTTTCTTGCGATCGCAAATTCGTGGTTGCTGCGCAGGGCGAGCCGAGCTGCGGCTCGCAGGAGGGGGCGAGCCGACAGAATTGCGCGGCCTGAAAAGCTGCCTCCATCAATGCTGGCCGCTCGTGCAGTCTCGAAACGCTGGATCAAGCCTCAAACATCGAACAGCCGCTCCTTTTCCTCGCGAAACCAGCGCCCTCGCGCGACATGATCTTGTCTGACGATCCGACGCTTCGAGCGGGGCTCCTCTAATAGGTTGCACATGACCTGCAGCTTTCAGCCAAACTCAGCAAATCGGACGTCGTGCTCTTCTTATCATCGCTCGGCAAGCTCGGAACACGCTGGCGGACGTTGCTAAGGCTAGTCGCCGCCAGCGGATGGCGAGGATGTTTGGGCGGCTAAGTGCTTTTAGGTGGCGATTATAAGCCGAGATCGCGATAGGTGCTTTCGCCATAGCTCCTGGCGCCATCGCCACGCTGAGCGTTTGAAAGCCGATGAAATTCGCTCGGCCAATTGGCTAGCGCGTGCTTGATGGCCTTCATCTTGAACGGCACGTGCACAACACATTTGTCCCTGATGATAGGCGGACAGCTCACATCTTGTTGCCGCGAGCCGTTAAGGTTTGCTGCGATTATCGGCAGACCTAGATCAAGAGCCAATTCCATTTCCCAGCGCACGAAGCGAAAAAGGTTTTTCGTCTTCTCACCGATCAGGACAAGTACCTGGCTCGATCCATTCATTCTGTTGCGAAGATTGCGTTTAACATAATCTTCGTCCTGTGCTCGGCTCGTCATATTGTCCAGATCGTGAGCGTTCGCGAATTCAAAACTCACATTCTCGCTGGCGTTCCACCCTTTCATAAAGCGGTATGCCCAAGCGTCTTCATCGCCGTCAAATATTACATAGGTCGGATCGCTGTATGCCATTGTTGTCTCTTAGTTGTTTTGACGAGCAACCCACTGGGTGTGCTCCCGTGAGAAAGCCAGTTCGGCTTCGTTCACCGCGGCGGAGAATGCCTCATCCGAGTTGGCGTCCGTAATAAGGTCGGCAGTCAAGCCGATCTCGTGAGCTGTCAACGTGTAAGCCGATGCCAATTCGTTAAATTTCTTGATCTGGGTCCACCCAATAAGGGAGGCGGCGATGACAATTAGCGGCTCGGTCGGCCAGCCTGGCATCGCGGGGTCAGCGATGCGTACTACGATGAACGAGAATCCCAGAGCGTATGCAAAAATACCAAGGCCCATCCAGACTTTCGCGGACCTCTTGTTCGAGCGCGCCTTCTTCTCGTACCACTTCCGTTGGTCGCAGATTCGTCTCTGCAGATATAGGTCTTTTCTTTCTTTTAGCGGGGAGTCCCTTATCGACATCATCTGGTCGGTTGTTTGGGGGGATGCTGAATCGGTGCCGCTCAACGCGCTACCAAGGTGACGATTGCTATCAAGGATACCTTCCATGAGCTTTCGAAAATCAGCTCTGGCGTCAGCGGCGCGCGCGTCATCGAACGGCTGTGCTCGCATCGCGAAGCGCCAAGTCAATGTCTTCACCGACTCTGCCAGAGCTCGAGCCTGATACCAGACCTGCTCGGGCTTTGTGACCGACCGGAAAATGAGGACTCCCATTGAGCAAAGAAATACCGCAGCATAGACACCGAAATAGGCTTTTGATGGCGACAAGTCCAAAGAGAGCACCGACGCTAAAAAAAGAAGAACGTACTCTGCCCGGATCAGGCGCAGAAACGTCGCCTGCTGCTCGTTGGATGCCACGTCGGCGCTATTATAGAGTCCAGGATATTTCATTTTTGAAGCACACCAGTCTATTTTGTGGCGGTAAATTCTTTAAGCCAGGATTTGGCAAACGTGAGGTTAGCAGTCGAGCTTACAGAGCCTATTCTTGAGCGAGGCGCGGTCCCTCTGTTCATAAACAGGAATGCAGGTCCTGTCCCATCAATGTAAGGGTATAGGCCCAAAAATTCTTGCCCGGAGAATGTTTCCGAAGAATTTTTTGCCACGGGCAGAACCGCTACCGCGGTCCGAAACCCATCGAAAAAGCCAAGCTCCCAAGGCATCCATCTGGATCCTGGAGAATTGTTTGAATGCACATAGATTAGCGTCTTTGACTGCCTCATACGGGTCCGCAGCAACTCGGCGGTGGCCGAGGAGACTTTTGTGCGGTCCAGTTGTGAATCTTCGACCCAATCTACGTAAGCAGTGAACCCAAGCTCCTCGAAAATTCGCTTCACACCGAGAACGATCTCTGCGTCCTTGAAAGAATGTGACAGAAAAACGTCGAATGACGATCTGGCTGTAGCTGCGGCCGTCTCTTCCTTTAGAACGATCGATGCGGCTCTATGTCCTCGACTGGCATTCGCAACTCTTTTCAGCTCTGCCTCGGTCAGTAGCACTATTCAAATCCCCCCATGATCTGTTCGCAATCTATGAACTTGACGCCCATTCGATTAAGCGACCCTTGTCTTGTGAAAACTGGCACCATGCTCTCCAGCCGGTAGCGCAACCTCCACCTTCTCAAAGACCACGTCGGGTGGCAGGAGTGACCGGCCTTGTCACCCACCTACGCGATCCCGGCACAGCCATGCTCCTCGCTTAGAAGGCTGCGGAGACCAGCAATGTCAAACAGGACAGACGATCTCCTAATCTCGAACAGCAACGAACTTAGGACGTAAAAACGCGATCTCCGAATGTCCGCAGGCGTCGAGGGCCGGGTTGGTCGCCAAGGCCGAGCGGGCCAGCTTGCACTCCCGCTACCCGTCGGCTTGCCAAACCCTCGCTGTAGATTTCGCCCCCTACACGGATGCGCTGACCGCGACTAAGCTCAATCGCCACTGATCGCCAATCCAGGGCGAAAGTTCCCCCCTTGAAGTAGCGGTAGAGGCATTTTTCGGCACTTCGCATCTTAGATATGGACGCCTCCTCAACCAGGCACGATCCGGTTTGGCTTCTCGCCGTAACCGTGCTGGGCAAGTGCGTCCGATGGCTGCTTCGATCCTCTCCTGGAATAGATCGGTTCCAGATTGCTCAAGCGCATCGTCCTTGCTCGCGATCAACTGGCGGATAGCGCTCGGCCACCTTTTTCCAGCAATTAGTATACCGCAAATGTCCCTTGAGTTTCGTCGGAATGGGTGCCTTTTGCCGACGAATCTACGGGATCCGTGCCAAACGCCGTTGAAACTTAGCTTTTGGGTTACCGTTGCCTCAGGGCGGACAAAGGTATCGGTGAATTGGACTTCACTGGTTTCGTGACGACAAGGCTATAGTATTGATCAATCCCCAAGCCTGCCTGCAGCAGTCCCTCCATGAAATCCTGATAGGCGGCCATAGAACGAGATGCGACCCGCATCAGATAATCCACGCGCCCCCCAATTGCCCAGCAGTCCAGGATTTCCGGAATGTCTTGGATAGCAGTTTCGAAGTGTCGTTGGTCCTCAAGACGATGACGATCCAGCACGACCTCCACCATCACAAAGATCATGCCGCCGATGAGGGCAGGACTCAGCCGCGCATAAAATCCCTCAATAATCCCCGCGGCCTTGAGTGCTCGGAGCCGCTCCGAACAGGCGGACGCCGAAAGATGAACTCGTTTTGCAAGCTCACTTTTTGAAATCCGACCGTCTGCCTGAATTTCGGAGAGGATCCGCAGGTCCCAACTGTCGAGTTGCACGGGATCGGGTTTCGACTTCATAACCTATGCTCTCAGCGATGACATCGCGTTGTGTGCCGATCAATTCTATCATCAATTGAAACGAGCGAATGTAGCAGTGGAAGGCATCCGTTCCAGGCCCGAGATGTGCCAGAATGGGGTACGAAAATCAGCTGAGGGTGAGCGATCCGCTGAGAAAAGCTGCAGAAGTAATTTGGCTATCGCCCCAACGCCCAACGGGGCAATGGTGCAGCTGGAGAGAATAGTCGGCGGCGGCGGAGACCATGATAAATAGATAACCGATTTTCTTGAATCTCGCTGCCGTACTTGATAGACGCGCGACTGCATTCGACCCTCGATCGCATGGACGGCATACTCAATGCAGTATTCACTCGCACATTCAACTATTAGGGTGAATTGAAGGCCTTGCTTGGCCGGCTCGCCGAGGCGCAGGGCACCGCAAATGCCGCTCGTCTTATGGCTTGCCCGATAATTTGGCGCTCGGGTCTGGCCGAAATCGCCCAACCGGAAAGACTCAAACACCGATGTTGCGTGCGATGCTGTCGGCTGCCATACGCTTACGCCACTCAAGAGGCCCGGAATTGTGAATGGAGTTTCCCTCAACATCGACAGCCATGACGACGGGCATGTCCTGCACATCGAATTCATAGATGGCTTCCATGCCCAGGTCTTCAAAGGCGACAATCCGCGCCGCCTTAATCGACTTTGAAATCAGGTACGCAGCGCCACCCACTGCAGCAAGGTATGGCGTTCTGTGTCTTACAATCGACGCGATGGCCGCCGGTCCCCTCTCCGCTTTGCCCACCATCGCGAAAAGGCCGGTTTCGGCGAGCACCTTGTCCGTAAAATCGTCCAAGCGGCTGGAGGTTGTTGGACCGGCGGGTCCAACGACTTCATTCCTCACTGCCCGGACGGGACCGACGTAGTAGATCACGCGGCCCCTCAGATCGACTGGGAGCGGCTTGCCGGCATCAATCAGTTCGACCATTCGTTTGTGGGCAGCGTCACGGCCCGTCAGCATCTTTCCAGAAAGCAGGAGCGTTTCACCGCAGCGCCACGATGCCGTCTCTTCCTTCGTAAGCGTATCTAAATTGACCCGCCGGACGCCGGCTGGGTTCAATTCGTCGGCTCCGATGTCGGGCCATTCGCGCAAATCGGGCGGCTGGAGGCTGATGGGTCCAGAGCCGTCCAAAGTAAACTTCAGGTGCCGGTTGGCGGCGCATTGCGGGATGAGCGCCACAGGCTTGGACGCTGCATGAGTAGGATAGGTCGCAACCTTGACGTCAACGACTGTCGTCAGACCACCAAGGCCTTGGGCGCCGATACCAAGCGCGTTGATCCGCTCATAAAGCTCAATCCGCAGCCCCTCTTCTGCGCTTGACGCCCCCCTTGCGATCAGTTCCGCCATATCTATGGGCTCGTTCATGGCCTCCTTGGCCAGCAGCATCGCCTTTTCAGCGCTACCACCGATGCCGACAGAGATCAGTCCAGGTGGACACCACCCGCTGCCAAGGGTCGAAACGGTATTGACCACCCAGTCGGAAACGGAGGCGGTGGGATTGAGGGTGGTAAAACGTGCCTTGTTCTCCGACCCGCCGCCTTTCGCGGCGATGGTGATCTCAATCTGGTTACCTTGCACCAGGTCGACATGGACAACTGCCGGTGTGTTGTCGCGGGTGTTGACCCGTCTAGCGAGGGGATCCGCAACGATCGATGCCCGAAGGGGATTGTCCGGATCGAGATAGGCTTGACGTACGCCCTCATTCACAAGATCCGCGAAACTGGCTGTTGACTTAATGCGGGCATCCATGCCGACCTTTGCGAAGACAACCACAAGTCCGGTGTCCTGACAAATCGGGCGCCGCCCAAAGGCCGCCATGCGGGAGTTCAGCAGAATCTGACCTATGGCATTCTTCGCCGACGGGCTCTGTTCTCGCGTGTATGCGTGAGAAAGAGACCGGATATAATCTGGAGGATGATAGTACGAGATGTACTGAAGGGCGTCGGCGACGCTCCTTGTGATGTCGCTACCGGCCATGGTCCGTGTTCTGTTTCCCACCGGATTTTATCCAAATGAACCGAGGCCATTGACCATTTTCAGAATCTGGAAGCTTCGCACCCCCTGCTCGCCGCCTTCATATCCATAGCCGCTTTGTTTGACTCCTCCATAAGGGGCATCAGCGGAAACCCCTTTCAGGTAATTCACACTAACAGCGCCCGCAGAAAGACCGCCCACAAGCCTCTGTTGCGTATCGGCCGCGCCAGTAAACAAGTAGGCGGCCAGACCGTACTCCGTGGCGTTGGCTTCATCGATCGCCTCTTCGATCGTATCGAAAGGAGCCACGGTGAGAATTGGTCCGAACGGCTCTTCATGAAGCACTCTCGCTTCCTTCGGTACGCCAGTCAGGATGGTTGGCGGCCAGTAAAACCCCGGTCGGTCAAGGGGGATGCCACCGGTCTCGATTTGGGCGCCGCCCTCTACCGCATCTTTGGTCAGGCGTTGCATGGCCTCGATTCGCCGCGCGTTTGCCATGGGACCCATCTGCGTTGCAGGGTCATCCGGTGGACCGATCCTGATTTTTCGGACCGCCTCCGTCATCCGGAACAGGAATTCCTCATAGCGGGATCGGGCGACAAGAATCCTGCTGGGCGCATTACAACTCTGGCCCGCGCACTCGAATTTGTATTCCGAAATAGCCGGTATCGCCGTTGCCAGGTCGGCATCTTCGCACACAATAACCGGGGAATGTCCACCGAGCTCAAGGATGCAGCGCTGCAGATTATTCGCGGCCAGTGTGGCCAGCTGTTTCCCAACAGCGGTCGACCCCGTGAACGTCAAGACTTTGACAATTGGCGAACTGAGCAGATGCCGTGATATATGCACAGGAACACCGAACACCAGGTTGACCACGCCTTCCGGTATCCCTGCTTGACGCAAAGATTCCACGACATGGACAGCCACGCTTGGCGTCTCTTCGGCCCCTTTGAGGATCACCGGGCAGCCTGCCGCCAGCGCGGGGGCGAGCTTGCGGGCGATGAGAACGGCTGGATAGTTCCACGGCGTAAAGGCAGCGACGACACCGAGGGCCTCCGGGACGATCATCCTGTTCGGACCCAACGGAATCGGGGTCGACAACTCATCGGCATGCCGGCCATTCCATTCCAGCGTTTCGACTGCGCGCGCGTACTCTCCTGTTGCTTCGGCAATCGTCTTTCCCTGTTCGGACGACAGGTCCCTGGCTGCGGCGCCAGCTTTCTCAGCCAGATTGCTGGCGGCAGAGACGAGGATCTCGCCACGCTCTTTGGCGGGGCGTGAGGACCACGCCTTGCGGCTGCGTTCTGCCGAAGCAAGAGCTTCATCCAAGTCTGGAACCGTAGCCGAGGCCACTGAGGCAAATACCTTCTCCGTCGCCGGGTTGATCACCGGCAAAGTGGCTCGGCTACCACCGGCTCGCCATTTGCCATTAATGAAGAGCTCGTAGCTCCTGGCGTGGGACATCGCGGGCTCCACTTGTGATTCTGGCCATGCGAGCGCCGTTTCAATTTTCGAAGCCGCTGAGCTCGCTTGAGCCAGTTTCATCGCGATGGTCGCAGCGGGTCAAATATCGATTAGTGCCTAAATCCATCTGGAATCCAGATCGATCTGTTCCGACAGGAAGGAAGTCATGCCGTTGTTTACAGATCGATGGTTCTCAGGTCGCGTCAGGAGCCGATGCTACCCAGCCCCGGCTCTCAATCAATTCTCTGGCGACCTTCGGAATGAGCTTGCGGACCGCAGAAACGGCCGCAGAACGCTCATCTTTGGGATTTACAGCAAGCACCACGGAGCGGGTAATTACCGGATCGACTATCTTGACCGTCCGGACCAGCCCTTGAGAGGCTTCTTTCTGAACGGCAGACGGGGCGAGAATAGAATGCGCTTTTCCCTCTACGACCATGTTGATGATCGTTGAGAGCGAGTCCACTTCAAACTTGACGTCCATCGCGCAACCGTGTTGTGCGACGACATCAGCCACCGAACGCCTGACATTGTTGTTGCGCATGGGAACCGCCAGGGGGAATGCATGCAGGTCGGCCAGAGATATCGCATCTTCAAACGGTGGCTCGCCGGACGGAACCACCAGACAAAGGTCTTCGCGCGCTAGCACAGTCATTCGCCCCACACTGTCCGCAGTGCGGTACAGAACCGCCAGATTGAAGCGTCCAGCCGCCATCCATTCCTCTAGCGGTCCCGTCATACCCTCGACCATCTTGAGGGACACCTTGGGCAGTTCGTGTCTTACCGTCTCAAGCAGCGGACCGCTCAGGACGCGAGCAGCTCCAGACGGAATGCCAATAGTCACCTCCCCGGCGGGGGAAGCGGCTGTGTTGGTCAATTCCACCTCGGTAATTCGAATTTCTTTGAGAATCGCCCGCGCCCGCTCCAGGAGTTTGGCTCCTGACGCCGTCACGCTCACGCCGGTCCTGTCGCGTATCAGCAGCTGAGTGCCGAAGCCTTCCTCCAATTGGCGCACATGCAGACTCAGCGCACTCTGGGCGACATTCAGAAAGCCAGCGGCCTTCGTGAAACTGCCTGCTTCGACCACGCCAACAAAGTATCTTAACTGCCTGATTTCCACGGGTACTCTTCCGAGGGCGGACTGCAATGATGTAATCTATCTCGAAATGTGATGGCGCGACAGCAATAATTGCAGAGCGACATGACGCCTAACTGTCGTGTCATCTCAGTGTGGTTTGACCAAAACCGTAACCTATGTGTCCAGAATGGACCCAACCCGCCGAGGCTTCAACCGGCCAACTCGGCGCCCTGATCCATGGAGATGATTTCTCGGACCCTTCGAATAACCGGTAGATCGACCATCTTCCCGTCCAATGTGAACGCGCCTTTGCCTTGCGCCGTCGCATCTTTTTCGCCGCGAGGACACGACGGGTCCCTCGAGTTCTTGTGCGCTTGGTGAAAAGCCCCATCGATGTTTAAATGGATCGCCTGCGGCCCCACGAAGTTATCATTGTCTAAGAATCGCCGATGCTTCCTATCGAGCCGAGACTGCCGCATGGGGAACAGAACGGAAAGGTTCGGCGTCAAAAGCAGGTCGAGTTCTGGGGCACCGCCAACAGCTGCACTGAAGTCTTCAGTACCAAGCGCCATTGCAACCAGCGGCGCTAACAAGATGGGAAAGGAGGTCATTGCTATTGCCGCTGGCGGACTTCGGCCGGCCACCCCATTTCCTCTTCCGAGAGGTGAATTGTCCAACCAACCCTGCTGACTAATGACGAGCATGATCGTATCGTCAACGTGTCACAGAATTGCTTGCAAGCTCACGGCCTCAGCTGGGCCAACGAACATTGAACTCCGTGGACGAAGCCTGGACCCGTCGTCATCCAAGTCAATCCGCGCCTCGATGAGGGGACAGATCCTCAATTGGTTCAGCTGGCTTGCAGTATTGCACCTAGCAGTCACGGCGAGGACTGGGATTTGCGAAGAAGGCATTCTCGCAGTGCGGCCGTACGGTACCTCATTCCTGGCACACTGGATTAGATCGCTGGCGACATTAAGATCAGGTGTGACCGAGGTGAAATTTTATGTCGAAAACCTGAAGGCAGGGCGTCAGGCAGGGCGATTACAGAGATCCTATCGGACATGTCATCGCAGTTTCATCCACCATTGCTCGACCGAGGCGACACTCATCGTCCCATCAACCTAATCCATTGGTCGATCACGCCGTTCACGACCCTTGGCGAAGAAGGAATCAGCAGCCCCTAGGCTCAATTGGAAAGCGGGGCGGGGTCCATACGTATCTTCGTTTCCGGGCACCTCATGCTAATGAAGCCGCGACAACAGGTTGGTTATGCACCCAGGTGCTGGCCAATCCGGCTTGACTGGAAAGTTTCATACCCAGGCCTGGCACAGGCGAGCGTGATGCCGCTCTCGCTATGTTGGACCGCAGACGCCGCGACGGCGCATCGACTGGCGCTGGCGAAGCCTAGGACGCGCCAGTCAAGGACCTGCAAAGAGCAAGATCACGCCGCGCGTTGCCTTCAACGCCCATTTGAGCAGAAAGCAACAAGCCTCGCGTATAGCGATCGATGACCGCACGAAGCGCCATCCGGGCTATGATCTCAGTCAGCACTGCCCTAAGGGGTCAGAGGAGGGTTCGGTCAGTCAAGACCTCAGACGGCATGGCCAAGGTCAAGCTGCGAGGATGTGCCACCGCGGGCGCGGCATAACTTGGCGGGCTACAATTTGGTTCGCTTGCCCAGGCTGCTGGCAGCGCCGGTAGTCGGCCGCGCCGGACTGGCACCTACGTCTGGTCCATGAACGGTTGCTTTAGCAAAACCGAAGTCCTCGCCAAAACTCTTCGCCGACGTGCGACGACCGCGCCGGTGCTCGTTCCGGGGTCGGCAAGACGAAGACAGGCCTACTCTGGATTTATGCCCGCGATGACTGATTAGGGAGGGAGCGGACCGCCGGGCGTCTTATGTCTATGCGCCGGACCGAAAAGGCCCAGCGTGCGATCGCTCATCTCGCAGGCTCTCTACCGGAACTTGCAGGTCGACGGCTATAGCGGGCCATCGCTTGCTGGCCGACGAAAAGCGGCTTCACGCTCGCCTTCTGCCATGCCGCGCCCGATCGAGGCGCTAAGAAGGATCCGCGAACTCTAAAAGATCGAGGATGACATCCGTAGCCGAGGCCAACGAGGCCTTGCTGCACGCAGGCAAAAAGTGCTCAACCATCACGGCACTGGACCCAGGGCGGCTAGAGAAGCTCGGCCAAATCAGTCAGAAGACCAAGCTCACAGCGGCGATCCCCTACACGCTCTCGCGCTGGGAAGCGCCTCTCGCGCATCCTGGACGAGGCCATATCAAGATCGACAGCAACGTGGTCGAACGCTCAATCATACGCAACTCTTTTTGCAGCTCCGGCGGTGGCGCTGAGCACTGGTCAGTCATCGTGTCGCTGGGTGATCGCCGGGATTGGCCGGATAGCCTGAAGCTAAGGCCGTCGAGCCAGACCCTCTGACCTGCCACTGAACTTTCAACCAGTGGCGATTAGCCTCGGCCGTTTCTGTTATGGCGCGGTTTGAGCAACGGGCGGAGGCGCGAAGCCTTCATTGAGTGCAGCGTCGGAGCCGGTTGCGGCGAGGGTTCCGGCGAAGACCGCCGGGGTCAAATAGCGAGCGAGGAATGCGGCCTCACGGTGTTGAACAACACCAGGAAAGAACACCCACAGGACCGAGGAACGCAAGTTTCTTTATCCGTGGCATCCTTGGGCCGGGCGTTGTGTTCACGTTCATGAGGTGATCGAGAACGCCGACCGGGAGGTTTTCCGCTGCAGTCTCTCCCGCCACGCCTCCGATCGGTGGCTGGAAGTTCCGGCCTGGATGTTTGATCGCGGTCTGCACCGCGTGGCGCATTGCCCTGCCCCACATATCGATCCCAGAACGCTTGGCGTCTTGGTGACACTGCTGCAGGACCCGACGGCCAATTCCCACACCCCATCGCAATTGGAGGATTCGGGCGCAGCATCGGGTCCTCACGAAGCGAACCGGGGAGAGGTCCATACCGCGCCAGCCTACGACATATCAGTTCGATCTTCTCCAACCCGCACGACGCGCAGACCGCGCAGATGCCGCCATTCGCTCGCGCAGCCGCCGTAAGGCGCGAGATGCTGGCGCTGATTCCGGGTGCACACGAAGGCTACGTCGGCTGGGAAAGGCGGAAGCGATCCGCAAGATGGTGAGCGACCACGTGCCCACGAGCCGGCATCACGGGGCGCCCAAGCATGGCGACGCTCTGCTCGCCGACCTTGTCCGCTGCCGGCGCTGCGGCCGCGAGCTGACGGTCCGCTACACGGGAACCAAGCACAACATTCCGCGCTATTCCTGCTGGCGTGGTCTGCTTGACAATGGCGAGCCGCGTTGCATCGCCTTCGGTGGACTCGCGTCGATCGAAGGCGTTCATCCTCTGCCGGACGGTCCATGGGTCTTCAGCCGATCAACGCTTGACGAACCGGCGGCTCAGCGCATCGTTCATCGCGCGCGGCAAAACCCAAAATACCCCATGGGATCGCATCCAGATCAGCAAAACCTATTCACTCAAATGACATAGACAGATGAGTGTTATGAACAGGATTTAGGTCCTGCCTCCATTCGGCAGTGGCACTGCGGGCGTGGTCGAGGCCGAAGAACAGGCCATCGTTCAACAGCTCGTCTCGCATTCGGCCGTTGAGGGAATCGCGTAGCCATTTTGCATCGGCTTGCCCGGCGCGGTGTAGTGCCATTCGCTCCTGTTCAGCCGCTGATAACAGGCCAGTCAGTTGTTGCCCACAAGAATCAGGATCTCGTGGGCGCGCCGCACCACTGGCGGATCTATCATTTTGCCATTCAACGAGAATGCGGACAGTCCACGCGTGGCGGCATCATTTGCCGCCGCGACAACTTTATGGGCCCACTCGAGCTCCTGGGCGCTTGGCGAGAAAGCCTCATTGAATATGGCCACCTGTGTCGGATGGATCGCCAAAGCTCCGGCAAAGCCAAGCCGCCGCGCCCGCACCGCGGCCTCACGAAGTTTATGCGTGTCCGAGAACTCGCCGATGCTTCCTATGAAGCCCAGCGGGAGCAAGCCGGCCGCGCGGGCGGCAAACAGAACAGAAAGGTTCGGCGTCAAAAGAAGGTCGAATCCTGGGGCGCCGCCAACAGCGGCGCTGAAGTCTTCAGGGCCAAGCGCCATTGCGACCATCCTTGGATGCGCCGACGCAATGGCCGCAAGCCTTTGCAAGGCGCCCGGGGTCTCAATCTGGGCAAGGAACCGGATGCCTCCCTGCGGAAGATTTCTTTCACGTTCTAGTTCCGAAACCGCATTCGCGATCTCTATAACCCACTCTGCCGAATCCGTCTTCGGAAGAACCAGTGCGTCAACACCCGCCATCACGGCTGCATCGAGATCGGCCGCCAAGGCGCGCAGACCATGATTCACGCGGACCAAAACAGATGCGCCTTTCCGGCCCACCTCTGCCACGCATTCAGGAAGCTGCTGCCGTGACTCTCCTTTCCGATCCTGGGGCACGGAATCCTCCAGGTCGAGAATGACGCCATCTGCGCCCCGCTCATGGGCCGTCTCTACAAAGCGCGGAACGTGAACAGGAACGAAGAGCAGGGATCTCCAGCGCGGTACAGACATCGCGCCTTCAACGGCCGCAAAGGTGTCCTTGATCATGGAGACGCCTTTGCGGCCGATTTTAGCGCGGGCGCTGCCAGTGAGCTTTCTAGGCGGCCGGTGCGCTGAAATGATCCGAGGTACACAGGCATTTTGTAAACCGCGAGCAGTCTCACCTTACTGAAACGCGCGCTCACGCTGACGCGGCTCTTTCGCGCAAAAGCGCCCGCACCTCCTCGCGGACAGCCTCGGTATGAGAGCCAAGAGCCGGGACTGGGCGAAGCGAGGGGAGCTCCGAGTTGAAAATCGCCGCCGGCGCTATCGTCTCGACGGCTCCATCGGGTGTTCCAACCTGCACCCTGCGAATGTGTGGATGCTTTGAAACATCCACCACTTCGTTCAGTCGGCCATATGCCAGGCCGGCCGCCTCGAGCTCCTGCATCGCATCGTGGCAGGATAGTTCAAAAAACCGCTGTTCAATGATCTCATCAAGTTGCGCACGATGAGCGAGGCGCTCCATATTGTCAGCAAAACCAGGTGCGCGTGTGAGCCCGGACTGCTTCAGGAATTTCTCGCAGAAATTCACCCATTCGCGGTCATTCTGAACCGAAAAGATGACCTCTTTGCCGTCGGCACAGCGATAGGCACCATACGGCGCGAGCGACGGGTGTTTCACGCCTGCGCGTACCGTCTGGTAGCCGCTGTAATCATTTTGCAAAACCGGCACGTTCATCCAGTCGGCGACGGCATCAAACAGTGACACCTGGATGCTGGTCCCTTCGCCGGTGACCTCGCGGTGGTACAGTGCCTGAAGAATGGCGCTGTGCGCTGTCATGCCCGCCGAGATATCGCAAACCGAGACCCCTACACGCGCAGGCCCCTGTTGGTTGCCGGTGATAGCGCATAGACCTGTTTCGGCCTGGACGATCAGATCGTAGGCCTTCAAATGGGAATACGGCCCTGACTCCCCGAAACCAGAAATGTCGCAGGTGATCAGCCGCGGATATCGTCGACGCAGATCAGCGGACGCGAACCCCAGTTTTTCTATGCTGCCCGGCTTTAGATTCTGGATGAAGACATCAGCACTGGCAATGAGCGTGTCGAGGACGGCGCGATCCGCCTCCAACCTCAGGTCTAGACAGACCGACTCCTTACCCCGGTTGAGCCAGACGAAGTACGCGCTCTGCCCCCGCACCAGCTTGTCGTAGTTTCGGGCAAAGTCCCCTTCGGGCCTTTCGACCTTGATCACCCGGGCGCCTGCGTCAGCAAGGCGAGACGATGCGTAGGGAGCTGCAACGGCCTGTTCGACCGCCACAACCGTGATGTCCTTGAGACTGTTTAGCATCAGGGCGCTTCCTACGCGGCTTTCAGGTTTTGTGCCCGACGCCGATCAAGCATGGCGAGCAACCGATTTTGTTCGTTGCCTACAATGGAAAGACCTTCGTCGATGCCCATGCCAGGCTTCGCGAGCATCATGTCCGCCTGTGTTGCCACCGAAATGTGAACCGTCGCTCGCGCGGAGAGATCCGTCTCGCTGCAGCTGCCTCCCACATAGGCGTCCACGTTGTTCTCTTTGCACAGAAGCACCGCACGGGCGCTGTCGGCGATCGAGCCCACGTCCGGCGTCTTGATCTGCACGAGATGGGTCGCCTTAGCCTCCGCAAACAGACGCACATCCTCTAAGGTGTTGCAGCGTTCATCGACAACGATGCGCGCACGTGACGCGCGCGCATTCAGAATGCCGACGATCTGCCCGTAATTTTCGACCTGCGCCGGCGTAGACCCGAAGTCGGCTGGCGATTCGATATTCACCGTGAACTCCGGAACCGCGTCAGCAACCTTACTGATGAAGTCGGCGATGCGCTGGACGTCGAGCCCGATCTCCATACCGATCCAGCCGTACACATCGAAATGCAGCACCGGAGAATAGTCTGGTTGGCCGATTTGCTTGACGCGGTGCGCCACCCATTTGACGAAATCCAGAAAGGTTTCTCCCCCAACGCCGAATTTGCTACGCGAGTTGATGAGGCCATGCGGGATCACATCCACCCCCTTCAGGATCATTTTATCGACATTGATTTCGCGCGCATCACCGCTCTGGCAATAAATTGGGACACGACGATGCGGCATGGATAGGCAAAATTCCGAACAAACCACCTCCGCCATGGTACGACGCGCAGCATGGGCAGCAGCGCTTAAAAGGGCTTGGCTGACCCCATATTCGATGCATAGTGGGAGTCGTTTCCCAGTATGGAGATCGAAGACACTGGAGCAGGCTGTCAAAAAGCTGGACGCATCAATGTTTAAGAGCCGCGGGACAACAACACGTGACGTGAGATCCATGATGGCTCCGACGTCAAACAGGGGGTCACGCCCGCCAGCCCCTGAGTATTGCACTCCCATCATATCGCCCCAGGCGACCATATCGTCTTCCAGGACAAGCCCGACGCTTAAGCAAGCTGCCGGAACACGGATATCACGGAAGCCGGGCGTCAATGGCTCGCCGACGTAAACAAAACCGTCCTGGCCAACCCCTGCCCTAATGGCAGCTTGATCGTCATAAAAGAAGGCGCCGTTGCCGGGCGTGAGAATGACGTCTTTGATCTGCACTGAATTATACTCGAGTTTGGCCAAGCTATGAGCTGCGGCCGGATTTGCGCGCTCTGTCCTAAGTTATGCCCCGTTCGGAATCGGTTTTGCCAATATAAAGCCCCGAACGTGCCCATCTCGTTTTAAGATACGATAAAGTTGTTTTACGGGCGTCAGCGGGGACGGCACCGTCCGCCTCCCCTCTTGGTCGCGGTGCGCCGGATCGTCGCCCCTGCTTCCATAACAGAAGCTAGGCGATCAATCCGTCCGGCCAGCTCCCATCTCGGACCGCCACTTTCAACCATGGTTAGTATAAACCAAGCGATCAAGGATCAAGCAATCTTTTTGGCATGATTTTGGAAGACAGGATCAGCCGCTGATCGATCCGAGGAGCTGGCCTATAAGCTCCAGTCGAGGCCAGTGCCTTCATACCGGAGTTACTACAGCTGGCCAAGGCGCGGCTAATCTGTACCTCTAGTTATGCAGCGGCCGCGCAAGGATGGCTACCCCTTCATTGCGGTCGACATGCGCGCCCGATCCTATGGCTAGGACGATTGATGGCCCAGGCGCTCGGATGTCAATGGACGGAGCGGAAACAGAATCCATAGAGTGTAGGATACCTATAAGATCTCCCGACCTCACTTCATCCAACACAGAGCAGCGAGGTTCGAAGATACCCTGCGCGGGCGATTTCAACTCGTCTGATATCAGCGTCTCAAGGGTCTGACTGGACCTTTTGTTACGGAAAGACACGTCCTCGACTTTTCCTTCGACGAGTCCAAGCATAACGAGCGCGTTGCGAACTCCAGCTTCATAAATCGCTAGAGCTTCTGCGCTAACCGTACCACCGCCGAATTCCGCGCAAACGAATACCTTCCCTAGGCTATGTGCCCAACTGTCGAACATCCCAGCCGTGTCGTCATGTTGCCAGAGCAATGTTACGGGCAGCTTAAATGCCGCTGCCATTGCGAGCGTCTTAGCCATGAGATCCGCATCAGCAATTGGATGCGTGATGACCGCCGGGGGAAAATCCCACGTTGGGCCGAAGCTGTGCAGATCGAAAACGATGTCGGCATTTGGCAACAATACGCGTGAAACCGCATCCGCGATTCGTTCCGTAACAGACCCGTCGGCACGGCCCGGAAACACGCGGTTCAGATTCAAACCATCAAGCGGAGTATTGCGGCTCCATGCTTGAACTGCCAATGGATTAAGCACTGGCAGCACGATGATCCTACCACTGGTTTGCGCTTGTGGCAGCCACTCGATAAGCCGCCGCGCGACTAATGGCCCCTCCATTTCATTGCCATGATTCCCACCGGTGATAAGAAGGCGCGGTCCATCGCCCTTATTAAGACTAAAAACCGGAAGCGAGAACTCTTCATGGTCGGCGCCTCCCGGCACAACGAGGTGTCCTCTGCTCACGCCATGCGCATCGAGATCAAACGTAAGATGTGGTGCTTCGTTCATTGCTTAACCTATTGCGGGTGATCTGGCGACTTTGACCGGGCATATGGTCTTGTACACGGCTATTTTTTTCGCCTGGAACTATGCACACGCGGTCACCACTTCGCCAATATAATGTCCGAGACGGCACCATCGCGTTTTCAGATGACCAGGGCTCGCTCTGCTGACCTGTCCCTTGGTTCGTCACCTTGATCCCGGTGCACTAAGGGAGGAGGAAGGTCAAAGTCGCGGTGGGTAGCCGATTTCAGAAATCGCGCGATCAGCCGGTTGACGTTGGCTAGCTGTTCGTTGTTCAGACGGGCGAAGGATCTGTGCGATCCGGTCAGCGCCGTTGACCTCGAATTCCATCCTGGCGCGCAGCAAGAGGATCGGCAGGTCTGAGCTTGCTGGCGAGCAAGGCCGGCCGATCCCAGACATAGTCCGAATCCTTGATCCGCATGTGCCAGATGATAATTGCAAGAGCTTTACTGGTTTCCGTTTTGGACCAGGTGGCCATTTTATCCGCCCGTTGAAGCCCCGAACAGATGCTTGTCGCCAGTCCGTAGGAATAGGTCGGACGCATCATCAGGAAGTGGATCTGCCACGCCAGTTAGGCAGCGGCTTCCTGTAATGTTCGCTGCATGCTCGGTCGAGAACGCCACCAGACGGCATAGAGGACAAGCATCCAGATTAAAGGCAGAAGCATCAAAAGAGAAGCGACTGCAGCAATCGTCGGGTCGATTTGGTGGCGGATATTCTCCAGCATCTTCAAGGGCAACGTCCGCACCGACAGACCGCCGACCAAAGACGTTATGACCGCTTCATCGAATGACTGGAGGAATGCGAACATGGCGCCGCCGATCACTCCCGGCCTGATTAACGGCAGTGTTACGCGAAAAAACGTTTGCAGTGGTCCGGCACGCATACTCTTGGCCGCCTGCTCTAACGTCCGATCGAAGTTGGCCAACGTCGCAGAAACGATCACCACCACAATTCCAACAGCGCCGATACTGTGAGCGAGGGCGATACCACCCTTTGTGCCGATTAGACCAATCTGGATGAGACCCAGATAAGTCGCGATACCGACCACGATAACTGGAAAGGTGATAGGCGTGATTATGATCATTGTCAGCACGCCGCGAAGTCTTGCGCTTATTCGGCTCAATCCGAAAGCAGCAAGTGTTCCCAATAGAGTAGAAATAACAGCTACCTCGACACCAATCTCGACGCTGGTCCAAGCTGCTCCGCTCCAAGATGCATCGCCGAAAAACGAGCGATACCATTGAAGCGACAGGCCCGAAGGCGGAAATTGCAAAAATGCCCCGGAACTGAACGACATGATGACAACGATTATCCCTGGGAATAAAAGAAAGGCCATCACCAAAACGATAAAAACGATCGCGACGACTTTAGGCCATCGCCTTTCCGCCCCAGGCACGTAGCGCCGTCCCGTCCACCGTTTGACACGATAGGGACGCAGAATTTCGCTGAAGTTTCGTTTGATAACAAGAACAATGGGTAGTCGGGACATCGAGCCCTTCGGAGCTCGAGTTTGGCTTTGCTCTTGTTTGCCGGAGAGGTCAAGCCCGACCATGGAAAGCACCACAATGGCAAACCCGAGAAGGATGAAGGACGCAGCGGCAATGCGCGGAATATCGAACGAGCTATTCACCTCGGCCGCAATGAAGGTTGAAAGCATGGCATCGCGCAATCCCCCAAGTGCCGCCGGCGTGATATAGAATCCTAGGCAGAACACAAAAACTAGGAGCGAGCCACTCCGTGCGCCTGGAATGCTAAGGGGGAGAAATACACGCCTGAAAGCGGTGAAAGGTCCCGCTCCCATACTGCGTGCAGCAGCCATCAAGGACCGATCGATCCCCATCATCGCACTAACCAAGGGAAGTATCATCATCGGCAGCATGATGTGGACCATGCCAATATAGACCGCGGTTCGGTTATAGATGAGTTGCAGAGGTCGATCGATCAATCCGACGTCCAGCAAGATGTTGTTGATGACCCCGCGATCCCCAAGAATAACAATCCATGCGTAGGTACGCGCCAGCCCACTGGTCAAATAGGGGATGATCACGAGAGCGATGAGCGTCATGCGCAGAGTCTTGGATGCCGTGACGATCAGATACGCGGTTGGATAGCCTACGATTAAGCAGATGGCAGTTGCGACCAGACTTATTTCTATCGTTTGAAAGAGCACCCGCACATTAGCTGGCTGGGCGAAAAACGCTCCGTAGTATTGGAACGAGAAATCGGGGGCATTGACACTGCTTAGGAAAAGCAAGGTTATAGGGGCACCGAAAACCACAAGCAAAAGCGCGAACGCGGGCGCGGTTAACCCAAGTGGCACCTTGGCCATTCTGCGCAAAAGCTTCATGGATATCCCTTATCAATCGCTTATGGCGAAACGAAGCGAATGTCTGACCGCAGCCACGTGAGGCAAACCTCCTCGCCTGGCTGGAAAACAGGTTGGTCTGCCGCGACATGTTCCCGGACGATGAGAACATTGTTGCCAACGCGAACATGGTATTTTCGCAGAGGGCCGGCAAAAATCATATCGTCGACCGCACCGGCAACATATTGCCGCTGGTCCGTTTGAGCCCACTCCGCAGTCTTCGGAAGTACACTGATGCGCTCTGGCCTTATCATCGCAACGGTGCCGATTTGCGGCGCGTTGCCCCCTCTGGCCAGCAACAAGGCATCCTCGAGAATGTTCGCCTCACCCAGAAATTTAGCGACAAAGCACGATGATGGCCGATCATAGAGGGCCTCTGGTGTATCGATTTGCTCGACACGTCCTGCGCGCATTACAACAATCCGGTCTGACAGAGTAAGCGCCTCCTCCTGGTCATGCGTAACGCACACCGTCGTGATACCGAACTCCTTGTGCAAGCTCTTCATCTCGATCTGCATCTGCTCACGCAGGTTACGGTCGAGTGCGCCAAGCGGTTCATCAAGTAATAGGAAGGGTGGATCGGCAATCAGCGCGCGGGCTAGCGCCACGCGCTGCTGCTGACCGCCACTCAATTGGGATGGCATGCGACCGCCGAATTCCCCTAGATGCACGCGCTCAAGCATACGGGCTACCCGAACCTTCCTCTGATCGGGAGCCATGCCCCGCATTTCGAGAGGGAATTCCAGGTTTCGAGCCACTGTGAGATGCGGGAACAGCGCATAGCTCTGGAACACAATTCCTTGATCGCGCCGGTAGGACGGGACCGAAGCCACTGAATGGCCGGCGATCATAATATCACCCGAACTCGGGGCCTCAAAGCCGGCCAAGAGCATCAGGGTAGTGGTCTTACCCGAGCCGCTCGGGCCGAGAATCGTCAAGAACTCGCCGCGACGCACGGTCAGCGACAGATCCCTGACCGCCGGAACACTCCCGTACATCTTGGTAACACTGCTGAACTGAATTTGTGGCACCGATTGGTTCACATCTGCAGCGTCAACTTCCGAACGGGGGGCGGTATTCATTGCGTGCATGTTCACTGTGGCTCCTCCACCATCGCTGGCGTGCATTAGCAGGCATTTGCCGTACCTTCTGCCGTCGTACCCGATGCCGTGAGCGGAGAGGCTAGTGGGCTACCCCGCTCCCCGTCACATTTTCAGCATCAGTTTCGACTTTAGCCCGGTATGGAGTTACCCCGACCGGACTTTCGCACTTCAACCAACCCTACTGCAGGATCCACTCATTCCACCGCTGGATAAGCATCTCAGTGTTGGAAACACCGCTGGGGCCTACCTCATTGTACCATTTGCCGTTGATGGAAACGCTGCTCTTGATGTAATCTGGGTGGGTAGGGAGCTTGCGCGCAACTTTCTCGGGAAGAAGTTTGAACGCATTGCCGTTGCTTGGTCCCTCAGGAAACAATTGGCAAAATGCTGCCTGACGTTCCGCGCGAGTGGCGAATTCGATAAACTTCTGCGCAGCCTTCGCGTTGGGTGAACCCTTTGGAATGACCCAATAATCCCACTGCAGCTTCGCCTGGTTTCGATTGATCTCCGTCGCGGCGCCCTGATCGATCAACAGTAGAGCTCTTCCGTCATACGATTGAGCGATGTCAACGACCTTATCATGCAACATCTGTTGAATCTCTGATCCGCTGCTCCACCACTTACGGATGTGCGGCTTTATTTTGTCCAAACTGGCAAACACCCGGTCGATATCCATCGGGTAGAGCTTATCGGGAGATACACCGTCCGCTAACAGGGCCTCTTCCCAGGGTCCTTCTGAACCAAACTGGCCGGACACCAAGGTGCGAACGCCGGGAAACTTATCAGCATCCCAGAATTCAGCCCAGTTTGTCGGCCGGGGTTTATCAGCTGGGAATACGTCTGTGCTATATACCATATTATATGAGTAAATCAAATTTGCCACGCCAAACGGTTGCTTGGCAAATTCATAAATTCCGTCTAGCTCTTCTTTCCTGAACAAGGAGTAATCAATTTCTTCAAGAATTCCTTTCTTAGCTGCGACCAAGCCGGACCCTTGCGTAAGCGCCCCGACATCTACCGTGACATTGCCCGATTTTACCATCAACTCGACCTGTCCCATACCCATGTCGTCGGTGATTGGGTTGACCTTGATACCGGTCTCAGCTTCAAATGGCTTAGCGTAAGCCTCAATGTTAGCCTTTCCCCAATCGCCGCCGCCTAGCACTACGTTGATCTGGTTGGGTGTTTGGGCCGCAACGCGGCCCGCAATTGAAGACAGAGCGCCAGCCGCCATGGCGGTCGATGTCGCCTGCAGCAATCGTCGGCGATTTATTTCGTATTTCATGTCGTTACCCTCTTCTTGTGATCTCAGCCTTGATTAGCCAAGGTTGTTTTGCTTGGACAATGTCATGGTGCTAGAGCAGCCTCGGCCAAGTTGACCCAGTATCCAATGCCGTATGGCAGTGCTTCATCGTTAAAGTCGTAGGTTGGATTATGGAGAGCAGCAGTCGATCCATTTCCAAGCAGTATACATGCCCCCGGCCGCGCCTCTAGCATGTACGCGAAGTCCTCTGACCCCAAACTAGGTTTGACTTTGGGGTTCACCGATGAATGGCCGACCAGAGCACGCGCCACCTCTGTTGCCCGACGCGTTTGATCGGGATGATTGACAGTGAGGGGCTCCAGGCGGCGATGCTGAAACTCGACCTTCGCCCCGGAAGCGCGTGCAATATTTTCCGCGCACGCCTCAATCTGTTTTTCAGCGAAGTCGCGCAAAATCGGTGACAGTGTCCTGACTGTTCCGGCAATCTCCGCGCGTTCGGGAATGATGTTGTAAGCTTGTCCGGCGTTCAGCTTTGTGACGGAGATCACCAGGGACTCGGTGGGGTCCGTGTTGCGTGAGACTAGTGTCTGCAAGCCTAAAATGATCTGAGCTGCAACAACGACGGGGTCAATTGTCAGATGGGGAGCGGCCGCGTGACCCCCTCTGCCTTTGACCACAATATCGAACTCGTCGAGCGCGGCAAAAATCGAACCTTCGCAAATGCCGAACGCACCAACCTCCATGCCTGGCCAATTGTGCATGCCAAAGACCTGAGATATCCCGAAACGGTCCATGATCCCCTCCTGGACCATTCTTTGGCCGCCGCGGCCATCTTCCTCGGCAGGTTGGAAGATCAGGGCAACGGACCCTTTGAAGTTCCGGGTCGCGGCGAGGTATTTCGCGGCGCCAAGGAGCATTGCAGTATGCCCGTCGTGACCACACGCGTGCATCTGTCCGGACCTTTTCGACGTCCAAGGTTTGCCTGAAGCTTCGAGTATAGGCAGAGCGTCCATGTCGGCCCGCAACCCGATAGTGGGCCCATCTCCGAGTTGACCTTGGATCAACGCAACCACGCCGGTTTCAGCTATCCTGCACTCGATGTGGTTAATCCCGAAGGAAGCCAGCTTTTCCGCCACAAATGCCGCTGTGTCATTCACCCGATAGTCAAGCTCCGGATTCTCGTGCAGGTACCGGCGCCAAGTCATCGCTTCGATCTCGATCTCCTTGAACCTGTCAACGCCAACCATAGGCACGTTCCCGCATTTGAGTAATTTGGATCAGGCGCCGGTGCGTAATTAATGATCGATGCCACCGGTGTTTTCGTCAAATGCAGTTTGGATATCGTAACCATCTAGAACCGAGATAGCCCCGCGTTCAGGCCTCGGTGTTGGCGCCGGCGACTGCGACCCGATAACAAGCCGTTTGCCCTCAAATGGATAAGCTTCGGCCTTAGAGGACCAGCTGCGAAGTGCTGGCAATCATAAACTCTGGCTCTGCTGGCAACGGCCAATGGCAAAGGTCTGAGTAGGAAGAGCTGTCACCATCGCGACACTCCTCCCCCTCCCACGACCTACTTTCCAGGACTGCATGCGCTTTGCCACTCAATCCGCAAACCGCAGACCCTAGGCGGCGTGGACAAATTCGATGTTAGCAGGGTCGCTTTCCTGCGATCGGGTTGTTAGCATTGGGAATGACACTGGAAGAAGAGAGCGAACGAGCTACGTCGATGCTGATTGGCAAGGTTGTTCGCCGTGTCATGCGCCACCGCGATGGAGAGGTGGTGATCGAGTTTGAGGATGGCAGCCGATTTTTCGCGGATAGCGACAGCCCTCTCGAACTGTCCATCACCTTGGCGGAATAGTATATCCGCCTTACGGAATTTCGGACGTCGATGCGATTGACGTAGCCCAAGAGGATTGATTCAAGGCTGCTTTTTGGAGGCAGGTTTGAGCAGGGGCGATCTCACCGAAGCAGAATGGCGTGTTCTCAAGGGCTTGCTGCCCATCGACCCTGACAAACGCGGCCGAGGTAGACCTCCCAAGCAGAATCGTTCGATCATCAACGGCATTCTCTGGCGGCTCCGCTGCGGCGCTCCATGGCGGGATGTCCCGCCCAAATACGGCAGTTGGAACACCATCTATCGTCGGTTCCGACGCTGGAGCGAGGCCGGGGTCTGGGAGACCGTGGCGGTAATGCTCGCCGAGGTCATGGCGGACAGCGGCCACTACAGCATCGACAGCACCACAGTTCGCGCCCATGTCTCGGCAGCGGGCGGAAAAGGGGGACTCGTGCACCGGACGCCTTCCTTGCGGACAAGGGCTACGATGCCGATACCATTCGCGCCGATCTCGCCGAGCGGAAGATTAAACCCGTCATACCCGGCCGATCAAACCGCCGCGTGAAGATCGAGTATGACCGGGCGCTCTACAAGCAGCGGAACCGAATCGAGCGCATGTTCGGCCACCTCAAAATCAACCGGGCCATTGCCACCCGCTACGATCAATTGGCCAATAGCTTCCTCGGAATGGTCTACCTAGCCACCGCCAGATACTGGCTCAAATTTGTCCACGCCGCCTAGCATCACGCCCGATAAAGTGTTGGCGGGATTTCGCTCAGGAGTTCCGCGCCGCGCTCTGTCACGAGCACGTGTGCGCCGGCACCAAATAGGTAGCCACTTTCGCTGCACAAAATGTTTGGCATGTGCAGGGTCATGCCAGCTCGGAGTGGTTCATTTACATCGGGCTCCAGGCTTAGGTCGCCGCGCTCAGTCCAATTGATGCCAGTTTGGTATCCTGTTCGTTGGCGGAAGACGCCCTTGCGTCCAGATCGCTTCAACACCTCGCCCCCAGCAGCGTGAACGTCCGCCGGCGTAGCACCTGGTCGAATCGAGGAGACAAGGGCCGCAATGACCTCTTCAGCCAAGCCGTGCAAAGATTCGGTTTCGGGATGTTTGCCAAGGACTGCGCATCGAACCATTCCCACTGTATACCCGTGTTTCGAAGCCCCTATCTCCAGAAAGGCAGGTTCGTTGTTGCTGAGAGGATGATGGGTCGCTGGCGCATGGGGCAACTTCACTCGCTCTCCAAACAAAATGGTACCCGGCGCAAGCCCGATATCCCCAGCGGCGTTGCTGGGGTCGTTTGTTACCGCCGCAGCTAGGGCCGCTGCCATTTCGATCTCCGTAATGCCGGGACGAAGCGATTGCTGAAAGGTTCGAATTGCCACGTCAGTGAGTCGAACAGCATCGCGCATACACGCCAACTCAAGTTCTCCTTTCACTGCTGACACTGACGAGACCAGTCGGGTGACGTCAGTAATCTTCAGATCCGGGAGCTGGTCTTGGACTGCGCGCACGTCGGCGGGCGCGAGATTCCAGCAGCCAAGCTCGAAACCGACTCGCTTATTGTCCAGTCCGAGTCGACGCAATACATCGGCGCAGACCCTGCCAAAATCAGGCTGATGTGTATAGGTTTCAATTTCCTCGATGCAGCTATATGAACGTACTGCCTGCTCGTCATATTCTCGGACAACAAATATCGGGACCCGACCCGGCATCAGAATAAGAGGGAAAGGCGCGAAATATCCACCGCTCCCATCGTAGCCGCTGAGATACTTCAAGTGGCCGTGCGCCGTTACTACGATTGCGTCCAAGCCTGCCGTAGCAACCGCATCCAGCACATTGTTTTGCCGGCGCTCATACTCTGATATCGGAAACGGTACACCAGTCAGAGGAATTGCGGAGCGTGTCGTCGCCATATCTCACCTCAATCAGTGTGTCGTGGTTTGGTTGCGCAAAACGCGCGATCGCGTCCATGTTCGAAATTGAACAAAAGCTTCGCCGGCTCATGCGGGGTGACAATCCCCTTTCCTGGCGGCTAGCGTCAAATGCTGTTTTTATATCGGCTGCATCTCGCAGCGAGATGCGCATAGTGCCTTCATCGGCCGCTCAATGCAGGCAACGCTGGTCTCCGACAGCTTTGTTCTCGCCAGAGGATCGCCGACAAAGGCGCCGAGTTGCTCGGCAAGCTCGTCAGCCTCGGCCAGAAGAACCATGCTGACGACCTTGAGCTTGGCAGCGAGTCGGCGCGCCTTCGCATTCTTGCCGGCGAAGCCGCCGACGCCGGGGGAACTGTGCCGGCGCCACGCAACAGCATGTTTGCACTGATGTAAGGCCGCTGCGACACCAGCGACGGCTCTCCGCCGCCACCTCCGCATCTCGCTACCAGATGACACTAATACAAAGACTGCATTTGGCGCATCCGACGTGTAAGAGGATCGTGTCGCGCGAAGTGGTTAAGCTTGGCGGAACCGAATCGGTCGGAGCAATGAGCAAAGCGGCGGGCGCAGATGCGGATGTAGTTTCGCCGAAGACGTTTGCGCCGCTCAGGAATACGACATTTCGCTCAATCTGGTTTAGCCTCTCAAGTCTCTTCCCTTGGCTGGCTGATGCAGACCGTTGCTATCAGCTGGCTAATGGCAACGGTTCCGACCTCCGATCTGATGGTTGCGCTCGAGCAGGCTTCGTCTAACCTGCCCGCTTTCATTTTGTCCATTTTCGCTAGGGGTTCTCGCCGACAACTTCAGCCGTCGAAGAGTCATGTTCGCCGGCCGATGCCTAATGGTAATAGCATCCGCGATGCTACGGCTTCAGTGGTGCTGGGCTTTATCGCCCCGTGGATGATCTTCGGCTTCAGCTTCTTGATCGCAAGTGGTGCCGCGCTCAACGATACCGCCTGGCAGGCTTCTGTTGGCGATATTGTGGACCGACGCGAAGTTCCCGCTGCCGTCACCCTCCTCTCCATTGGCTTCAACACTGCACGGACCGTGGGACCGGCGCTCGCGGCATCATGATTGCGTCGTTCGGACTTATGACGGCTTTCGCTATGTTTACACTCACCTATATGATCCCTTTGGTCACCATATGGCGATGCAAATGGAAGGTTCGCTCCTCACTTCTCCCACGTGAGTCAATGAGGACGGCCATCTATGACAGGCTGCGCTTCACAGCGATGTCATCGGAAATCAAGACGGCGATCGCCCGCGGAACCTTCTTTGGCCTGTCGGGCATCGCCATACTCGCACTGCTGCCATTGGTTGTCCGCGATCAGCTGGGCGAAGGACCGCTCGCCTATGGCACCATCATCGCCGGCTTCGGCACAGGCGCCGTCATGGCTGGCGTCGCCAACAGCCTATTAAGACGGAGCTTGTCAGAAGAGCAACTAATGACGCTGGCATGCGTCGCCTGTGCGGCGTGCTCCCTTTTTCTGGCACTGCCTCTTCCATTGCGAGCGGCGTCCTGTTTCCCCTTCGCGAGGGTCGCGAGGCCGAGCCCGACCCTTTGGAGGAATTCGACGCGCCGGCAGTCGCCCTCAGTCTCAAGCCGAGAAGCGGCCCCATCGTGGTCAAAGTCGAGTACCTCATACTCGTGGAAAATCTAGAAGAATTCCTCGCCATGCGCGGGTGCCGGCATGTACAGAGTCGCGTTGGTGCTCGGCACTGGACTCTCCAGCGCAACCTTCAGGAGCCTGTGCTATGGACGGAGACATTCCGTACGCCGACCTGGACCGACTACCTTCGCCTGAATCATCGCCTTACCGAGGCCGACAAGGAACTGGACGAGAGAATCATCCTCCTCCACAAAGGAAAGCATTCTCCACGAATAACATTGTCAATCGAGCGCCCCACGAGTGCTCCACGCAAGCCTGAGTCATCAACGCCTTTTTTCCCCCGCCATTCAACGAAACGGCCAGCGTGCCACCGCAGGCTGAATGAAGATACATAAGAAGGCACGTCAACTGCTAACCACATCGGGCGGGCAACAAGCATCGCCGCCTTCGGGTATATGACAGACAGAATGTAGCGGACTTGAAAAATGAAAGGCGCTCACCCACCGCCAACATTTCTCGGCTGGTTCCCGGCATTCAAGGTCCTGCGGCTATACGCGAAGGCGGCAAGCCGCGTTGAAGTCGTCGATATTCAGTCGCATCGAAGGACAATGACGTGTTGCCCTGATGCCACTCTCTGCGAGGTTAGCTTGTTTCTCGGATGAGGAGACAGACAATGGTCTGCCCCCTGAAAGGTCCTCCCTGAGGTATGTGTCCATTCTTGAACTCGGCTCGACAATGATAGCGAACCCTGTTGACCGTCGCACTGTCAGTCTCGAATCAAGTGCTCTCCTACAGCAGATGCGATTATCGCCAATGCGTACTGGTAGCGCCCGAAGCGCGCGTTATCGGCAGCCGCCGAGGGCCGTGATGCGGCCGCGATCGAGCCTTGTAGTAACAGACGCGCTCTCCGGTGGTCGGGCCAGCACCTTACCCCTCTTCCCTATGGCCCCAAGGCAGAGCAATTGCCAATGCGGGACATCCCGCTTCTAAGTCTCCTGCAACATTATTGGAGGCCGCGACGGCCCTGCTCGTGACGATCAGGGGTGGTCGCCGCACACCAGCGGGATCATTGCCCCACAAGCGCATCCAGATTCCGGCCGGGCGTTCCGCTGTCAATATCAAAGTCGGCCGGCGGGCGCTAAAGTGTCGATCCTCACCTTGCCGCCAGGTGAGTTCGACCGATATGTTCCTGCTACAATGGTAAGCGGCCTATACTGTCGCATCCTCAACAGTCAGCGGGAGACAGGACGACCCTATGTTCGAGCTCCCTCCGTATGGACTCCTCTGAATATAACAAGGGCTTGTATTCGCCCCGTTGCCAATCGTGATTGAGGTCACGATAATGACTTGAGATCGGAACACCCGACTGACCTGGATTGTTAATAAAGAGACTGTCATCCCATGACCCAACGTCCATGATTATCCGCACTGACGGTCCTTCTGAAACAGAGAATTGGCCGCTTCGGTAACTCGAAAAATTGAGCGTTGAGCTACTTCCGCCGAGGGCTATGGCGCCCAACGACCATTGTTCAGACGTCAGTGCCTGCAGAGGGTGGCGCAAATCAAGCTTATGTATACTGCCCCATGCCCATGAGGCAGAATCGTCGCCAAATCGACATATGCATTCACTCCAGGCAGAAGTTAGGGATTCCATTATGGAATGCTTCAACTTTTCACTAGGCTCTGCCTGTTCGAGCCAAGAGGCTATGGCCGAAGGCTGTAAAGGCACGAGCAGTGCCAACACTTCATCGTCAGCGCTTTCTAAGCGAGCTACTGTCGGGCCAAGGTGTTTGCTAAGCCAAATCTCAAAGAACGCGGCGGCTGGCGAACTCGCATCCAAATGCCGGTCCCAGTTAGAAAATAAGTGCAACGCAGGCATGTTTGCAACCGAACCGAGAAGAGTGTCTAGTTTCGCAAGAATACGAACTGCTATCGGCGAATACACCGAACATTGCAGCGACATGCAGTCCCGCAACGAGATCTTCTCTGATCGTGAGAGAGTTGTATGAAGGGTATCATGTCTGCTGCTGTCAGACCACTCGTAGCCAAAAGCAGGATGCGATCTACTCCATTCCTCCGGAACATTCATTGCGTTGGCAGTGGCGACAAAACCTTTGGCGGGGTTCATCTCGAACGGCCCATCGTCCGGTGACAAATACCCTTCCCATTCGAACCGACCGTCTCCTGGAACCGGAAGCAGGCCGTCCCAATTTCTTCGGACCGGAGCCGCACCTGACGGTTTCCACGCAATTACATTCGACGTGTCCGCATAGATGTGATTAACTGAAGGACAACCCCAGTTTGCTAGACTGGAGGTGTATTCTGAAAATGTCTTAGAGCGCATTACGGCCAAGCTGGCCATGTAAGGTGCCATGCCGGGATCCATCCATACGGTTCTCAGTGCGAAGGCGCGGTCTTTTTCAGCATTTTGGTTTAAAATGGGTCCATGGCGTGTGAACTGAAGCTTTACCTCCTGGTCGGTGTGGGCGCGAACTGGAATTTTCTCGTGTATAGTCTTCACCTGCTCCCAGGCCCCTTTATATAAGTATTTATTTCCCTCACTCTTGGTTTCGTAAACATAAATATCTTCTTGGTCAGCGCCGAAAATAGTCAGACCAAAGGCGGCTGTCCCGTTGTGACCCATGGAGATTCCTGGGATCATAGGCTCTCCAGCGCCAATTACATCGAGCCCGGGCATACTCAGGTGTACAAGATACCTGATGGACGGAAGGACGTGCTTGCGATGCGGGTCTAGAGCAAGGATTGGTCGCTCCGTTGTGGTTTTTGTTGCGGATATGGCCCAGTTGTTTGAGCCCTCTTGGAACACCGTCTGCATGATCTCATCACTCGGTGTTACGCGGGTCCAACGGTCAGCTTCCTGAAGACTTGCTGCAAGTCTTTCCCTCGAGAATGAGACGGGACAGATTGCCAAGCGAAAATCCTGCAGTACTCGATCTGTCATAAAGGCGAGGTCAAGGCCCTCCGCTGGTCGTGGCGCTATCGGAGGTGACAATTCTTGTCTCAACCTGTCGAGGCGGGTACCTCGTTCCACACCTGCCAATGCCATCACCCTGCAGCGCAGAAGCTCCGAAATCGCATTTCGGGTTAGTGAGTGCGTTCGCACGCGAACGACGTCTTCGGGTTTCCAATAGTCGGGAGTGTGACCGAGGAGGCCAAACTCGGGTGGCAAGGCAATCAAACCGTCATGGCAACTGTCTACGTAGGAATTGATCCCCTCGGCAAACGCTGAGCATATCTCTTCGGAATCCGGGCCGTACGCCTGCCATTCTGCACTCATGGCTCCGCGAAATAAAAAGAGACGCGCCGCCCGATCCTGCTCCAAATATCCGGGGCCAAAGTCTCGTGACAGGAGACCGAGACCTCGTTTGCGCGCAATATCAATTTGCCAGAGGCGGTCTCGAGCTGCATTCCAACCCTGCGCGAAAAATAGGTCGTGCAAGTTCTGAGCCTTGATATGAGGAACCCCCCATTTATCAATGTCGATCGTGACCTCACTCTTAAGCTTGTCGGAGCTGTGGCGGTCGAAGGTTATGTTCTTTAACATGTGTTGATCCGTTTGGTTCACCCAAAGATGGTCGGGAATCTGCCAGAGGACGACGTCTGCAGATTGTGGTCGGTTGCGGGCAGAGGGTTGAGGCCGCACTCTTGCAACCTGATCATGTGTGGCGAGCCAATCCTCAGCGCGCCTGGACGCGAACTGGCACGGTGGGCTGCGCACAAGCTCAGCGGGATCCTACTCTCGCGCTTCCGGGAACGAGGCGCTTGCCGAGAACGCTCTGATGTATGTCAGCCAATACGTACGAATACAATATCCGCACATGTTGTCTCGCTGGCCTGAGGCAACGCATTCGATACACAGTAACTCGGTCGAACGGCCTCGTTGAAGGATGGCTCCCTCAATGCGACAAGATCTGGCTGAGAAACAATTTCGTTCTTTCGTGCTGCGGGTTTCTGAAGAAGTCGTGCGGTGTACCCTCTTCGACGATCTCACCTCGATCCATGAAGATTACTCGATCGGCCACGGCGCGCGCAAAGCCCATCTCGTGGGTGACGCATACCATGGTCATGCCGTCGCGTGCGAGTCCGGTCACAGTCTCGAGCACTTCAGCGACCATCTCTGGATCGAGCGAGGAGGTCGGCTCATCGAAGAGCATGACTGCAGGCTCCATACAGAGGGACCGGGCAATTGCGACGCGCTGCTGCTGTCCCCCGGAGAGCTGAGCCGGATATTTGTTCGCCTGTTCGGGAATGCGCACGCGCTCTAGGAATTTAAGCGCGATCTTTCTAGCCTCACCCTCTGGAACGCCCTTTATCCACATCGGCGCCGCCATACAGTTCATCAGCACGGTCATGTGCGGGAAAAGATTAAAGTGCTGAAAAACCATGCCGACGCTTTTGCGAACTTCAGCTACGTTGCGCATTTTGTTATGTAACCTAATCCCAGTGACGGTAATCTCGCCATCCTGGTGCGCTTCGAGCCGATTGACGCAACGGATCAGCGTCGACTTTCCCGAGCCTGAGGGCCCACAGATGACGATACGTTCGCCCTTGCGGACGGTTAGGTTGATGTCAGTTAGTGCTCTGAAGGCACCATACCATTTGGATACATTCTTAGCTTCGATGACTTCGTCGCTCAATATTGCATCTCTCTTGTTCATTGGCGCATCTGTAAGTGCCTTGAAAATGGCCGAACCAACTTAGACGTCTTTTTTAGCTTGACCAATGAATTCACGATCATCGCTTCTTACTTCTGGCAAAATGGTCCTCGATCCGGGATTGGACCAGTTCCAGGCAGGCGGATAAAATCCAATAAATCATTGCCGCTGTTACTAGCATCTCCATAGTATGGAAGGTTGGCTGGCCGAGTGAGTGAGCTAGATACGTCAGCTCCCAAACGCCAAGAACCGAAACGAGAGAGCTGTCTTTGAGCATTGAGATGAACGTGTTTCCCATCGGGGGAATGATAACCGGAAGCGCTTGCGGCAGAATGATTCTGCGCATTGTGAGCGCAAAGCCGAAACCTAATGACCGGGATGCCTCCCACTGGCCGCGATCGATGCTGGCTATGCCCGAACGGAAGATCTCCGTCATGTAGGCACCACTGCATAGCGAAAGCGCCAACACGCCTGCAGGCACGGCATTAATAACGTAACCTACCTGGGGCAAGCCCATGTAGATCAGATAAACCTGCATGAGAAGCGGCAGACCCCGGAAGCATGAAGTGTAGAAGCTGACTATCGCGTAAGCCATGCCGTTGCTTGACAGTTTCGCAATCGCGCCGATTATTGCGATAGCCGACGCAAATAGCAGTGACATCGCTGATACGTAAACTGTAGTAACTACCCCCTGCGTAATTAGAAATGGCAGGTTTGCCCAAATAAATGGCATGCTTAAGTCAAATGCCGCGAAGAGCGAAAGGAACAGTAGCACCAACTCAAACCATACGATCCCGATTTGGATTTTGAGCGGGACAAAACCAATCAGCACGAGGTTGAGGCAGAACATTGCGGCAATTACAAAAGCGATCGCAATGCGACTGTAAAACTTCACTTGTGCGTGATCGCCAATCACGGGCCGTAGGAGTTCGCCCATCGTGGTGCCCGCTACGTTGAAGATAAGAAAAACCGCGAGCACAATTGCAAATATGCAGCCGATAAACCATGGCTTGTGGACGAGCACCTCAGATTCAACTGTATCGTGGTAAAGCATAAGCATTTTCTTCCTAAGAAGAGGCGCCCCCGGGAAGGGGACGCCCACGATTGTGTCATGTTATTTATCGACGCTGAAATCCCCCCCGAACCACTTGACCGAGAGTTTAGCAAGAGTGCCGTCATCCTTCATCTTCTTGACCGCGGCAGCGACCTTGTCGATAAACTCCTTATCGCCACGCTCGATTGTGACAGCGCCCGGGGCGTAGAATAAGGGATCGCCAATAACCTTCAATGGATAGCCAGATTTGATTGCCGCAGCCGCCGTCGTTCCTTCAGTAATGACGCCATCGAGACGAACACCATCGCCGAGGCGCAGGTCGTCAAGCGTAAGAGAGTTAGCACTTGGATAAGCCTTCACTTGGCCCGCTGTAAATTGATATTGTATTGGCTTAGCGCCGATCCATGCCGGTGTGAGCTTGTGATTGGCATACAAATCGCCAAGAGTTCCCGCTCGGACGCCGACGATCTTGCCCTCCAGGTCGGAAGGCTTCGTCGCTTTGCTATCCTTGTGAACGACAGCGACTTCGCCTTCGTAGAAGTACATGGCCGGGAAGGCGAATTTTTTGGCGCGATCGTTGGTCGGCGTCATTTGACCCATGGCCATGTCCCAACGCCCCCCCCACTGGCCTGCCTGAATGATATCCCAGCCCGGGGTCACGAATTTGATCTTCACGCCCAAGTAGTCCGCAATGCCCTTCGCGACCTCTACATCATCACCGTCGAGTTCATGTTGGTCGTTCAAGTGAGACAAGGCTCCCCAGTCGGACCCGACCGCTACCGTCAATGTCTGTGCCGCGAGCACACGATCAAGGACTTCGCCGGCGCAAGCCTTGGCTGACAAAGACATCGACGCAACCGCCATGGAGACTGCAACTACGACCGTCGTTACATGATTGTTCATCTATAGTTCCCTTTTTTCTCGTTCTTATTTTCTTGAAAGCTACCTTCGTCGCCACCGAGAGGAGTGTCTTAGCGGTGCGCCATTGCTCCCTGCTGATTGGACCCATCCCGGTCCGTCATTTAACGAACGACACCTTATCGCTCTGCATTGTTGGCATTCAGCGAAATCGAGTTCGATGATGCAGGTTTCCTGCGAACTACCCTTGGCTTTCGCCGGATCGCTCTGGCGATTTCACAAAGCACGGATACCCTGGCCTCAGAGAGGTCGGCGAACTCGCCAACTCGCTGGACTCCGAAGGCTGCAGATTGCATCGCCACAAGACGTCTTGTTTGGAAGGATCTAAACTGGACTGGCGCGTTGAATTACACCTTGCAGGGCTGACTCTGGTCACGTGGGAACTGCGGTCCAAGCCCCTCTCTCTCCCTAATCTCGACCTCCCTAATCTCGACCTCCCTAATCTCGACGACCTCTTCGCCGGCCGTGTGCGCACCCGCTACTCAACCGTCGGGGCGCTCGAGGAAGAATGCTTCTCTGCCGACATCGTGGTCGGGGCCGTGCTGATCGCCGGTGCTGCCGCGCCAAAGCTCGTCACCCGCGAAATGATGTCCGGCATGAAGAAGGGCTCGGAGCTGGTCGACGTCGCTATTGACCAGGGCGGTTGCTTCGAGACGTCGCATGCGACGACTCAAGCCGAGCCCACCTACGAAGGCGACGGCGTTATCCACTATCGCGTCGCCAACATGCAGAGTCGCCCATGCCATTTCGCGATTTCTTGCCTTGCGAGTTCGCACGTATCCCTCTGGGTCAACATCGTTGATAGACCAGAGAATTTTTGACTCATCGTAGCTCGGACAGCGGAGACGCGTTACAATTGTCAACCCGTTCGGACCCGGTTTAATCGAGATGTACTCGGCATACTGCGCATGATGGCTCATGCCTCTTGTAGCTGGAAGCGTTCGGCAAGTTAGGTCCTACTTGCCACGCGAGAGCGGGGCCGCAAGTATGCGCCGGCCGCAATACAACGCTGATTTGCTGCGTTGTCGAGGACATTTCGCATAGAATGCGCGCCTGCCGCTGCTATGATCATAACATGTTGTGATTTAGTCCAGTCCGAACTCCCGAGGTTGGGTCGCAACTCTCGATAGCCAGCTGGCGCCGGGGGCGCCTAGGCATGAAATTGGATCCCATGTATGACAGAATTCAAACAACGGCAAACCGTCGGTAACGCGTCGGAGAGCGTACTCGAATTCGACGGACAGCAATACCTGGACGGCCGTGCATCGGATCCTCGCGAATTTGGCTGGATGCGCGGTGCGCCGCCGCCGCCAGACAAGCGTGTAACATTCGAGAATGAAACTGTTTGGACCTTTCCTCAGCTTCGCTGGTCGCTATCGCATATGCGTGAGCTGCGGCCCACAGTCCAAGTGTGGCGAGGGCGGGGCGGACCGTCGCAGCTTGAGTGCAGCAACAGGTCTACCGAAATCGATGGGCTCACGTTCGTCGACATGGACGACCGCACCAACCGGTTCGAGGAGGCGCTATTCGACACCTACACCGACGGCATTTTGGTCCTGCATCGGGGGCGGATCATATACGAACGATACTTCGGCGCACTCGCGCCGCACGTACAACATTCGTGTCAGTCAATCACCAAATCGTATGCGGGCACCCTAGCCGCGGCGTTGGTGCATGAGGGCATTCTCGACGACAGGAAGACAATATCGCAGTTTGTGCCGGAATTACGAGGTACAGGGTGGGAAGATGCAACGCTCCGCCAAGTCATGGACATGCAAACTAACGTTGCTTTTACTGAAGATTACACAAGTGTAGACAAGTCATATAGATGCGAATACCTGCGTACCATACGAAAGGAAGGGGCGCACGGCAAATTTGTCTACAAAGGCGTCGATACCAATGTTATGGCTTGGGTTATGTCGCGCGCAACGGGCCGGTCGTTCGCACAACTGTTGGAGGAGCGCTTATGGTTGCCACTGGGCTGCGAAGAAGACGCCTATGTCGAGATCGACCCGACAAACGGTATGCCGAGGGCGCATAGCGGACTCAATGTGACGTTGCGCGACTTGGCGCGTTTCGGCGAGCTGATGCGATGTGAAGGCTCGTGTAATGGCAAGCAACTGGTTCCCGCGAGTGTTGTCTACGACCTTCAAGATCTCGACCACCCCGCCAAGCCGGACCTCCCATTCGGCTATACATACCGAAGCCAATGGTGGGTATCACACGACGAGCTTGATGCTATTGAAGGTCGGGGCCTTTACGGCCAGAACCTGTACATAGCGCCAAAGGCGGAGATGGTGATTGCGCGCTTCGGGTCGCACCCCGCTTGCGACCACATTGATCGGATTAGAAGGCCGCAGATGCAGGCATTGGGGAGGATGCTCCGCGCGTAACTTGATGCACTAGACGGTCACCGCGCTTGTTTAGGAATTTCCTGCAAATTCGCGGTTGAAGAACTGGGGCGCCTACGCCGAATTCCTGCGTTCGGCTAGGGGGCAATTGGCGCAAAAGGCCTGTAGACGCTGCTACGCTTATGAAGTAAATACCAGAAGCCTCGCTTCCCATATGCATAATGCAGACCGATCTGGCTCGCTTTTGCTGAGGAAACAATGATCACCGAACATTGCATATTGATTGGGGCCGTCGCGACTTTGTATTGCGAGAATGGAACCGGTGGACCTATTGTATTCTTGCATGGTGCCGCTTTCGGGCTTATCCGTCAGCTTGACCTGAAACAAAACCCAACCCAAACATCAACGAGACCCAGGATCAGACCGAAAAATGGCCGCCTTCAAATCGGAATGCTGGCCGGAATGAAATCGGAATGACTGGCCGGCTTCAAATCGGAATCGGTGGCCGGCTTCATCGGAATACGCAGGCAATGGTATCGGCATCAGTGGCAGCGCTCTTGCGCTGCTTCTGGACGGTGAGATCGGCGGTTACCTGGGAAAGCCGGGCGACCAGCGCCTTGAGCCGCTGCTGGGCCGCGCTCGGCGGCAGCGTCGGCTGCAGCCGTTTGACCTCGCTATAGCGGGCGATGACGGCGGCGTCGATCCTGTCGGTCTTCTCCAGGAAGCCCATCGCCTCGGCGAATCAGCGTACGCTCCTCGCATTGGCCATGCCGCAGGCTACTCCCAACTCCCACGACAGCAGGAAGGGAAGCCGTTCGTAGCCGCCACTGGCCTCCATGACGACGAGCTCGACACCATTGACCTAACACCAGGCAGCAAGCTCGGCTATGCCTGCCGCATCGTTGCGAAAGCGGCCCGCCGCTCCGCTCGGCACGACATGGGTATCGAGCCAGTCTTTCGAAACATCCACTCCACAGATAGTCTTGTTCACGGTAACCTGCCTTGTGCGTGCGATTGGAGCCAAGCGACTATTCGGTCGTACGTGACGAAGGCGAAGATCCCAGGCTCACCCACGGTTGTGGCCGGAGGGGTGTCGGGGGACTTCGCCTTGCTTCGAACCGGATGGCCATCCGGTTCGAGGCTCAGTCGCTTCCATCGCACAAAGTCCTCTGCGTGCAGATACAAGGGGTTAACCTCGAAGAGTCAGTGTCGGAGAAAATAACGTGCTGATTCATCGGACTTTAGGGCCGAGCTTGTTGGTCGCTCGATAAAAAGCATGATTTTAGGCGGAAGCTGTCCTGCATGCAATTTCAGCACTTGTTTACCCAATTCCTTGTCTGCTTCCGTGAGACGATGGTTCAGGCGAAGGTAGTCGGTCCAGGTCGGCGTGCGGAATGTCTCTATCCATTGCATAGGCTCCTGAAGGTTGCGCTGGAGAGTCCAATGACGAGCGCCGACGCGACTGTGCACATGCCGGCGCGCCCGCATGAGTTCCAGGAATGCTTCGCGATTTTCCTCGGGCACTAGGTACTCGACTTTGACCACGATGGGACCGCTTCTTGGCTTGAGATTGAGGGCGACTGCCGGTGCGTCGAAGTCCTCCAAAGCATCTGGATCGGATTCGCGGCGCTCGCGAAGGGGAAACAGGAGGCCCGTGGCGGCGACCAGCAGAAGGGCTCCAGCGGAGCCCTCCAGTGCCAAGGTCAGTGAATGGTTCTGGGCCACCGTGCCCCACACCCAACTGCCCGCTGCGATGCCGCCATCGATCAATGCATAGTAAATCGAGATGGTGCGCCCCACGACCCAGCGCGGGCTTGCCAGTTGCACGGTCACGCCGACCCCGGACCAGGCGGTGACCCAGCCCGCGCCACCCATGGCGAGTGCAATTGCCGCCACTGCAATCGAAGAAGTCAGCGCAAGCGAAAGGGAGCATGCCGCGCAGGCGACGCATGCGAGCGTCATCAGCCGCTCTTGTGACAAGCTCCGTCTGAACACGCTGTTCGAGATGCCGGCGAAGACGGCGCCTGTCCCGAATCCGGCCATGAGCGTGCCATAGGCGAGCGGTCCGCCTCCCAGCTGGTCGCGGACAACCAGCGGCAGCAGCGCGAGAATGGCGATGCTCGCCAGACCAAAGAGGGTTCCGCGAGTGATCGCCGTCTTAATCTCCGACGACATCGCCGTGAAGCGTAGCCCGTCATAGATCGCCGTCCTCATCGACTCACGTGGGAGAGGTGATGAGCGAACCATCCACTTGCAGCGCCATATGGTTACCAAAGGGACCAGATAGGTAAGACTGGTTACGGCGAAAGCCGTCATCAGCCCAAAAGAGGCAACTACTATGCCACCGAGCGCCGGGCCTACGGTCCGAACAGTGTTGAAGCCAACGGAGAGGAGCGTGACGGCGGCGGGAACGTCGCGTCGGTTCACCATATCGCCAACCGAGGCCTGCCAGGCTGGATCGTGGAGAGCGCCGCCGCATGCGATCAAGAAGCTGAAGCCGAGGATCATCCACGGATCGACAAAGCCCAGCACCACAAAAGCCGTCAGCATCGCAGATGCCAATACCATAAGGCACCGGCCGGCGAACATGACCCGGCGCCGGCTGAAATTATCAGCCAAGGCCCCGGCGAAGACGGATAAGATGAACGCTGGCAGGTTTGAAGAAGCCTGAACCAGCGCGACCATCAGATCGGAAGTCGAAATCGTAGCCATCAGCCAGCTGATGGCAACAGTCTGCATCAACCAGCCGAGCGAGCTGACCTGCGTGGCGAACCAGATTGAACGAAAGCTCGGATTTCTGAGGGGCGCAAATGCTCCTGGCGAATTTGGATCGGCGACTTGGTCCGCAAGACTGCTCATCAATCTAACTCTTGCCTATGAGCCAGTTTTACATTGCTCCGACAGCCAGCAGCCGCCCAACCCGTTGAAGGTCCGAATCGGCCAATGTGCGCAAATAGTTACAACGCCCGGCAGGAGATTGAACTCGCTGCCGGGCCGATGCGCCTTGGGAGGAGGCGTAGTTGGAACCTTTGTGAAGACTTGGAACCAGCCGCATCAGGCCAGCCTACACTTACAATATGAGGATCAGACCACTCCAGGATTTTAGTGCATTGAATGGGTACTCTTCCAGCAATCCTCGCCAACAAATGCAGGAGATCGGCGTCGAGCTCCTAAATCTGCATAATATCGGTGATTCGCGGGCGAGCAGTGCAGTGGGCACATTCTCCAAGCTAAACGCTGAACGGGCTTTTTGCTTCTCAAATCGCCATAACAGGGAGAGATGGGCAAATACTACTTCAATATGCTCCCAAGGACGCTGAGTTGACTGCAGCCTCAGCAGAGCTCTCCGCGTGCCTTTTTGCGGCTCCCCGCGGTGCTCGCGCCCGCCGCGCCTGCAAAGGCTTTCCTCAACAGTCGTTCAGTTCGAGCAGCCTTTGCCAACTCTGACTCAAAAGCTGCCCGACTGGATTGACGGCCTCAGCTTCTTCGGCGGGTCACTGAGGCGATCCGTCTGCTACAACCTGGTGTGGCCAAGGCGCTGTGGTTCGCGCCGACGCTGAACGCGACCGTTGCGACAATGACCGAGCAGTACGACACTGCCATATTGATCGCTGGGAAGCGCGCGAAGGGTAAATTCAACTTGCCCACCACCGCGATCAAATGTGCGCCGGGTAATGGCGCCGCTAACAGGATCGACCACCGGAACCGGTTACCGGCAGAGTCGGTCTGCATCCGGGAATTGCAGGGCCATCCTGTGTATAGGCTTAAATTGCGCTATTCTTCTCTACTGTGACAGGCGGGAGCCGCCGTCGACGGGGATCACTGCGCCCGAGACGTAGAACGCGTCGTCCGAAGCAGGAAGGCGATCACCGCCGCCTGCTCCTCCGGCGAGGAGACGCGCTCGAGCGGATTGGCGCGACCATCAGGCGTTGGTAGCTGCGTACGTGCAGCGCTCGAGTCATGTCGGTGGGGACCACGCCGGGCGCCACCGCATTCACGGTTATACCCTACAGGCCCTGCTCGCCGGCCTGCTGGAGCGTGAGATACGCGATCCCGGCCTTGGCCACCGAATAGCCTACCGTTCCGGGATAGCCCGTAAGCCCGAGGATCGAGCTGACATTAATGATCCGCCCGCCCGGCTGGCGCATCCGCGGCCGCAACTCGCGGGTCAGGCTGATGACTGCACGCAAGTTGATATCGATCAGCGGGAACAAAAGGCATCGTCAGTATCGGCGAGCGACTTCGAACCGCCAATGCCGGCATTGTTCACGAGGACGTCGAGCGTCTCGATCCTTGCGGCATCCAAGGCGGCCAGAACCCGCCCTGCGGCGTCGGGCATGGCCAGATCGCAGACGAGCGCCGTCTGGCCAAGGCCCGCAGCTGTGTCGTGCACTTTATCCAGAACATCCACTAGCAACACCCACGCCTCTTCCGAGCCAAGCCACGCCGCTGTTGCGGCACCGATCCCGCGCGCCGCGCCGGTGACGACGACAGTGTTTCTGACCGGAGCTTAGGCAAGGCTGCCTCCGTCGACCGTAAGCGCGGCGCCGATGGTGAAGCCCGCCGCATCGTCCAGCAGATAGCCGACAGCTGTCGCCACCTCGGACGGCAACCCCATTCGGCCCATCGGATGCGCAGCGATGATCTTCGTCCGGCGCTCGACCTGTGCCGCTTCTCCCCGGGCGAAGGCGACGCCGGCCTCGGCCAACGGCTGGCGATGGTTCCGGGGCAGACACAGTTTGCGCGGATATTTCTGCCGCGTGGTTCAGCGCCAGCGTGCGAGTCATCATCACAACCGCCGCCTTGGTCACCGAATAGATCGGCACGTCCTTCGAGGCCTGCAGACCAGCAGTCGAGCTGAAGAGCACCACCGATCCGCGGCCAAGCTCGCGCATCTGCGGGATGCAGCTTGCAGATTCGCCAAATGGCCCCGACGTTGAAGCTGAACATGGCTTCGTACCCTTCACGTCTATCAGCCGCTTCATCGCACCGTAATGCCAGCGGCCGCGACCAAGCCCTCAACCGGCCGGCCAAAGCTCTCGCGGGCGAGGTCGACCAGCCCTTCCAGCATCGCCGGATCGGTCACGTCGCAGACAACTCAACGGGCACCAGGACAGGCGGCCAGAGTTTGGTCCAGAGCCTCTTGCGACAGGTCAGCCAACACCAAATCCGCTCCACCCGCCGCCAGCAGTTTGGCACTGGCCGGGCCAAGCGCGCCACCCGCCGGTAATCAGCACCGTTTTTCCGGCAAAGGTCGTGTCAATCAAGATTGTAGTCCTCCTCCAAGATAAGAACTCCCACTGTACCCGCTCTGAAAGCGAATACCGGACAGCGGATGATCCGCGTCATTCCAAATCCATTGGTGACCGCCGCAACGGTCGAGGCGCAGGACGGCTTGCGCCGCCCCAAGAACACCGCACTCTACCGGCGTTCCTGTCTGAGAGTTTTCAGAGACATGAGGACGCACGCTCGGCGACCTGATGATGTGTGGCGAACCAAACGTCACCCTTTGCTTTGGCGCGTCGAATTAATTCTTCTACGATCCAGATCCGTGAGCGATATCCAATGACGTGTGGATGCAGAGTCAGCTGAAATAAATCGGCATCTTGATAGGCCCCTTCGAACTCCCGAATAAATACAGAAAGCACGTCGTCGACTGATAAATCTGGCCGTGAAGACCCATCGGGACTCATCCAAAGATAAGTGGCATCGTCTCGAATCCATTCGACCGGTATTTCAATCACTCCCGTGGGTTCCTCGTCTTCCAGCAGCTCATAGCAACTATCATCGGCCATAAGGGATGAGTCGTATGTCAATCCGGTTTCACGTATGATCCGTAGAGTTGCGTCGGAAAAATCCCAGGAAGGCGTTCGAATTCCCGTCGGGCGTTTGGAAGTGATTTTTTCAAGAGTGTCGGCACTCCTCATCATTAAAGAGCGCTCGCTCTCTGCGCTCAGTTCCGAGTTTAGCTCGTGTATCCAGCCGTGCATGCCAATTTCATGGCCTTCATCGACAACTGCGCGTTGCTCGTCTGGATACAACTGAGCGATCACAGCGGGAACGAAAAAACTCGCCGGAACGTCGTACTTTCTCAAGAGTTCCAAAGCCCGAGGCATCCCTCGTCGGCTCCCGTACTGACCCCAGGATAATCTGCTTAGCGATCGCCCTCCCCTGCGCAATTCGTTCGACTCATGATCGACGTCGAACGAGATGGCGAAGGCACAGCGTTTACCGCCGGGCCACATTGGTCTTAGTGCCTTGCCCGCTCTGACTTTGTTGATGCGCCGCCGCCAATGGCTTTCAGGCCATTCCCAGGGATTGAGTGCGGTCGAATTGGCCACCAGTTCCTCCTGAGCAGTGTCTGCATTGAATTCCGCCGAAAACTCAATGAGCGGAACGCGGCACCAGCTCAGCTGGCAGCCCCGCAAGCCGATCAGGCCGTCGCTTGAGTTTGCGCCTTGATTACGACAAGATGGCCCAACTCATTCAGATTTTCTCACTCTCGCGAACAAGCTCATCCATAACCGAGCGCACGGCGCTTTCTGCGATTGCAACAATCTCCTCCGCCTCAGCTTTGGTTGTAACCAGCGGCGGAGCAAAGCCCAAAATGTCCCCGTGCGGCATGGCCCGAGCGATAAGACCACGGTCACGGGCGGCCTTCGAGATTCGCGCACCTACCTTGAGCGCCGGATCGAAACGCTTCCGATTGTCGCGATCGGCAACGAACTCGATTGCGCCCATAAGACCGACGCCCCGCACTTCGCCGACGATCGGCAACTGCGCGAACCTCTCCTGCAACTGCGCCTGGAAAAACGCGCCGACGTCACGCGCATTGCCGGGGAGGTCTTCTTTCTCGACAATATCGAGGACCGCGTTGGCCGCGGCGGCGCCGATCGGATGACCAGAGTAGGTGTAGCCGTGCGAGAATGCCCCGACCTTGTCGGCTCCATCCTCCAGGACTTTATACACCTTCTCACCGACGATTGCCGCTGAAAGCGGGAAGTAGGCCGACGTCAAACCTTTAGCGATCGTGATGAGGTCTGGCTCGATGCCATAGTGCTGTGAGCCGAACATGGAACCGGTGCGGCCGAACCCTGTGATCACTTCATCGGCAATCAGCAGCACATCATGTTTTTTGAGGACCGTCTGTACCGCTTCCCAATAGCCTTCCGGCGGAGGCGTGATACCACCTGTGCCGAGGACGGGCTCGCCAATGAAGGCGCCGACGTTGTCCGGGCCGAGCCGCTCGATCAACTGATCAAGCTCGGCGGCGCGGCGAGCGGAGAATTCGCGCTCGGTTTCGCCCGGGGTTGCGCCCCAGTAATGATGTGGAACACCCGTGTGAACAATCTGCGGAAGTGGCAGGTCCATGTGGTCGTGATAAAAGCTCATGCCCGTCATCGAGCCCGACACGACGCTGCAGCCGTGATAGCCGCGTTCACGGGAGATGATCTTCTTTTTGGTCGGCTTGCCACGCAGGTTGTTGTAGTACCAAACAAGCTTGGCCTGGGTCTCGTTCGCATCCGAGCCGGACATGCCATAGAACACCTTGCTCATCTTGCCCGGCGCCATCTTCACAAGGCGATCGGAGAGGATCGCAAGCTCGTCGGTCGTGTGCGCCGCATAGGAGTGGTAATACGCCAAGCGATAGGCCTGACGCGAGATCGCATCGGCGACTTCCGTGCGGCCATACCCGACATTGACGCAGTATAGGCCGGCAAAGCCATCGATAAATTGGTTGCCATGCGCGTCCTGGATGCGGATCCCCTTCCCTGTCACCACGATCGTTGGGTCGCCGAGCTTGCCAGTGGCGAAATCTTTAAGCTGAGTGAAAGGATGCAAGACCGAGTTGCGGTCCTTTTCGGTGATCTCTTTGATGTTGATGGTCATTGAATGCTTCCTTTCAGGCCGCGATGTTGCCGATGCAGAGGTATTTGGGTTCGAGATATTCGATAAGACCGTGCCTTGAGCCCTCGCGACCAAGGCCGGATTGTTTCCAGCCGCCGAACGGAATGCCCGGCCCCGTAAATTTTGGAGTATTCACGGCAACCATGCCATATTCGAGCCGGTCGGAGAGCCGCATGGCTCGGTTGAGATCTTGGGTATAGACGTAGGCCGCAAGTCCCATCTCGGAATTGTTGGCTCGCGCGACCACCTCCCGTTCGTCGTCGAAGGGCAGGATTGCAGCGACAGGTCCAAACGTTTCGTCCTTCGCAATCACCATGTCATCGGTCACATTAGCAAGCACGGCCGGCGTGACGAAGTTCCCGCCAAGCGAATTGTGCTGTGCGCCTGCTACCATTCGAGCCCCGGCTGCTAGAGCCTCAGAAACCTGGTGCCTGCATTTGTCAGCACCAGACGTCTTTGTCATCGGACCGATGTCGACACCTGGCTCCAATCCGTGCCCGACCTTTAGTTTACTGGTGGCCTCGGCAAATTTTTCCGTAAAATGCTCGTAAATCTCTCGCTGCACATAAATCCGGTTTGCCGCGAGACAGTCCTGACCGGATGTCGCGAACTTGGCTGCCATGCAACCGGCGACCGCAGCGTTGATCGGCGCATCGCCGAAAAGGATGAAAGGAGCATTGCCGCCAAGTTCGAGCGAGACTTTCTTCACTGTCTTCGCGGATTGCTCGAGAAGGATTCTGCCGACCTCGGTGGAGCCCGTAAAAGAGAACGCACGCACGTGGGTATGCAACAACAGCCGTTTGGCAAGTGGCGGAGCTTCGCCCGTGATCACCTGAAACACGCCGGGCGGAATGCCAGCATCCCCGGCAAGGCGGGCAAGCGCGAGGGCCGACAGTGGCGTTTCGGGTGCCGGCTTTACAATCATTGTGCAGCCAGCGGCCAGTGCAGCTCCAGCCTTTCTGGTGATCATTGCCGCTGGGAAGTTCCATGGCGTAATGGCGACAGTCACCCCGATCGGCTGCAAATGCACGGCCAGCCTGCTTGCGGGGAGATGGCTGGGAATCGTTTCGCCGTAAGCCCGCTCCCCTTCCCCTGCAAACCAATCTAAAAAGCCGGCAGCGTATGAAACTTCGCCGCGGGCTTCAGCAATCGGTTTTCCTTGCTCGGCCGTTATGATGACAGCCAGGTCTTCGGCGCTCTCCCGCATGCCTGCCGCCCATTTCCGCAGATATGCACCACGCTGTAACGGAAGCATGTCGCGCCACTTGAGGAACGCTGCTCTTGCGCAATGGACCGCGTCGTCAACGTCGGCGTCTGCGCAAGCCGCAACTTGAGCGATCTCGTCACCGCTGGCAGGATCAAACACGGCAAGAGTATCTGATTTGGAGAGCCAGGCGCCGTTCAGATACGCATCACCACGCAAAAGGTCTGGCCGTTTGAGCCTGCGTAATGCCGTGATTGACGTACCCCTCATCTAAGACTCCAATGGTATGCTGATGCCTTTAGGTTATTGCTGCCACAGCGCCGATCGGCAGCGCAGTTGATGCCCCTTTAGCTGCATTCCTGCAAACAGCAGCCAATTCGCGTAGAATTGGACACGGCTCACAACTTCACTTGCCAGGAGGCTTAGCGACCGCGAGCGAAGGTCGCGCTGGTCGCCGGCGGCGCGGAAAGTAGTTGGTTCCAGCGCCGATCTCCCGATCCCGAGTTCCCGATCTGGCCTCGTGGCATTAAGTTCTCGACCGACACCGATCAGGCGCACTGACGCAGGCGCAACCGCCTCGAATCTTAGACGGAACTCGCCGCAAGGCTACTTTCGTCCGGCACTGTGCAGGGTGACCGCGACCGCTTCAGACACGATGGCATCGCGGACGACTTCATTCGGAAGGAGGTCTTGGGGTCCCGAAATTGAGGTCCCCGCGATAACCCAGACATTCACTTGGTGAAGTGGTGAAGTCGCACGAAACAGCAGAAAAGGATGAAGCGAGCCCCGGGCAAAAGGCGAGCTTCGCTGCCGAGCCATCTATCGGGAACAACGTGTGCTGATGTCGCGACGTGTTGCACGGACGGGGCGGACCATACTCGCGTTCCCACCGGCGCGCAGGGTTGGCAAGAGCCCGCTTCAGGCGCGCGTAAACTCGTCCTCAATGCTCCTCAAAAGCTAAGTCCTCTTGCGTCATCCGCGCATTTGTAGAATGGGGCAACGTTCACGCCGCGCTCGCGTCACAGGTGGCTCATTTCGGCCTACGGATCTTAATCTCCGCTGATGCAGAGAACTCATGTGCTAGGCGAGATTCTCCTGTCCCAGAGGTTGGGCATGCCGCACCTCTCAGACAGCGCCGTCCTTAAGCTAGATCCGTTCATCCGCTCGCCGCAGAAACAAATTTCAACCGGCTTCGAACGGACCCAGTGAGATCGCAAAACGATTTGGGTCACATCCAAATCACCTAGTCCACGACGATCAAGCGGCGATCAACATCTGCCAATCGCTCACCGCCCCTTTCGGTTACAATAAATGATTCAGAGATGGCGGCGCCGAACCCTTCGAGCCTAACCCCCGACTGAAAATGGAAGCACATTCCTGGTTGTAGGATGGTCTTGTCGCCCGCGCGAATACTAACCGTGCGTTCGCCCCATTCCGGCGGGAAGTTGAGTCCGATTGAATAGCCGGAGCGGCCTATCTTGATATACCCGTTCCGCTTGAGGATATCTTGCCACACCGCATTAAGCTCCTCAACGACGGTACCAGGCTTTGCCATCTCGAGCACAGCATCCCCGCCTTCCACTATAACCTCAGCAAGACGCGAGACCTCTGCGGGTGGCTTTCCGATGTGGACGGTGCGGCACAGCGGCGCACAGTAGCGGCGTCGGGTGGCGCCGAACTCCATGAGAACCAGGCCAGAGGTCGGCAAGGGCTCCTCGGTCCAACTGAGGTGCGGAGCGTTCGTTTGTTCGCTAGTCTGGATAAGAGGAGGACCGCTAGAGTCGCCATATTTACCGTCCACCCCTCGTGTCTGGGCCCGGTACACCTCCGCGACGACCTCATGTTGCGGCACTCCAGGCCTTAGGTTAGCGATTGCCGTCTGCATCGTATGCGTTGCAAGGTGGCCCGCTTCTCTCATGTAGACTAGTTCAAGGTCAGATTTTATAAGCCGTGCCCAATTGACTAATTCGCGGCTATCAGAGAATTTTGCATTCGGAAGGCCTTTGACGAGATGTTGATGTGCTCGGGCAGTATAGAAGTGGGCGTTAAGCTCGACACCGATTCGATCAGATCCCCAGCCGCGCGAATTGATAAGCTCGCAAAGATCGTCAAATGGATGTAATTCTGGATGTTGAAGTCTATGATCGGAAAATGAGCTTATATTTTCTCTAGGCAGATCCGTCGTTATATAAGCGGAATTTACATCGACGAAACGTCCGAACCAGAGGGGCATGTCCGACTGGAGATGCACTAAGACCACCTGAGGCACGTAGAACGAATAGCCGTCAAAGCCGGTAAGCCAATACATATTCGCGGGATCCTGGCAGATCAGCAAGTCCAGCCCCGCTCGCTCCATCCGCTGCTTCACGTCATGAACACGACGCCGAAACTCCTCGGGCGGAAATGGCTTCTCATATTTCATCTCGTCGAGTCCTTCAAAACAGGCATTCCTCGAACGGATCAGGCATTCGTCCTGTCCGCATACTTTCTCTTCGTATCACGTCACAAGAGGCTGTTTTCCCCGAGGATTTCTTCTTGTCGCGGAAAATCTGCATTTCCTAGGCACTTGCCGTACGTTATCCGCATATGAGCGCCAAATTTTCGGTGGCTCTGCGTCTCCGGTGGAAGATCATGCCCTCCCTATGGTGAAGACGCACTCTGCCTGTCGCAACAGAATTTCAAGCACGGGCGGCAAGATCTACGTGGGAAGCGCCGACGAGACCAGCGAAGATCGGGACGTTGCGGCCGCCACGCTCATGCAGCATCCGGGGCGTCCGCGGCCCAATGGACGGGGTTTGAGCACCCCCATCAGGCCGGCCACTCCTAATATGTGAGCATGATTCTCTGGTACAAATCAGCAGCCTTGGTCAGTTGATCGATTTCAACGAACTCGTTGTTCGTATGGGCTTGGGCAGTACGCCCGGGTCCGATAATCACACACGGGATCCCAGCCAATGACAGCTGATTTGCATCCGAGCCGCCGGTGGCTCCCTTCTGCTCTCCGGTCCCCGCGACGTGGGCACAAGCCGCTCCTGCGACTGCTGCAATTTTGCTCGACCCGGAACTGATTGGAGGCGGGTCTTCCAATGCGGGAAGCAATGACCGAACATTGATCTTGTCTTCGCCCTGGCGAAGGCCTTCCAGTATGCTTTCTACCTCCGCCAACGCGTCCTGCGGCCGCTCCCCGGGTATGAGACGCCGATCGACCCAGATACGGCATACCGGCGGTACAGTGGTAAGTTCCAAACCTCCTTCGATGAGGCTCACGGTCAGCTGTGATGACCCTACCAATGGGTGCTGCGCCCGAGACACAAGGGATCGATGGTGCTCATCAAGTGCCAATACCACCTTGGCCATGCCCGTGATCGCGTTCACTCCGAGATGAGGCTTCGACGTATGAGCCGGTACACCCTGAACCTCGATTTGCCAGCGGACAGAACCCATGTGAGCTACAACGAGCTCTAATTCGGTGGGTTCACCGACTACCGCACCCTCATAAGCGACACCGGAATCGGCTATAGCGCGGGCGCCAAGTTTGCGGTACTCTTCGTCAATGCTGGCTGCCACAACAACCGTGGCCCGGGGCTGCCGTTCACCAAGTGAGCTAAGCGCAATCAACATAGCTGCAAGTGAGCCTTTTGTGTCGCAGCTACCTCGCCCATATATTCGCCCGTCCCGTTGCTCACCCGAGAATGGATCTGATTCCCACCTATCGATAGGAACGGTATCCATATGAGCAATGAATAGAATACGCCTATCGGGTTCTTTCCCAGGTACCCAGGTCAGGAAATTCGAGCGACCATCGGCCACCTCCTGTATCCCGTAAGCCAGCTTCCGCTCCTTGCAAAAACCCTCGAGGAACTTGGCTACACCTTGCTCTCCACTACCTTTTGGCGACAGCGATGGATTGATGCTCTCGATCTTTATAAGATCTTGGAGAAGTCCGATAGTCTCGGCGCTCTGGGTCGACATGTACTCTCCTGTGTGCATGAACTAGCCGTGTCGCTCTTACTTCGACCAGCTCTTGGCCAGATTGATTACGCGATCGACTTCATCGGCGGTGTTGTAAAGATGCAGGGAAAACCGGAGCATGCCTCTGCGTATTGAGACGATTACCCCGTTCTTCGTGAAATGCTCGTGAAGCGACCGAATGCGGGCGTCGACTGGGCGCCCTTCAACAAGATCGCTGGAATCGCCAACGGCTACGATACTTCCAGTGTGAGCGCCTGGTGGCCCGCCGCAGACCGGAAGCCCGATATCTAAGAGACCAGTGGCCATACGTTTTGCGAGTGAGGTAACGCTCTGGTCGATCGCCTCGGTTCCGATATCAAGTAGCTGGCCCATTGATGCATATGCAGCCAACATGCCAGGGAAGTTGTAATGCCCGATATCAAAGCGGGGCGCGCCAGAGCGCAACTTTACAAAACTAGGTACCGGAGCTGATTCTGGCGCGTTTCCGAAATCTACGCTGAAGCGCGCAAGATAGGCCGGGCTCAGCCGATCGGCCCATTCTTTACGGCAATATAAAAAACCCGATCCATAAAGACCCATCAAACCCTTCACAGTGGACACTGCTACACCGTCTACGCCAAGTCGATTGACGTCGGTGTGGAGTATCCCAACAGATTGCGTCGCGTCCGCCAAAAGAAATGCACCGTAGTGCCTACAGGCTTCGGATATCTGCTCCATGACGGTCCGAAACCCCGGAACCATCGTCACCGTCGCCAAGGCAACAACGCGGGTATGAGAATCAATCGCCTTTACGAATGCATCAGGGGGAATTGAGCCGTTATCCGGCTCTACGACTCGCAACTCGACATTGTAGCGGTCTCTGATCTGAATCCATGGCAAGATATTATTTGCGTGTTCCAATTTTGGGCATAGAACGACGTTGTCTCCATCTCTCCAATCGATCGCATTAGCGATGATGTTGATGCCTTCCGATGCATTCTTGGTAATTGCAATTTCATCGTGATCTGAATTGATAAATTGTGCGAACCTAGCGCGAGTACGCTCGACGTGTTCGAGCATTCTTTCTTCGTCGTTTAGGCCATGCAGCCGATTGTTCAAATGAGGCTCGATTGAAGCCAATGTTGTGCTTGATATGAGGCCCTGGTTCGCGACATCCATGTAGATGGCGTTTGCTGTGGCTGGAAACTCCTTTCGGAGGATGTCCAAGGGAAGCATATGGCTTTCTCTCCTGGGAGTGCGGACGGCGGTTGAGCTACCTTGTTCAGGCGATCGTTCCGGCAAGGGTAAGAATGCCGCCAGACTGGTCTGCGCTGACCTGCCCATTTTACACGGTGCTCGTGCCGACTTTGGTCTAACATTCGGTCTCCCACGCCGCATTCCTGCGCCAAACCGCGATTCACGCAGAGATCGCGAGCCATTCTCGCGGATCACTGAAGCGTCTCGACGGAATGCAGCTGCAACAACTGCCTCACGAGAGATCAATTTGGGTAATTCTCAGACCGCGGATAGGGCTTCTTACCAGTGCTTGGAGCGACGTTAGCCTGACTGAGCCGACGACCTTCTCCTCCAGCCCCACACCCATGCGGATCATAGTTCACTCGCGGCCGACGCGCGAGGGCCGTAAGGCATCCGAAAGCCGGGGCCGGTTCATAGCCTGACTCTCATGGTCTCCGATTTATGCTGCAACGCCGACACCCTTGGTGATGTCGCTCCCTAACACGCTTGCCTCGAACTGATGCGAGCGTGCTGCAACTCATGTTTTCTGCGCCTGAGCAACGAGATCGGTAGGATCTTTTCGACCGGGGATCGCCCCCACCCGATCGAATCTGCCGTTCTTGCGCTGGCCCGCAACTGCTCACCAGCAACGCCCATCGATTCAGCGGCACCCCTCAGATAGTTATACTATGCCGGTATTGTGCGCAGATGGCGAAAGAAACGCCGATTTTCTGCGACTTGGACCGACTTTAGCGCCGAGAGGGCGTTTGGCACTTGCTACATTTTGGACGTACGGACTGGCGGCCTTGGCATTGGCCGATATCATCATGAGCAGAGATTGTGAATGGATCTGGATCGAATTGACCGGAAGATTCTCAACGTCGTGCAGCGCAACAATCGCCTTACGACAGAGGAATTGGGCGAACTTGCCGGACTATCGGCTACCGCTTGTCAGCGGAGATTAAAGCGACTTCGAGACGCTGGCGTCATCGAAGCGGACGTTGCCATAGTTTCACCGGAAGCCGTCGGTCGGCCCCTGCTCCTGCTGGTATCCATCACTCTCGAGCGCGATCGCGCCGATATCATCGATCGTTTCAAGCAGGCAATTCGGCGGACGCCTGAGATCATGAACGCTTACTACGTTACGGGTGAAGCGGATTTTATTATTACGGTCTCTGCTCAGGACATGGCCGAGTACGAGGCGTTTACCCGTCGTTTTTTTTACGAACATCTTGAAGTAAAGGGGTTCAAGACAATCGTTGTAATGGATCGGATCAAGGCGTCGTTTGCTCTGCCAATTGCTGAAGAGTAGCCTTCAAAAGAGCCCGCCCAGGCAACCACCACGCGCCTTCCGCGGGTCGCAGTTGTCCCGCACTTCTGAATGTCGGCTGTCCTATTTTGAATGGTCCCGCATATATACCAGGGCACCTCCTCTCAGCCTGCAGGTGTTATGCGCCAATGACCAAAAAACGATGATATTCTGCGGGACCAAGGCGCCCTTCGCGCAACCAAGCTCTTTGGCACTTGCTACATTCTGGGCGGAGCGGAATTCAGGATTGTCGGTCCCCGGCTAATTGGAGCGGCTTCAGTCGGCGGAATAGCTGGGGTGCCTACGTCGCACAGAGGATGCTGTGCTCCCGGCAGCGCGGAAACGGGTCTCCCGGCTCTCGCAAGGACAAAGCGTGAAATTCGCCTGCAACCGGCAAGAAAGGAAAGTCCCCGTGGCAATTCTCAATAGCGTCGCAGAGTTTCTCCCCGAGATAGTGGCTTGGCGCCGGGACATCCATGCACATCCCGAACTGGGCTTCGACATCCCCCGTACTTCGGCATTTGTCGCCGAGCGCCTGCGCGAATTCGGCTGCGACGCCGTCGCGACCGGCATCGGCAAAACCGGCGTCGTTGGCGTCATCAAGGGCAACGGCGTCGTGAGCGACGGTAACCCAAAGGTTATCGGATTGCGCGCTGACATGGATGCGCTGCCGATCAACGAAGCGACCGATCTGCCCTATGCGTCCAAGAACAAGGGCTTGATGCATGCGTGTGGGCATGACGGCCACACCGCGATGCTGTTGGGTGCCGCGCGCTATCTTGCCGATACTCGGAATTTCGCTGGAACGGCGGTCATGATCTTCCAACCTGCCGAGGAGATCGGTACCGGCGCCGTTGCCATGCTAGATGACGGTTTGATGGAGCGGTTCGGCATCGAGCACATCTACGGAATGCACAATCGTCCGGGCTTGCCGGTAGGTGTCTTCGGAATCCGGCAAGGTCCAGTGATGGCGGCAACTGATAGCATAGAAATTAGCATTGAAGGGCGAGGGGGGCACCCTGGAAGGCCTCATGAATGCATCGATCCGATTCTGGTCGGCGCTCAGCTTGTGACGGCCCTGCAGCATATCCTGGCTCAGAACATTGACCCTGTCGACTCGGCAGGAATTTCGTTCCACCAGTTCCAGTCCGGGCAGAGACTAGTCCCCGTCGTTCCGCAAACAGCGGAGTTGGTGGGCACCATGCGGACGCTAAAGCCGGAGGTGCGCAAGTTCGTGAAGGAGCGGGTGGGCGAAGTGGTCGCCGGCATCGCCCAGATAACCGGCGCGAAGATAGATATTAAATTTCAGAGCTTCGACGCAATTCTCTTCAATGAGGTCCAGCAGACCGACCTTGCGAGAAGCGCGGCCAAGGGCGTGGCCGGTGAAAACAATGTGCTCGAGACGCCACCGGTAATGGGGGGGGAAGATTTCTCCTTCCTGGCGCAGGCGCGGCCGGGTGCTTTCGTCTGGTGCGGGAACGGTGACAGCGCCGGCCTGCATCACCCTGCCTACAATTTCAACGACGAGGCGATTCCTTATGGAACATCGTACTGGATCAAGCTCGTAGAGAACACGTTGGGATCCCGTCCGACGTCTTGATGATCGGTCTGACAAGGGCCGCAGAACGAATGAATAACTGCCGTCTTATGCCAGGCTTGAATGTAGCGGACCTCGTAAAATGAAAACTCGTTCATCCGTGCCAACATCTCTTGAGGGTCTGTCGGCGTGCGAATGCCTGGAACTCTACCGAAGGCGGCAGCTCTCGCCTGTTGAAGTCGTCGATGACTGTCTCAGCCGCATCGACGCCAACAACCCGGCGCTGAACGCATTTTGCCTCGTCGACCACGAAGGGGCCAGGTCTGCTGCCCGGGCCTCGGAGGGTCGATGGATGAAGGGGGAACCAGCCGGAGTACTAGATGGCATTCCGGCCACCATCAAAGACCTCACCTTGACACGAGGCTGGCCGACAAGACGTGGCTCATTGTCCGGCAGCACCGAGGGACCCTGGACTGAAGACGCCCCTGTTCCAGCCCGTATCCGTGAGACCGGTGGCGTTATCCTGGGCAAGACAACCACTCCAGAATTTGGCTGGAAAGGGGTAACAGACAGCCCGGTCTACGGGATCACCCGCAATCCCTGGAATCCTGACCTGACACCAGGCGGGTCGTCGGGAGGGGCGGCAGTTGCGGCTGCGCTCAACCTTGGCTTTCTTCATCAGGGTAGCGACGGCGGGGGATCAATCCGGATACCGGCGAGCTTCACGGGGACCTTCGGCTTCAAGCCAACCTTCGGCATCGTTCCGCAATGGCCAGCTAGCGCCATGACAACGCTGTCTCATTTGGGGCCGGTGACCCGCACCGTTGCGGATGCGATCCTGATGATGAATGTGATTGCACGAAAGGACGCTCGCGATGGCTATGCGGGTCCGGCGTACCTAGGTCTCGACCCCGATCCAGCAAAGACCACCATCAGGGGCCTGCGGATCGGCTACAGTCGGAACCTCGGCTATGTCAAGGTGGCGCGAGATATCCAAAACGTTACCGATAATGCGATCGACCAGCTTCGAGCTCTTGGGGCCGAGGTGGCCGAAGTCAATCCGGGATTTGCGGATCCGGTGGAGGTGTTTTCTACATTCTGGTTCGCTGGCGCCGCCCGTATTGTGTCACGAATGAACAAACAGCAAAGACAATTACTAGATCCTGGCTTTCTGGAAGGTGCCGAACGCGGGCTGAAGATCACCCTTACCGAATTTCAGGAAGCTGAGGCGATGCGGTTCGAGCTCTCCGCTCTGATGGCGAAGTTCCACGAAAATTACGATCTCTTGGTCACACCGACGATGCCTATCGCGCCGTTCCCCGTCGGGCGAAATGTGCCGGATGATAGTTACAAGGGGTGGGTGGACTGGACGCCCTTCACCTACCCTTTCAACTTGACCCAGCAACCAGCAGCATCGATTCCATCGGGCCTGGATGATCAAGGGCTGCCCGTCGGGCTACAACTGGTCGGCGCGCGCTATTCCGACACCTCCGTCCTAGCCGCGGCATATACGATCGAAAGTCGCCTGGGGCTTCCTTCTTTCGCGAGGAGCAGATTCCACGCTGCCACCCCTTAAAACTTGAGACTGCCGCGCTCAAGCACCTGACGGCCTCCAAGCGGTCAAGCCACGGACGCGAATGTCATTCGATAAAGGGGCGCGGCGTCATAGATGGGCAGTCCTGTCCTACGACGGATTGCTGACGTCACCATCGGGGACAATGTACATTCAAATAGGAGTGCGTCAATCTTGGGATGTGCGGCGCGAAGTCGCGACACAGACTGCAACCCGGGGACTCCATTTCGGTAACACTAGCCGGCCGCGTATTACCTTCGATGCCGCCGATGGCTACTCTTGCCCCTGCGGATGAATCCATGCCCAGCAGCTCTTCGCCGCAGTGTCTTGAGTCTGCGGCCAGACGGCGAGCTTTGCGCCGGCCGGAAGCTGCCGGAGGAGCGTGGGCGCCAGTAGCAGGCTCGACATGGCCACGGGAAGTTTGACAGACGTGGCCAGTGCAGCCTGGCACCAGATACTGAAGCCGCAGTCCCTGGTTATCGCGACGGCTCCGCGCTCAACCAACCGCCTGGCAGCTGCAATGTAGGCCGGCTCGAGAGAGGCATCGCCAGGACTGACCCTCTCCGCCAAAGCCCCGGCCGCGGTCTCTATTATAATTGGGAAGTCGAAGTTGCCGGGTTGAAGACCGACCCCGATGCGGTGGCGGAAATTCACCAGGGCGCAAGTCCGATCTCCAGCCTGTGATTTTTGCAACACTGGCCATCCAATGAGGATCCAACTGCCGTCTGATCGTGACAATTCAGCTGCGTCAAATGCCTTTGCCGCCAAGATGGCGCGTATCGTCAGGTTGTGCTGACCAAGCTGGGACGCTCTACGAGCGCAGGAATCCTGCATTCGCCTGACGCTTCCGGCTCGGTTGCAAGGCTCGGGAATAGTAATGACGAAACAGTGGATCAGCACGCCGTAAGCCCAGTGCAAAAAATGCGGGCTTCGTGCCGAACCTTTTTTTGGAACGGCGGGCGCGGATCTCATCATTGAGATTACCGGAAAGCCTGTCCGGACTTTTCCGAAGCCGCACTGTTATCCTGTTCGAGAGCGACGCATCGATGGTTCCTTTCCCCGCCTCATCGACAAGCTCACCCGTGTCCACTTGGCTCATCCACGACGACTTCGGCAACCATGCTCTCTCCGATCAGCAGCGCTTCCACCTCTTCGAAAATCGTCGAGGAGCGCTATCAGAGAAAATCCACCCTGATCACCGCCCAGGTCCCCGTGGCAAGCTGGCACGACCTTATTAACGACAGCACGGTCGCCGACGCTATACACGACCGCTCGTGCACAATGCACACCGCATCGCCCTTCAGGGCGAGAGCATCCGAAGAAAAAAGCCTCGGCCCTCTTGACCGACTCCGAGAACACCGAAATCAATCAGCCCTACAGCAACCAGGCTGCCGAGGACCAACCTCGACGAACTGTCGGACTTTTGTGAAAACGCTGTCCGGGAATTAGCGGAATCGCTGTCCAGCTTTTGAAGCGCGCAATAACACTATGGCCGTCATCGAAATGAGCAAGGCGAAGTGCTGATTGCCGCGTTTGTTCCGGGATTAAGCGCCAGCCTCTCAAGAAGATTTATGCCGACTCGCCATCATTGTTGAAACTGCTGCAGCGCTCGCACGTTGAAGCCGGCCAGGCCGGGCATACGATTATGCGGATCGCCTTCGCCCAACTTCAATTCTGGACGCCAGGGCTCGATGTAAGGGACCGGCGAGCGTCAAAAGACTGCGGATGGGTCGCCGCTCGTCCCCTGGGATACGATCTCTGTCGGATTTTGTCGCGCCTGCGACATAGTGGTTGTGCGGGCCAGTTTAGTACCTGATATGACCGTAAGTTTGATATCAAACTCAAAGCACTGGCCGACGTGCATTTTGCGAGGTTGGCACGGTTTTTGAAGCGATCATTTCGCGTCGGAGCGCTCTCATCCGCCGGTTATCATCTGTTTTGGCATAAACCCTGCATAAGGCTTTATTGATGGTACCGCAACCCAACTCGCCGTCTTTCGAGCTACTTGGGCAAAAAGAGCACCGCCAGCGGAAAGGGTCGGGAACCGGAGAGGGAACCGGGTGGTGGACCTATGTTTGTGGAGGGGGTTGTGAAAAGGGTCAGCCATGGTGCTTCGAGCCTCTTGTACTCGTGCAGGTCGTCAATGTTGATATAGCGGTTGGCCTCCATCCAGTTTTCATTGGTTTCGTGACAGCAGACAAACGTCAAAGGAGATAGCTCATGCGAGTAGCCATCGTAACGAACAGTGATTTCAACGGTGTGATTAACCGGTTCGGTCAGCCTTGTCCGCAGCCGCCGCAGCCTTGGCCGCATAGCGGCACGTTGGAAGATGTGGTGGCGGCACTTCAAGAGGGCGGCCACGAGACGGTAGTGTGTGAAGGCGATAAAGGACTGCTCGCCAGTCTCGAGCGGTTCATGCCACCTGATCCGCAAGGTCGCCCCTCGGGAATGGTCTTCAACTTGGCGGAGGGAATTCAGGGCGAAAAGCGTTACACTCATGTTCCTGCCATGCTTGAGATGGCCGGTGTTCCATACACTGGATGTAGCCCCTTCGGGATTGGGCTGACGGGAGACAAAGTCATTACCAAAATGCTCATCCGCGATCAGGGCGTGCCGACTCCGAACTTTCGCGTGATGCGTCGCGGCACCGAGAACACCGGCGACCTGAGATTCCCAGTGGTAGTGAAGCCGCGGGAGGAGGACTGCAGCTTCGGATTGCAGATCATACATGAACACTCTAAGTTGCGGCAGGCCGTCGAAGTGATCGTCACGCAGCATGCTCAGGATGCGCTAGTGGAGGAATACATCGAGGGGCGGGAAATCTGCGTTGCGTTGCTCGGAAACGGGGAGCCCGAAGTTTTGCCTCTAGTGGAGCAGGACTTCGGTGACCGCGAAACGCGTGTTATGAATTGGGATGCGAAGTACGTGGCGGCCGCAGCGGTGCCCAAGATTTGCCCGGCGAAAATCGAGAGCGGGCTTGAGACGATGTTACGGGATATTTCGGTTGCGACCTTCCGTGCCTGCCACTGCCGGGACTATGCCCGCGTCGATTTCCGGATCGATCGCTCAGGCCAACCGTTTGTCCTAGAGATGAACTCGGTGCCGGCCCTTGGTATACACTCCAGTTATGGCACAGCTGCAACGGCCGGCGGACACAGCTTCGTAAGCTTGATCAATCGCATCCTCAATGTCGCCCACACCCGCTATTTCGGAATCGGCGTCTCATAGTGGATTGATCGGATCAAAAGAGTCCGATTTCGGGATTCCGTTTTGCGGTTTGGCGTGCGAGTTAGATGCATGCGCAATAGCATCCCCCTTCACCGTTTTGGCCAGCGACCGTCAGCGCCTGCAAGCGCTCGTCGCGGCGCCAGGAAGCCCGCAAGCACGTTCGGGGGCCGCATCGTCGCGCTGTGCTTCGAACCACGAAGCCAAAGCATACTTGGACCACCGGCTAGGTCGAGCGAATGAACCGCACCATCAAGGACGCGACGGGCAAGCGTTTCCACTACGACGATCATGACCAACTGCGTCGGCATCTTGCCGACTTTGTTGCGGCCTACAAATTTCGGCCGCAGGCTGAAGGCCCTCAAAGGTCTCACCCTACGAGTTCATCTGCAAGGCATGGGCTTCCCAGCCCGAGCGCTTCACTCTCAATCCGCTCCACCAAATGCCTGGACTTGTCTATTCGGCGTGTTGAAGTCAATCCCATTCAAGCTTCCTAGGCTGACCTGCCGACGCGATTATCCTAGCCTGATTGATGTAACCGCGGCGTCAAACCGAGATACGGCCCCACGTCCTTCGAATTCCTGAAGGGGGCAGGAATATCGACCGTGGCGTTGAAACCCAGTGCAACGATAGGGCCGACGCCCAGCACGGTCATCAACCGCCTGCAAACCGTGTCACCCCTCACGATCGACAACAGTCTTTCGTGTAGCACCGTGAACTGCTCGCAAAGTTTCCGACGGGCGGTGAGCAACGTCTCCATGATGTCTCGAGTTCCGGAATGTCACCGGAAGGGTCCCGGATGCGATCCGCGAATTTGCCGGCCGTCGACAATGCCAACTTTGAGACCGAAGTTACGAAACAGGCCACGGATGTCGTTCTCGATGGCGATGGCCTTTTCCTGAAGCGACTTGAGGGCCGTCAGCAGCGCCCGGCGATTCTGGGTCGTCAGCGTCTTGACAGTAAGACCGTATGTCCGCCTCTGCCGATGAGGTGGCTCGCCCTACACTGCGCGTCCGAGGGTTGCTCGGACGGGCCGAGCCGATCCTCACCACAGGAGGACGAGCCGTGGCGGATTATAGAGAAGCATTTGTCGGAATCGATGTTGCGAAGCTTAAGAACGCTATTGCGATTGCGGAGGCAGGCCGGGAAGGAGAGGTTCGGTTCTTCGGTGAGGTCGACGCGTCGGCGACCAGCATGCGGCGGGTCATAGGCCGGATCGCCAGCCGCTTTGATTACGTGCATTTCTGCTATGAGGCTGGGCCGACCGGGTACGGCCTTTATCGCCTGATCCGGTCGCTCGGGCACGAGTGCACCGTGGTTGCACCATCATTGATACCAAGGAAGCCCGGCGATCGGGTGAAGACGAACCGTCGAGACGCCATTTCCCTTGCCCGACTATTGCGCGCCGGCGAGCTGACCGCGGTGTGGGTTCCCGATGAAGGGCACGAGTCCATACGGGATCTTGTTCGCGCGCGGGCGGGCGCGGTCGAGACGCTGCGGGTCCATCGCCAGCAGGTGAGCGCATTCATGCTCAAGCACGGCCGTAGCTATCCGCGAAAGAAGAGCTGGACGATGCGCTATCTACGCTGGCTTCAGGAACAAGGTTCGATCATCCCGCGCATCAGATCGCACTCCAGGAGATGGTCGAGGCGGTGCGCGTCTCGAAAGAGCGGGTCGAGCGGCTGGAGCGTGTGATCGAAGAGTTCGTCCCGGCCTGGTCGCTGGCACCGATCGTGTGGGCGCTTCAGACATTGCGTGGGGTAGACCTAATTGTCGCCGTGACGTTCGTCACCGAAGTCGGCGACGCCAGCCGGTTCGAAAGCCCACGCCAGCTCATGGGATATCTCGGTCGGGTCCCCGGCGAGCGCTCAACCGGGGAGACAGTCCGGCGCGGCGGCATCACAAAGGCAGGCAACGGTCGGGTTCGCCACATGTTGGTCGAGAGCGCCTGGACCTATCGACATCCGCCCAAGGTCGGGAAGGCGAAGCTATACCGGTTGGAGCAGGCGTCACCGAAGGTGCGTGAGATCGCCTGGAAGGCGCAGTCCCGCCTGACAGCCCGCTACCGCATGCTGAGCGCTCGGGGCAAACGGACAACGGTCGTCTGCACCGCGATCGCCCGTGAACTGGTCGGCTTTATGTGGGCAGTCGCAAGGGAGGCGCGCGTCACCTGATCGCTCGCCGCGATGGCGCACATATCGCGCATGGGCGGAGGCGGGACCACGGCAGGGGAATGCCCGTCAGACGCTTTGTGGCCGGCAAATCGACCGACGCCCGCAGTAAGATAGGAACAGCCCCGGACGCACAATCGGGAATGCGGTAGCCAACCCGCGCATCAGAGCTTGATCACCGACGTCCTTCAGTTCCGCCTCCCCACCCATGCGCGATCATCAGAATGAGCAGCCGTTCCTCGGATCGGGCGACCTCATGCGTTCCAAACCTTGACAGCGGACATCAGAGCGGTGTTTCCGGACCACCTTTCGGGAGTGGTCGCGATCTGTGAGGTTGCCGATCCTGTATTGGGATCGGAGATCGGCTTGTGTCTGGACTTGACCTTACGCTTGACCCGGAGCGGCAGCTTCGGCGTTTCGAGGTGATCAACGGTGCCGGCGGTCGGCGTCACTGGTCGGTGGATGACAAGGCGCGGATCATCGCAGAGACGCTGGAGCCGAATGCGATCATTTCCGAGGTCGCCCGCCGTTATGGTCTCAGGCCGCAGCAGGTCTTCGCCTGGCGCCGCGAAGCGCGCAAACAGGCCGCTTCGGTGCAGCAAGATTCTCCTGCCTTTGTGCCGGCGGTTGTGGCGGCGGCGGAACCTGCAGCCAGCCGTTCACCGAAGCAGCGGAAACGGCAAGCCACCCGAGATGCCGGCATGATCGAGCTTGAGATCGACGGCATCGCGATGCGCGTCGGCCGGGGCGCCGATACCAAGACGGTGGCCGCAGTGATCCGCGCGCTGAAGGCGACGTCGTGATCGGGCCGACGGGTGCGGTCAAGGTCATGGTGGCGACGAAGCCCGTCGACTTCCGCAAGGGTGCGGAGGGATTGGCGGCGCTGGTGCGAGAGACAATGGGGGCCGATCCGTTCAGCGGGGCCGTCTACGTCTTCCGGGCGAAGCGGACTGACCGGATCAAGCTGATCTTCTGGGATGGCACCGGGGTTTGCCTGCTAAGCGTTTGGAGGATGGGGAGTTCCGCTGGCCGAAAGTGCATGACGGCATGATGCGGCTGACGGCCGCGCAGCTCTCGGCGCTACTCGAAGGTCTCGACTGGCGGCGAGTCCATGAGGCGCGCCGGACCCGCGTGCCAGCCCAGGCGGGCTGACCCGCGACGAAGTGAATCAGCCTAGATTCCGCTGTCGCGGGCTGTCGGCGAATATGGTCTGATCCGTTCATGGCGATGACGGCTGACCAGCTTCCCGACGATCCGGACGCGCTGAAGGCGATGGTCCTGGCGCACGACGTCGAGAATGCCCGTCTGATTCAGATCATCAAGGAATTGCAGCGTCACCGCTTCGGCCGGCGTGCCGAGACGCTCCCCGAGGATCAATTGCTGCTGGGGCTCGAAGAGGCGGAGCAGATCGAGGCCGCCGGTGAGGAAGAGAAGGAGCAATCTGCTCCCGCCGAGCGGCAAGCAAAGGCCACGAGGCGCCGGGCCAACCGGGGCGCGCTGCCACCCCATCTGCCGCGCGTGGAGATGGTCGTCGACATCGAGGACCATGCCTGCCCATGCTGCCGCAATGGCTTGCATCGGATCGGCGAGGACGTGAGCGAGCGGCTCGACATCGTTCCGGCGCAGCTGCGTGTAATCGTCGTGCGCCGGCCCAAATATGCCTGCCGCGCCTGCGAGGACGTCGTGGTTCAGGCTTCCGGCGCCGGCCCGGCTGATCGAGGGTGGTCTTCCGACCGAGGCAACGGTCGCCCAGGTGCTGGTCTCAAAATATGCCGATCACCTTCCGCTCTATCGTCAGGCGCAAATCTACGCCCGGCAGGGTATCAATCTCGATCGCTCTACGCTCGCCGACTGGGTCGGCCGCGCCGCCTGGCACCTGCGTCCGGTGCATGAGCGGCTGCTTGGCAAGCTGAAGTCCTCGGCAAAACTCTTCGCCGACGAGACGACCGCGCCGGTGCTCGATCCCGGCCGCGGCAAGACTAAGACAGGTCAACTCTGGGCCTATGCCCGCGATGACCGACGATGGGAGGGGAGCGACCCGCCGGGCGTCGCCTATGTCTATGCGCCGGACCGAAAGGCCGAGCGTCCGATCGCTCATCTCGCAGGCTTCACCGGAATCTTGCAGGTCGACGGCTATGGCGGCTATCGCGTGCTGGCCGACAAAAGCGGCGTCACGCTCGCCTTCTGCTGGGCGCATGTCCGTCGGCGCTTTTATGAACTGGCAGCAGCCGGTCCCGCGCCGATCGCCAGTGACGCGCTGAGACGGATCGCCGAACTCTACAAGATCGAGGATGACATCCGTGGCCGATCGGCCAACGAGCGCCGCGCGATGCGTCAGGACAAAAGCCGCGCCATCGTCGCCGATCTCGAACCCTGGCTGCGTGAGAAGCTCGGCCTGATCAGTCAGAAGACCAAGCTCGCAGAGGCAATCCGCTACACGCTCTCACGCTGGGAAGGCCTCTCGCACTTCCTTGACGACGGCCGCATCGAGATCGACAGCAACACCGTCGAACGCTCGATCCGTCCGATCGCAATCTCGGGGTCATTCTGCCCATGTTGGGCAGGAGGTCGAAGTCCCGTGCGCAGCAATGGATCTGGGCTCCCCGCGCGCGTCGCTTGCTGCACTGCTTGAACTGAACAAGCTCTTGATCCAGCGCCGTTTCCGGCGAGGCTCTCCGGATGGTTTCATCATCGGGGAGACTCAAAATGAGAACCTTGCCGCCACCGACACGATCTCTCGTGATCGTTCGCCAGCTCAGCATGCGCTCGACTCGCACAAGCTAGTCGGGCTGAGCGCAGCGCAACGAACGATCGTGATCGCCCGGCTCGCCAATGTGCTGATGGCCGCCGCCGGTATCGTGACGGAGGAGAGCCGCGATGACGAGCCGTAATCTGATTCCGGCCACCATCCTCAAGCGCAAGGCCGTTGTCTATGTACGTCAGTCCACGCAGGCGCAAGTGCAGCTCAATCTTGAGAGCCAGCGTCGGCAATATGAGCTGGTCGACGTCGCGCGGCGCTGGGGATTCCGCAAGGTTGAGGTGATCGACGAGGACTTGGGACGCACCGCAAGTGGAGCTGTGGAACGTCCCGGTTTCGAACGCCTGGTCGACGATCTGTGCACCGGTCATGTGGGCGCTGTGCTTTGCCTGGAGGCGTCCCGCCTGTCTCGCAACGGACCGGACTGGCATCGGCTGCTCGAGTTGTGCGGCGAAGTCGATGCACGGGTGATCGATCTGGACGGAGTCTACGATCCGGGACTGCCGAACGATCGCCTGCTGCTCGGCATGAAGGGGAGCATAAGCGAGTTCGAACTCGGGGTGCTGCGTGCTCGCATGTACGAAGCTGACCGCGCCAAGGCACAGCGCGGCGAACTGCGCATCTCTGTGCCCTTCGGCTACGTCTGGCACCGGGATTACGGTCTCGGGTTCGATCCCGATATACGCCTGCAGGAGACCATTCGCCTGATATTCGCGCGTTTCCGCGAACTCGGCAGTGCCCGCCAGGTCCTGATCTCGATGATCGACGATGGCGTGCATTTCCCCAGACCCTCCGACGGCAAGAAGATGGTGTCCTTCGCCTGGGTTCCGGTCCGCTACCGCAACGTGATCTCCGTCCTGAAGAACCCGTTCTACGCCGGCGCTTATGTCTATGGTAAGAGCGAGAAGCGCACCGAGATCGTGGATGGCCGCGTCCGCAAGAGCTATGGTCATTACAAGCCGGCCAGCGATTGGGCGGTGGTGCTCAAGGAGCATCACGAAGGCTATATCGGATGGAGCGAGTACGAACGGAACCAGGAACTTCTCGCCGCCAACGCCTATGGCAAAGCCGGCGGCGTCAAGTCGGGCCGCGGCGGTCGCGCGTTGCTCCCGGGTCTTCTCTCCTGTGGTCGATGCGGGCGAAGACTGGTTGTCACGTATGCCGGACGTGGCCAAGGTTACCCGGTCTATCGTTGCGAGAACACCATGATGGCGCAGGCGCGATGCATGTCGTTCAACGGCTTTCGCACCGATGCGGCGGTGGCCCGCGAAGCCTTGGAGGCGGTTGCGCCGATGGCGATCGAGGCGGCGTTGGAGGCTGAACAGATGCAGCTGGAGAGCGAAGCCAGGCGGCGGCAGATGATCGAGATGGACCTGCAGCAGGCACGCTATGAGGCATCGCTCGCCGAGCGCCGCTACGCCGCCTGCGACCCGGAGAACCGGCTTATAGCGGCCCAGCTCGAGAGGAACTGGGAAGCTAGGCTCAGGCGCGTGGAGACCTGCGAGGCCCGGCTCAGTGAAGTCCAGCGTATGGAGCCTGTCGACGCGATCCCTGACTTCACCGGCCTCGCCCAGGATCTCGAAGCCGCCTGGAATGCGCCGGGTGTCGATATGCGGTTCCGTCAGCAACTGCTGCGCGCGCTCATCAAGGACATTGTGGCGGACGTCGATGACGACGCGCGCGATGTGATCCTGACCATCCATTGGCATGGGGGCCAGCATTCCCAGGTAAGGGTTCGCAAGTCCAAATCCGGAGAGCATGGCCAGAGTACGCCTGAGGAGGCTCTGGCGGTCATGCGATCCATGGCAACGCGATGGTCGGATGCCGAAATCGCCGCCACACTCAACCGCATGGGCATGAAGACGGGTCAGGGAAAGACCTGGACGGCGCGACGCGTCCAATCCCTGCGCACGGTGCACAAGATCAGCGGCTATCGGTCTTCCGACAAGAACGGCGAGTGGCTTACCATGTCGGACGCGGCCGCGAAGCTTGGCGTGTCGCACGTCAAAATCCGCCGGTTCGTCAGGGACGGCATATTACCAGCCGAGCAGGTCATGCGCGGCGCGCCCTACCAGATCCGCGCCAGCGACCTTGAAGATGAACGGATCAAGGCCGATTTGGCGCGCAAATCTCCGCGTATCATCAACGACGATAATCAGAAATCGCTGTTTCCCGCCATTTGAAGAGGGGGTGCATAATGAATCAGTCTTCGCGCTCAACCGCAAGAACGCGCTCTTCGCAGGCTCTGACGGCGGCGCCGAACACTGGGCAGTCATCGCCTCGCTGATCGAAACCTGCAAGCTCAATGGTGTCGAACCGCTCGGCTTATCTCGCCGATGTCCTCACCAGGATCGTCAACGGCCACCCCAACAGCCAGATCGACGATCTCCTGCCTTGGGTCTACATCAACAAGCTCGAGCTCAAGGCCGTGGCCCGAGAATACCGCTTACTCTTGACATGCACGGGCCGGAACAGGTTAACCCGCATATCTGCGCGATGCCGCGAGCATGGTTGCGGTCGGTCTTGTTGACCTGTGCCTTGAGAACGCCTTGGAATGACGGGGCTCGATACAGGTCACGTAGTCCGGCTGCCGCCAGACCAACCATTGGGATAAGGGGCCGGCTTCAAGCCTGATCCGGGCGAGATTCCATGCGGGGTTCTTCAATGCGTCAGCAAGATCGTCCGGATGACTAGCAACCTTCATCTCTCGGCAAATTCGGCGCCCTTCTCACGATGCAAACGGTGGTCTCTTTCACGGAGACGTCCAGTCCGGCATAATTTTTCATGCTGCGCTTCCTTTCCTGATGCTTGTGGCTGTTCACACAGACCACGTTTTGTCATCATCTCGAAGCGCAGCACTTCAAAACAACCCGTTCAAGGCGGGGGGCAAAGCCGAATACCACAATCTAAACACCTAGCGATGCTGTTCAAATTCGCCTTGCCGGCATGGGACCCCATCGCTGTCATCACAGGAAGCAGTACGTGGGAGGGGAACTGCT